>CP154795.1:1840097-2146779 GCA_039565995.1 Propionibacteriaceae bacterium ZF39 | reverse complement strand
CGACGATCGCTCGGACGTGGAATCCGAGTTCAAGGGCGATCGAGGCAATGGCTGGGAGCCGGGTAACTCCTCCGTCTGACCCTGGCGGGGCGACCAGGCGGATGCCGTTAGCGGGGAGGCTGTGGTGCGGTTCGTTCGTCTTCCGGAAGAGTCGCGACGCGAGCGCGCCGTACCCCTCGACGTCGAGTGGCCCCTCCAGGAGGACAACGGTTCTCGCGCTCAGCGCTGCGAGAAGCTGCTCCAGGATGAGCCTCCGGTTGACTCGGCCCGTCTTGTCCGTGACTGCAGAAAGCTGGTGCTGTCGTCTCTCGCCGTGGCTGACTGTGAGCCGAACCAGCTCACCGGGATCGAATGCTCGTACTACCTCAGGACGGCGCGTTGTGAGGATCGCTTGCCCTGCAGTTACGTGGATGAGCCGCGCCATGTGTTCAGATGACGATGCGTCAAGGCGATCTCCGAAGTCATCGCCGATGATGACGACGCCTGATTGTGCATCTCGCGCGGCTGCGATGGCTTCAGCGGCCGAGAGCACACTCTCGAGAGTCGACCCCTGGGAACGGACGGGAAGGGCCCCGGCCGCACCCATCGAGATCGCTGGTTGAAGCGCTCTGAGGAGGGCAGCCATAGAACCGTCATCCGCCAGAAAACTGATGTCGGCGGAGTCATCGATACCGAAGAGAGTCTGCGGTCCGGAATCAATGACCTTATCCAGAACGCTGGTGACCACCTCCGTCTCAGAGAACGACCCGGTTGCAGCATGGACGGCCGAATCCAGATCGGTGAGGGCGCTGTCCAGGCCACCAGGGTCGGCATCAGCAAGGAGTGCTCTCAGGACTCCCTCTGCTCGCAGTTGGAGAGCCGGCGCACTGTCAACGAACTGGACAGGCAGAGACTCACGCTCGATCCGGCTCGCTCTCTTGAACACACCGGCAGCGGGATCACTTCGCGCCGGGTAATCGACCCAGTGCTCGCCGGTGTCCGTATCGAGGTCATATCGTGCGCGATAGCACAGACGTACGCCCAGAACCGCGGCGCCCGCGTTGCTTGGCGTGGCGATCTCCCCGGTTGCCGTGTCGAACGTTTCCAGATTCTCGCTAAGAAGAGTTTCGAGGTCCTCCCCGAGGTCGAGGAGAGTCACCTCCACCTCCGTCAATGTCTCTTCATCGCCGTCAGCAGGTCGGTAGACGTCGAGAGGATTCACGCGGGACCGAGTACTGCGGGCGTCGAGAACCCGGCGCAGAGCCTCGACGATGTCAGTGCGGCCCGCCTGCGGCTCACCTGCAAGCACCATGTTCTCTGGCACCACGAGCGCTGCATGGCGATAACCCCGGAAGTGTCCGATACGGATGCGCGCGACCCTCATTGGCTACTCCTTGCATACCCCCGATGCAAGTTGAGCGCTCGGCTCGCAACGGGACGATGAGCGTGATTCACCGGACCTTCTCCCGCTCGGAAACGGCGGCTCCCGTGCCTATCGTCCCACGGACTGTGGGCAGCACCAGGCAGCGACGCACCATGGCCGTCCCGTGAGACACGCGACGACAGGTTCCTTAGAAGCGTCCGAAGTGGCAGCTCGGCCTCGTTTCCGTTTGGTTCCGCAGTTCACGCGACCCACGCGGCGTCGCCGGCAGGCTGCATGGTTTGCACGCCTGTGGTCCCGCGCCTGGCCCTCTGCCCGCGTCGGGAACTGTCACGGCGTCACGGGCACCTATGGCAACCGGTTCGTGCGTTCGCGCGTCAGATGGGCTTCGGTTGATGCGCCTCGACGTGTCTCAGCCCGATCGCGAAACAGCGCGGCTACGGTTAGGACTGAACAACAGCTCTCGTCCGTTCGGCACCGAGGGCGTAGATCGCCGGACGGATCACCGAGACGAGGCTGGACATGGCTTACGAGCAGTTACCCATCGTGGAGGTCGAGCTGAGCCGGCTCCTGCTCGACCTGGAGAACTACCGCATCCCGACTCGTCGCGACGATGAAGCTGGAGCCTTGAAGTATCTGTTCGCTTCGGAGGACGTCCTCGGCGCGGCGCGGCTGATCCTTCGCGACGGCTACTTCGACAACGAGGTGCCGATCGTGATCGCGGCGGAGTCACAGGATGAGCCACCTTCGTACATCGTCCTGGAAGGCAACCGGCGCGTCAGCGCACTCAAGGCTCTCCACGACCCGACGATCGTGCCTGGTCACGAAGCCGAGATCCGCTCGCTGCTCAAGCGGTACGCAGTCGAGGCAGAGAACCTCCCCGAACGAATCCGCGTCATCGTGGCGCCTGATCGCGCGACCGCCGCCCCGCACGTTGCCCGACTGCACACTGGCATCTCCAAGAAGCGGTGGAGCCGCGACCAACAAGCAACCTTCTACTACTCACTCGTGGACGACCAGACGACTGTGGAGGACGTCAAGGCGCAGTACCCCGATGTCGAGGTCGCAAGGTTCATGAAGATGGCTGTGATGCGACGCTTCCTTGCCGCTGCGCCATTCCCCGATCACACCCTCCGGCAGTACGCCGCCAGCGACGACTTGGCGATGTCGGCCTTTGAGTACGCATACCGAAGCAAGGACATCGCGGCGGCGATCGGGGTGGAGTTCGATAGAGACGGCATGTTACTTCCTCGATCATCGAGTCCTGAAAAGATCGCGTCGAAACTTCCGAAGAAGAAGCTCCGTGCATTGGAGTATCTAGTCGGAGAGTTTCGCGCTGGAAGGCTGAATACCCGCTCCCCAGAGCTCAAGAAGCGTGATGACGCCTACCAACCGTTTGTAGACCGTCTCAACGGCCTATCCACTACGGCAACGCCGACACCATCACCCGCCGCGCCCGCACCACCGGCTCCGCCTGGACCGTCACAAGGTGGCAGCCACGGGACGCCTCCAAGCGGTCCCGGCAGCGAGAGCGGCGGAGCAACGCCACCCCAGCCTGAGCCTCCGAGCGGAACAGGAAGCCGCGGACCGAACCATCCAGACACAAAGGACACACTCGATCTCTCTGGCCTCGACTACGAGAACGCACCACTGAACCTCAAGCTGCGCTACTTCGAGTTACGGCGGATCAGCCTAGGAAACTTGCCCATCGCATCTGCGATCCTATTGCGCTCTGTTCTCGAAGCCACCATCAAGGTCCATTTCGAGGGCTCCGCAACGCCCGCGACAGGCGAGTTGAGTGCGGTTTTCAGAGTGGTCGCGCAAACCTATGGCTCGGAGAAGACTCTCAAATCGACCATCGGAGCCATACAGTCGGGAAACGCCCACAAGCATGGCTCTATTCAGTGGTTCAATCTCATTGCACACAGCGCAGATGCGTCAGTGACCGCAGAGGACGTTCGGCAGGCGTGGAAGGTGGTCAATCCGCTGCTCAGGCGCTTGTTGCGTCCGCCATCACCGACTGTCCCTGCAGCACCTTGACCACATCGGCGACCGCAGGCGATGCGACAAGCAGTTCTTCGGCCCGCCCCGGATACCGCGCGGAGTAAGTCAGCTCCAAGCGGCATTGGAAGTGCTCGCGATACAGCTTCTCAATCAGTGGAGCCGTGTCGTATGTCATGAGCCAGTGCGCTTTCTCAACCGTATTGACGATTGCCGCGAGGGCCGTGTGATCCCTGCCGTCGAACGCGTTGAGGTAGAGCTGAGATCCTGCCTGAACATAGGGCGGATCGATGTACATAAATGCTCGATCGTCCTGAGCGTAGCGTTGGATCACTGTCCTGCCGTCAAGGTCCGACACGGTGATCCGATCGGCCAAGCCTCCGATGGCAGTCAACCGTTCGATGAGCGTTTCACGATTGAAGCGGGCGTCGATCTTGTATCTTCCCTCTTGCCGCTGACCTCCAATGACCCCAGCATTCAGAATTCCTGAACGATTAGTCCTGTTCAGGAAGAAGAAGGCGAACCCAAGGCGCAGCGAGTCTCGCTCGTCGCGCGATCGGTATATCTCTCGCTGCTTCTGCCATTCAGCGATCGTAAGTGGGACGGACGCAACCATTTCAACGAAGTTGGCATTGTCTCCGACCGCAGATTTCCAGAAGGCGTACACCGCAGGGTCAATGTCGTTGACAACCAGTTCTTCGACAATGCCCTCGCGGAGCAACGCAATCCCAGCTCCCACACCGCCGGCATACGGCTCGATATAGCGTGCGCGCTCGACCCTGAGGGCATCGATGATGTCGCCAAAGAAACCAGCCAGCGCCGCCTTTCCTCCCGGATAGCGGAGCGGCGAGAGCGTCCCGTAACGACGTGACGCGACAACCCGCAGCGTGTCACTCATCAGGACTCCTTCCCTGCTCGATGCGCGGCGACTCGGCAGCGAGCCGAGCAGAAGCGCGCATCACCTCGCCCGAGGAACGCCTGATCGCAGCGCTCGCAGTTGCGCCACGCCTTACGGCGACGTAGCCGCTCATGACGCAGCGCTCGATCAACGTCAGTGAGGCCCGCGTCGCTCAAGCTCGTGAAGTCCTGCATGTAACGAATACTAATTGTAACGACAGCACAGAGCCATCGACACGCCGAATCGGTGCGGTACACCGTGAAGGGACGCTCCGGCCGAATGCGGCTGTGTCGTGGTCAGTGCCTTACGGCGCGGTGGGCTCGCCTGCGCGTCAACGTGAGGACGGCACCGGTTGCCGTTTGCGACGCTCCGCCGCACGAACACTTATGAGCTGGATCAGACTGACGGGGCCGATCCAAAGGAACTTGAAGGCGTTCCAGACGAACACCAGGACCAGCAGGTAGAGCCAGCCGGAGCCGCCGTCGTTGATGATCGTGGTGCAGATCGCGGCGGCGTAGAGGTAGGGCACGCCCAGGAGCGTCGCGGGGATGCCCCACTTGAGGCCGTGTCTGGTGCGGATGGCGTTGAGCAGCAGGTTGGTGGGTGCGTAGCGGAGTAAGCCGTAGCCTCGTGCGCTGAGTGCGACCGATGTGCGGAGCATCGCGGGTCTCTCTTTCCTCGTCATAGCGCGACGGTGTTCCGTCGTGGAGGCGGCTATGAACCGAGTGCCCTCGAAGGGGCTGTCCCGCAGGACCCGCGTAGCTGAAAAACCTGCCTCGTCGTCCAGTTTACGACCGTGCTCTGACAGAGGGAACCCGTCGTCGGCGGGCGGGCGTGTACCTCGTCGGTGACCTGGGAGCGAGAGGACACCAATCATGGCGACACTGGCGGAGCAGATGCAGGGTGAGCGGATGGCACGAGTCGCGTTGTCGATGGTCGCCGAGCCAAACGACGCCGCCACCGGCCGCGTCCTCGCCCAGGTCGGCGGGATCGAGACGCTGCGGCTGGTCGAGTCCGACGATCCGGTGCCGGGCCTTGCCCGCGCGGATGCGCTGATGTGGCGCGAACGGCTCTCCGCTCGGATCACACCCGACCTGCCCAACCGGGTGGCTGAGACGCAAGGCGGGGAGTTCGGCACTCTCGTCCCGGCGGATAAGGAGTGGCCGGCCGGTCTGGATGATCTGGGTGAGCGTGCTCCGTACCTGTTGTGGACGCGCGGCGCGACGTCGTTCCTGACGGCGGCGCTGAGCGATCGCGTGACGATCACCGGCTCCCGCGCCTCAACGTCCTACGGGGCGCATGTCACCGGCGACCTGGCGACGGGGATGGCAGACGAGGAACGCATTGTGGTCGCTGGCGGCGCCTACGGGATCGAGGGAGCCGCGCATCGTGCGGTGCTCGCGGCCGGCGGGCAGACGGTCGCGGTGCTTGCGGGCGGGTTAGACCGTCCCTATCCGGCCGGGCACAGCGATCTGCTGCGTCGGATCGGGGATGTCGGTCTACTGGTCAGTGAGCTGCCGCCGGGGGCTGCGCCGACCAGGCACAGGTTCATCGCGCGGAACCGGCTGATGGCCGCCCTGTCGGGCGCGACTGTGATCCCCGAGGCGGGTGTGCGGTCCGGGTCGATGGCCACCGTGCTCACCGCACGGGAGCTGGGTCGAGGCGTCGGTGCGGTGCCCGGCCCGGTGAGCAGCGCCGCCAGCACTGGGCCGAACGAACTCATCAAGCAGCGCTTCGCGTCCCTCATCACCCAGCCCAGCGACATGATCGCCCTGCTCGATGCCGACGATCCGCCCAAGCGCGGGGTGACCCGGGCCGAGCTGGGACAGGAGTTCGGTCACCGCCGCCCCGAGCCGGGTGCGCCGGGACGCTCGCTCTGACCTACGACCCTTCGGCGCTCGCTCCTCACATCGGCTGGGGTCAAAGGCTCGGGGCGGATCGGGTCACGGTGGTCGGCCGCATCCGGTCCCTCGGCGGGTCGTCGCTCGCGATGGACTGCGCGCGGTTGAGAGCGGCGCGTGCTCGTGCGGCGTCGATCTTCTGGCTGGTGCTTTCCGGTGCCGGACCGAACGGAGTGCGCTCGTCGGTGATCTGGTAGCGGTCGCGGTAGGCCGAGACCGTGCGCGCGGCACGCCTCCACGCCTCCCGCCGCTTCGCGTCCTTGGGCGCGACGCCGAGTTTCGCGGTCCAAGGCTGGTTGTCGGTGAGAGCGCCGTGGAGTACGGCGTCGGCGCGGCGCTCGATGAGGTCGCGGCGCTCATCCAGGGCTTGACGCATCTCGTCGGCCATCGCCCCGCCCGCATCGGGGACCAAGCCGACGATCATTCGCGGTGCCTTGCGCGTGCGACCAGACCCGGCCGGTCTTGTCGTGGCGCGCGCGAGTCGGGCGTGGATCACGGAGGCGATGTCATCGGCGTCGTCCAGCCTGCTGGCACCGACAAGCCGCGGGAGCAGAGCATCGAGGTCGTGGTGATTGGCCTCGGCCTGCCGGAACTCGGCCGACAACGCCCCGTAGGCATCGGAGCCCAGCACCTCGCCGACCTGCTCGGGAGTGAGACCTGAAACGGTGAGCAGAGCGGTCCAGCGGTCGTGCTGTGCGGCTTGCGCGATGGTCTCGTACTCGGCCGCGAGCTGCGTGATCGAGCCCCAATGCTCTTGCTCGGCGGTGATCGTCTCGTGCGCCGACAGCTCCGCGCCGATGTGCTGTAGCACGCCGTAGAGGACGCTGCGGGCGGTGACGTTCGGGTTGTTGCCGGGGTGCGGCTCGCTGTGCTCGTGATCCTCGCGGTCGACGGCGACGTAGGCGTGATTGCCTTCCGCGCCGCGCGTCATGGAGACGTAGAAGTTCTCCCGCGTAGTCGTCGGGGTGACCACAACGTGCGAGGTCTGCGTGGTCACGCCCTGCGCCCGATGTGCCGTGATCGCGTAGCCGAGGTTCTGTAAACGCACCTACCTCTCACACGAGTAGGAAGGTGGGCCGACTGATGGGCCAGAACCAGCAGGAACAGAGTACGGGGTCAGTGTCGCCGTTGCGGGCGGTGGTGTATGTGCGGATCAGTGATGATCCCGAGAGTACCGAGCGTGGGGTGGATCGGCAGGAGGCCGATTGCCGCGCCTACGCTGTCGCGCACGGCTGGGAGGTCGCGGCGGTGTTCCGTGAGAATGACACGTCGGCGTTCAAGCAGCGCACGATCACGCTGGCATCGGGTGAGCGGGTGCGCCGCGTGGTTCGCCCAGAGTTCCGCGCGATGCTCAAGCACCTGGCCGATGGACAGGCGCAAGTGATGATCGCCTACGACCTGGATCGAGCGGTACGCGACCCCAGAGATTTGGAGGACTTGATCGACGCGAAAGTGCTGGCCGGGTTCACCGTGCGCTCGGTCACCGGCTCCCTACGGTTGGACACCGATTCGGATGTAGCGATGGCCAGGGTGCTGGTAGCGATGGCGAACAAGTCCAGCGCCGACACCGCCCGCCGAGTCGCCCGCGCAGCCAAGCAGCAAGCCATTGAGGGCACCTGGCACGGCGGCAGGGTGCCGTTCGGCTACCGCGCCGAGTCCGGTGCCCTCGTCGTTGATCCGGTGGCGGGGCCGATGGTGGCCGAGGCCGCGCAGCGGGTGCTGGCCGGTGAGTCGCTGTACCGGATTCGCAAGGACTGGAACGAGCGCGGCGTGCTGACCACCCACGGGTGCGCGTGGTCGGATAAGACGATCAAGATGGTGCTGCGCAGCCCCTCCATCAAAGGCGTGCGCGAGTACCGCCCCGTATTGCCGGACGGCACCCGTGCGAAGACCTCGCAGATGCAGGTGAAAGCCGCCTGGCCTGCGATTCTCGATGAGGACACCTGGCAGCAGGTCTCCGATGTGCTCGATGCGCGGAAGCAGGCGCGGAACTTCCATCAGCCCGGCAGTGGGGCGGCGAAGCGCATGTATCCGTTCTCGGGGCTGATCCGCTGCTCAGCGTGTGGGCGGGCGATGCTCCACCGAGGCAACGTGTATCAGTGCGTGCAGGCCACCCGCGGCGGATGTCACCGCTCGATCCGCTCCGCCGACATCTCGAAACTGGTGGAAGAAGCGGTGCTGGCAACATTCGAGCAAATCACCCTGGCCCCGTCGAAGCGGGCGACGCCGAGCGTGGACGCGGGTGCGCGGGTCGGTCTCGCCGCGAGGCTGGATGCTGACCGGGAACGCCTGGCCCGATTGGACGACGATCACTATGACGGGTTGATCGACAAGGCGATGTGGGTGCGGCAGCGGGCCAGGATCGCCGAGCGGATCGAGGTCACCCGGCGTGAGTACGCCGCCGCCATGCCCGAACAGGAGGGGCCGGGCATCGACGTGACCACCGTCGCCAAAGAATGGGCGGGGCGTACCCCGTTGTGGCAGTACCAGGCCACCAGCCTGATCTTGGAAGCCGTGCTCGTCCACGCTCTGCCGAACGGGATGAACGGTGCGACCCCAGCACGTCGCCGCAACGAGACGGTTGAGGCGTTCCACACCCGCCGCACCGTGTACCGCGCCGAGGTGCTGGCCCGCCGGGTGGAGTTCGTCTGGCGAGCCTGAGCACGGCCACCCGCAGGGCGTTGTCGGCCCCGCATCTTGACCAGCGCAAGCGGTTCAGGGTGCGGGGCCTTTCCGTATCTTCGAGACAATGCGCTTGTTGGGGCGAGGTGCCGTGCAGAGTCCTCGCAGTTCGTCCAGCACCGCCGGATCGTCCACCGTCGCGGGCAAACCCTGCGCCTGACGTGAGGCAGCGGCCAGGCGTGCTCCCAACGTGAAAGCAGCATGCTGTGACGACGGCGCGGAACGGTCAGGAGTGACGGAGGCGGGTGCGGTGGGGATGCTCATGCTGATAGGTACGACGCCCCTCCCACAGACTCGCGGTGGTTCAGGGTTCGGCCTGCTTGTCTGGGTTGGCGGCCCATATCGCAGCCAGCAGGCCGGTGTCGCAGCGCAGGGAGTCGAGGGGTTCGCCGCTGAGCAGGCGCAGCAGCACCCCGTCGCCAGTCGCAGTACCAGCGTGTTTCGGAGCGGGATGCCCGAGCACGATCCGCAGCAAGGCAGCCCACGACGTCGACGGTACCCCGAGCAGCTCCGGGATAGCGCGGTCGCGGCGTAGCACCTCTACCGCGTTCGGCCGGGAGGTCAGATCGCCGAGCCGGTAGGCGACGTGCTCGATGCAGTCGGTCACGAGCACGGCATCCCATCCGGCCGAGGCGAACAGCCCGACTATCTCCGATAGGACGGCAGCGACCCGAGCGCGCTCGCTGCCGTCGAAGTCTTCCTCATTGTCGGTGGTGGGGTTGACGGCGAACGCGGGGTGGTAGTCGGCCAGGTTCTCTCGCTCCGCGAACCGGATGGCGTCGTGGAAGCCGACGATTCTGGCCGTGTGGCGCACCTTGCTCGGCGAGACGAGCATCCCCGCCGCCCGCACTTCGACGCCACAGGTGATCTTCATCGCGCGAGTGACGACCGCCCACGGGTTTCCGGCGTTCCTGGTCGAGGGGGCGAGCATGACCTCGAATGCTGCCGAGGCAATCTCCCACTCATCCAGTGCGTACTTGCGGGCCAGGCGTCGATACCTCTCTGCCGTGTACCGCATGAGTTCCGCGGCTTCACGGTCACTGCGCCAGGCCCCAGGCCCGGCCTCGTGCAACCGGATCAGCAGGGTGCGTAAGCCCTCTGGTGTCTCGAACCCGTGGCGTGGCGAGCCATCCTGGGCTGCGGCGTCGTCGCCTGTAGTGGGTGGGGTGTGTTCGGTCACGGTGGCACCTCCCGTGAAGGAGGTGCGCCACCAGAACCCACGCCAGGACGTGAACCAGCACGCCGCTACAACCGTTCGTCAGTCGATACGTCGCTGCTTCCCCGGCGCAGCGCAGGTACGACTTGTCAGAAGGCCGCCCTGCAGCGATAGGAACGGCTGCGAATGCTCGCGCCGGGAATCATTCCGGCGCGAGCATCCGCAGTCGCTCTAGGGTGCGGTTTCGCGGGTCAAGACAGCGACCATTTGCCGACCTCTCGATACTCCGAGTCGTAGATGGTCTCGGTAATCGGCTGGGCGAGGTCGTAATGCTTCATGTTGCCGCCCCAGTACCGCAGCACACGCGCCAGTTCCTCAACTGGATCTCCCGCGACGGCTCCCAGGTCTATGTCCAGGCGGAATCGGGTCGGGTTATCTGGGGAATCACTCATACTTCAAGTATAATATTGAACTGCTAGTTGAGGGTTGGAGGGTGTGGACTGCCGAAAATCCTGGACTGATGCCGTGTAAGCCTCAACTCGCACTCGAAAGGAACCATGATGCGCCCCGTCGATCTGGCAACCCGGGCCGGAGTCTCCACCCAACAGATTCGCAACCTCGAAGCCGCCGGAGTCCTCCCGCCTGCCGATCGCACAGGTTCGGGTTACCGGGTCTATCGCGGTGCGCACCTCAGCGCTCTACTCTGCTATCAGGCACTCGCACGCGGCCACGGCGCTGGATCAGCCCGTTCCATCATGGAAGCGTTGAGCACAGGACAGATCGACCAAGCATTGGCCCTCCTTGATGCCAGCCACCACGAACTTCACCAGCAACGCCAGGCCCTTACCGAAACGAGCCAGGCCCTCACCCGTGTTGCCGCTGCGGTAGAGCATCACGCCGGCCCGGACGCGCCGTTGTCCATCGGAGAACTCGCGGACTATCTCGGGATACGCACGTCAGCGCTCCGCGTATGGGAACACGCTGGTCTGCTCGCCCCAGCTCGGCAGACCAGCCGCCGCCACCGGGTCTATGACAGCGAGGACGTCAGAGACGCCCGAATCATCCATCTCCTCCGGCAAGGACGCTATCGCTTCGACCGCATCAGACCCATCATCACCGAACTCCGAGGAAGCAAGAGTGCCGATGCTCTACAGGCCGCGCTCACCGAACGACGAACCAGCCTGACACACCGAGCCAGAGCCATGCTCGACGGCGCAGCCCTCCTCCAACAACACATCACCGAGTTCATCGCCTCCGACGCACCCGCCCCGAGCGAACCAGTAACCGGCTCCTAACCCCAGCACCCCACCGACCGCTCGGCACCGGCCACCCTCTGCCTCTGAAACAACGGATGCACGTATGCCACCGCGGGTGGGGCGTGCGCACCTCCTTCATGAGACGACTCATGAGGGAGGCCAGGATGAAGGGCGGGGTGATCCTGTTCCGCGGCACAGGTGCTGCCGCGCGCCGCTATGTCGAGGCCGACCGCTCCCGCGCCGACGAGTATTACCTGGGCGCGGACAACGCCTTGTCGGAGTACACGGTGCTCGATGCTAGCGGCGAGGTCACCGCCGCAATGTCACTGTCGGCGGTCGAGTACGAGGGGTGGGTGGACTGGCACGATCCCGTCACGGGTGAGTCGATGGGCACGCCACGTAATCCGGGTGAGGGGTCGAAGGGTTCGCCGTTGTTCGCGGAGATGACGATTAACGCACCCAAGAGCCTGTCGGTCGCCGCCGCCCTCCACCCCGAAGTATCTAGCGCCCTCGACCAAGCGCAGCAGGATGCACTTGGAGAGATTCGCCGCTGGCTCGGCCAACACTCCGTCATCAGGGTCGGGCCGCGTGACGCGCGGGAAGTGCTGCCTATCGAGCAGATGCAGGTCGTCGGCATCCGCCACAAGACCTCGCGGGCTGGTGATCCGCACCGGCATATTCACATGCAGATCGGCACTCGGGTGTTTGCGGCTGGGAAGTGGCGGGCACTGGATACGGCGGCGTTGTTCAAGCAGCAAGGCGCGATCCGCGCCCTCGGAACCGCGGTCATCGCCGCGCACCCACACCTCGCGCAAACCCTCGCAGAGCATGGCCTGACCCTCGATCCCGTCTCCGGCGAGGTAGTTGAGTTGCAGCCATTCAATGGGGTGATGTCGAAGCGGTCTGCGCAGATCAGACGCAACCTCGTCCGGCTCGAAGCCGAATGGGAAACAGAGCACCCCGGCGAAGCTCTCGGCCCGATCATGACCGCGAAGTTGCAGGGCATCGCCTGGACACACAAGCGGCCAGGGAAGAAGCCGACTGATTTGAAGAACGAGCAGTGGTGGGTGCAGGAACTCCGCGACGCCGGATACGACCCCGCTGCACCTCGACGCAGCACCGTGCAGCGCCCGGTGCAGTTGGATGAACTTGCGGTGCAGGAGGTTGCATCACGGGCACTGGATCGCTGCGCCGCCGCATCATCAGCATGGACGAAACACAGCATGCAGGAGCACGTCACCCGCATCACCACCGAACACGGAGTGCAAGCAACACCTGCCGAGCTGCGCGAGTTCATCAAGATAGCGACCGACCTTGCGGTCTCGGATTGCTTCTCCGTCCTGCCACCGGGTGCGGCGACGCCGGAACATGTCGCGCACCTGACCAGCCTCACCGTGATCGCCGCCGAAACCGCGCTCCGCGACCGCTTCGCCGCCACCACCCCAGAGCAAGAATCGAAGCACCCGGACATGACCGACGCCGCACAAGTAGCGGGGCTGAACAAAGGGCAGGCGGTCGCTGCTGCTGCGGTTGCATCATCTGACCCGTTGGTGATCGTGGAGGGTGCTGCGGGCAGCGGGAAGACGACGATGCTGCGCACCGCCATCGACGTCGCCGCCCAGCACAGCAGGGCGTCACGGGTGGTTGCACCGACGCTGCGCGCGGCGCAGGTCGCGCACGAAGAACTCGGCATCCCCGCAACGAGCGTTGCGGCGCTCGTACATGCGCACGGATGGCGATGGAACTCCGATGGCGTATGGACACGCCTACACCCTGGCGACGCTGACCCCGACACCGGGCGCACCTTCACCGGCCCGCCCGACGATGCTGTGCTGTCGCGGGGTGAACGGGTAATCGTGGACGAGGCCGGGATGCTCGACCAAGACACCGCCCACGCCCTCCTCACCATCACCACCGAAGCCGGAGCGACCGTCGCGCTTGTCGGCGACCGTGCCCAACTCCCCGCTGTCGGTCGGGGCGGGGTACTCGACATGGCCGCACAGATCAGGGGCCGTACATACGACATGACCGAGCTGCACCGGTTCGCCGACGCCGAGTACGCGACACTCACGCTGACGATGCGCGACCGGGAGAACCCCGGCGAGGTGTTCGACCGGCTCACTGCCATGGGCCTCGTGATACTGCACGCGGACGAGGAACAAGCCCAGCAGCACATCACAGAGCAAGCTACTGAGGGTGAGGCGATCACGGTCGCCTCGAACGACAAGGCAGCGGCGTTGAACGAGCGCATCCGCATGGGGCGGGTCGAGCGAGGCGAGGTTGATGACACGATCACGGCGACCGGCAGCGACGAGCTGCCTATCGGTCGGGGTGATCTGATCCAGACGAGGAGGAACGACCCCGCGCTTGGCGTGGCGAACCGGCAGCAATGGATCGTGCAGCACGTCGCTGGTAATGGCACCGTGTACGCCCGCGAGACCGGCAGCGGGCGCAGGAACCCCCGCACCGTCGCCCTCCCGCCTGAGTACGTGAGTGAACACGCGCACCTGTCCTACGCAGCAACCGCGTACGGCGTCCAGGGCGCAACCGTCAACGCCTCCCACACGATGCTGACTGAGGCGACGAGCGCGGCAGGCGTCTACGTTGGCATGACCCGAGGCCGCGAGCACAACTGGCTGCACGTTGTTGCCGAGGATATGGCGGAGGCTCGGGCGCAGTTCGTTGCAGCGACGGAGCGCGATCCCGCAGACCGGGGCCTCGACCACGCCACCGCACAAGCCGCCGAAGCCGTGCGTGGCATCGTCAAGGACGGCCCGATCCAGCGCGTCACCGAAGAACTCGCCAGACTCGACAGGGAAGCCGAACGTGCTGAGCGGCATGCGGATCGATGGGAGCAGGCCGCCAACCGGCTCGATGCCCAACGCGCTGCGCACCGGGCCGAGAGCGACGAGAGCACCGCCGCGCTTCGCCAGGCCGAGGAAGAGGCCGCGCGGGTGCGTGCCAAGGTCGCCGCGCCCCTCACCAAGCAAGCCGAACAAGACGGAGCGACGTACCTTGCCAGAGTAGAAGCAGAGAGGACAGCGAGCACACGCCTCGCCACTGTCGGGCGATTCGGGCGGCGTAAGGCCCGCGACGAGCACCGCGCCGCCAGCGAACAAGCAGCAACCATCCGAGTACACCTTCGCGATGAGTGGGACGCCGAACCGCCACGAACCCGCAGCGCACTACCCGAATGGGCTACACAGGTCGCGGAGCGGCGAGCAGAAGCCGATCCCCGCGTGAGCGAAGCCAACCAAGCTGTCGAAACCGCGCGCACCGAACGAACCACAACGGTTGACCGTCACCGCAACGAACGGCTGGCGCTCTTGGCAAGCGAGTACGGGGCTGAGAATGCCCGCGCTCACCAGTACGGGATGCGCGCCCTCAACCCTCGACGCAATGCCCGCGATGCTCGCACCCGCGCAGACTTCCTTCGCGTCGAGAGTGCAGAACTCCGCAGCCTCCCGACGAACGTCGCCGCCAAGCTCATCGAGACGAAGCGCGCCGAGCAGGAGCGTGGTCGGCAGCAGGCAACGGAACGGGCCAGGCAACTGCATAGTCCGTTTGCGAACGATCCCCAACGCTATGACCCGCGCCGCGAGGGACCAGCGCGCGGCCTGTGATCAGTCACGCAGTTCCTGTGGTCCACATGACCTATCCTGGCGTCGGGTATGATGCTTGGCATGGGTAACTTGATTTGCGTGTTCGCTGCGACGCACACGCTTGCTGTCCGCGACCGCCGCGCCTAACGGCGCGCCTCGCTGAACGCTTCGCGCGTCGTCCATCCGAGAGACCATTCGCGTCTCGGAACGGCGATCTTGCGCACCCATTTTTTCTCTGTGCTCTGCCCTGTTTCCGAGGCGCTCCATCCTTCTTTCTTGGAGCGCGAACATGCCTCGTTCATCCCACGGCGGCCGACACGAACTCGGCCAGAACTTCCTCACCCACACACCCACTATCAGCAAGATCACAGCCCTCGTTACGGCGACGAAGGGGCCGATCCTTGAACTCGGCGCTGGAGCCGGTGCACTCACGAGGCCTCTCGCGCAACTCGGCAGGCCAGTGACTGCGATCGACATCGACGAGCATCGGATCGCAAGCCTCCAAAGCGCACTGCCAGGCGTGACGATCAATCACGCCGACGCGCTCACCGTTCCTCTCGACCATCCCGTGATCGTAGGGAACATCCCTTTCCACCTCACCACTCCGATTCTGCGACGGCTTCTCCGGGGCGGCACCTGGACCGAGGCCGTGCTCCTCACTCAATGGGAGGTCGCACGCAAGCGCTGCGGGATCGGTGGCTCCACCATGCTGACTGCGCAGACTGCGCCCTGGTTTACCTTCGACCTCCACGGCCGGGTTCCCTCCTGGGGTTTTCGCCCACGCCCCAGCGTTGATGGGGGCATCATCCAGATCAGTAGACGCAACCATCCTCTCGTTCCCGGTTCACAGCGCAGCCGGTACGAACAGTTCGTACGCGCGGTGTTCACCGGTCGAGGCGGAACCCTCGAGCGCATCATCGCGAACGCGGGCCGCCTCGATCCTGGACAAGCCAAGCAACTCTTGAGGCAGAGTGGCATCGACACACGCGCGTTGCCGCGAGACCTGACACCAGAGCAGTGGGCCGGAGTCTGGAACGCGATGCCTGAGCAGCCACCACTCAAAACCCACCAAACACGACCACGGTCTAACGATTCATGATCTCGCTGCCCGCGATGATCAGTCGGTCGCGCGAGTGAACTCTCACCGACCGGTAAACTACAACCGCGCACACGCGCACGATCACAGGTGAGTGCGTTTAGGGAACCTCGGCTAGCCCAGGTCCAGATGCTCGGCCACATAGTCGGCAGGCAGGACGATCCCACCGCCGAACCTGCGCGCGGCCGGGCGGATGCTCACCGATCCGTCCTCACGGACAGCGCTGACGATCCACCGAGACCCGTTACGGACCCATGCCCTGCCATTGCGCAGACGCCGGTCGTTGTGGCGGGTAATGACCAGATCACCTTCGGAGGCCGCGGTACCGTCATGCAGGGCGACCTCGCGGGCGGAGTTCACTTGTCCGTCGATGATCCGATCCGCCCGCGCACGCGCATTGAGGGTCGTGACCGTCTCGTGCGTTTCGGCCACGAGGATCGACGCGAGGCCGGCAGCGAGGTCGCGCTGCCACGCGGTGTAGGCGGCGTCGATCATCGTCTCGGCTTCGCCGGCCGTGATCCGGCCGTGCTCGATAAGCGTGTCGATCGCCTCGGCACGGCCCTGACGGAGTTGCAAGGAGGTCGACTTCTCCCAAGCGTGGGTGAAGCGGTGCAGATCGTGAAGCTCCGGCGCGTCATCGCGAGCGTGAACCAGCATCCCGAACGATCCACCGGCGTCGACCGATTGGAGCTGACCCCAGTCTCCGACCAGCAGAGCCTTCGCACCGGCCTTCTCGACCTCGTGCGTGATCCGGTCCAGCGACGCGGTGCCGGCCAGGCTTGCTTCGTCAATGATGACGAGCTGACCCGCCTCGAACGTGGTTCCATGCACGAGGTGGTTCTGCCACCACTTCGCCGTGTTCTCCGTCGCGATCCCCAGGTCGTCAGCGAGAACCTGGGCGGCGACCGCGGACGGTGCCAACCCGACCACGGACCCGGCACCGTGCTCCTTCTCCCATGCACGGCGCAACGCCGACATCGCGGTCGTCTTCCCGGCCCCGGCCGGGCCGACCAGTACGTCCACGACCCGGCCGGAGACGGAGATCGCGGCCAGCGCGACGGCCTGATCCTCGCCGAGCACCCGGCCACGTGCGTCGGGCTTGCGGGCGATCCGCTCCACCGTCTCCAACGGCACTGTGGGGCCAGTCGTCGCGTCGGCGCGGGCTAGGAGGCGGTCTTCGGCGGCCAGCAGCACCTCGGACGAGAACAGGGTCGAGTGCCGGGGACGGAACCGGGTGGTCCCGTCCGGGCGGCGGAACTCGAGCGGGCTGGTTGCCAGCTCGGGCGGGGTCAGCCGCAAAGACGCGCGCTCGGCGGCGTCCACGACCAATCCGGTGATCGCCTCGCGGTCCTCGATGCTGGCGAACCGCCAGCCCATCAACTGCCGGGAGGCTTCGGCGTGCAGATTCCATCGCGTCCAGGTCGAACGCTTCTCACCGACCGCCTCCATCGTGCTCTGTCCGACCTCACGCACGACGTCGAGCGGCACGTCATCGGCGCGCAGCACCCGGCGAACCTCGGCGCCGCTGGTGAGGGCGCGCGCCCACTCGGTCGCGTCCCTCCCGAGCACGCGAGCCGCGCGCTGCCGCCACTCGGCAGTGAGGTCGGCCAGCGACCTGACCTGTTTCTCCGGCCTGGTGGTGAGCGTGGCCTGCGCGCGCAGTTTCAGCACCGTCCGGGCCGAGGGCTGACGGCCGTGTTTGGCGGCGTACTCGGTGATGAGGCGATCCTTCTCGGCCTCGATGTGCCGGGAGCGGGTGGAGAACTCGGACACCAGTTCGTCGGGCACTCCCTCGATTTCCCACGCCGGGTTCCGGTCCCGGCCGCGCTCTCGCGCCTCCCAGCCCAGCCTGAGGGCGTGGGTGAGCCGGTCAGCCAGGGCTGCGTTGTAGAGCTCGGAGACGGCGACGACGGCGGAGTGCATGGGCCGGCCGGCGAGGGTTCGCCAGCGGCCGTCTTGGACAGTCATGACCTTGTTGCTGATGACGACGTGCGTGTGGAGCTGGGGGTCGCCGGAGCGGCTGTCGTAGTGATCGAACGCGGCCGCGGTCACGCCGGCGACATCGACGTGCGCAACTGCCCCGTCCGGGCCGGTTGCACCCACGCGGGTTGCTGCAACCTCTCGTTCGAGGAACGCAACCAGGTCTGCAACCGCCGCGTGATGTGCCTCAGCGATCAGCGACTGCGTGCCCGCGTCCGCGACCGCCCAGATGGCCGAGACCGACTTCGGGACGCTGAACGTGAAGTCGAACCCGGCCACCGCGCGACGGGTGCCACGCTCGGCTTCCTCAGCCTCAATCGTGGCAACCTCCCGCGCCTTAGCCGCCAGCCCAAGCTCGGGATCGAGCGCATCGACGCGCTGCTTGACCCGTTCGGCGATAGAGGCGAACTGTTGATAGGCACGTCCCAGCGGCTCGCCGGTGATCGGATCGTGGCCCATCCCGATCAAGAGCTGTAGCTGCGCCTCCGAGACCTGGGCGCCCTCGACCAGCTCGCCGTGCCCGAGACGGCCAAGACCTGAGCCGATCCAGAATCCCGGCGGTGTTCCTTCCTCCGTGTAGTACCGCGTCAGAGGCGTCGACAGGGACCGGTCACCGTCCCCTGCGGCGACCGAGCGCAGGAGGTATTTGTAGCCGTCGCCGGCGCTCATCACTCGCATGGAGACTGTCATACGCAGTAGGTGAGCGAACACCGCGCGCGTTGCGCTGCCGTCGTTCTGCGCCCGTCTGACCTTGGATTGAGGCGGCGCAGGGCACGTGAAGGACGGTCGACGCGAGATGATAAAGGCATGTCGTCTCCCTCGGTGCCACTGACCGGATTGCTTTCCGATAGCTCGGTTTGGGCGCGCGTCACCGACAGCGAGTCAGGCGCGATTGTGCTGCGTCACGTGTCCAGGGAACGGTTCGCCAAGGTCGTCTCCGTCGCTGATGCGAGCACGCTAGAAGCCGAGCGCGATCGAATCGAGTGGCTGTCGACCACCGGAATCCCCGGCCCCAGCGTCCTCGACTGGCACACCACCGAGCACGGCGCCTGCCTCATCACCAGCGCCGTCGCGGGCGTCCCGGCTGACCGGCTCGACCCAGCCCATCTCGTGCAGGCATGGCCGTCGATCACCGACACCTTGGTCCGGCTGCACAGCACTCCTGCCAGTACGTGTCCGTACGGCAGGACGCTGGACGAGATGATCACGCTGGCCCGCGCGACCGTCGCCGAGAACCGGGTCCACACCGAGTTCCTTCCCCAGCACCTCGTCGAGACCCCACCCGCGGTGATCCTCGAAAGCTTGGAACGCGACCTCCCTGCCCGCCAGGAACAAGAGGACGCCGACAGGGCGGTCTGCCACGGAGACTTCTGCCTCCCCAACATCCTCATCGATCCCGAAACCTCGCTGGTCGCCGGGTTGATTGACCTCGGCCGACTCGGACAGGCAGACCCCTACGCCGACATCGCCCTCCTGCTGGCGAACGCTCGCGAGAGCTGGCCCAACGAAGACACCGCCCAACGGGCGGATCACGACTTCGCCTCCCGGTACGGCATCACTCTCGACCCCGACCGCCTGGACTTCTACCTCCGACTCGACCCGCTGACCTGGTAGACCATGCTCGGCGTACGCTGAATCTGAAGAAACAAGCCAATCAACCGGACTGCTTATGCTGCCCCACGGGGTTCCGCCTCCACGTAGTACCTAGTCAGCGAAGTGGACAGGGATCGGCCGCCGTCAGCGGCAGCAACCGTGCGCAGCAGGTACTTGTAGCCGTCGCCGGCGCTCATCACGCGCATCGACATCGTCACACGGGACAGATGCGACCGCTACCACCGGGTAGTTCGAGGTTCCCGCTTCCCGGCTCATTCGAGCCAGCCCGATAGAATTCGAGCGTGCGCGAGGAGCATCCGTTCGGTATTCACCTGTACCCGGCGACGGTAGGAGCAAACACCGTTCCCGGGGCTCGCGAGATCGGCAATGTCCACGGCGGAGAGTTCCTGATCATGGAGGAAAGTGACGGGACGACATCGGTTTGCGACGTTGCAACGGGCCACTTTTCCCCGCTCAACCGCGACCGGAAGGCGACCGAGGGTTTCTTGGAGGCTTTCGCGGAGTATTTGAGTTCGGGGTCGGCTGCCCCGGCACCAGTGACGATGACGGCTGAGCAGGCTGCGGAGCGTCTTCGAGCTTTCCGGGAGGGGCAGATTCGTCCTCCCGTCCTGCCCGCAGGTAAGGAACTCTCTCACCGCGCACGGCTGAGGAAGCTCCGCAAGCGGCTGCACGCTATCGATCGCCCCGCGACCGGGCCGGACTCATGGTGGCACGCGCTCATCGAAGAGGCAGAGAACGACCTACTCTGAGGAGCATCAGCGTGGAATAGTGCGGTGCCAGATCACGGGAGCGGCGAGGGCGATCGCGGCGCGGCAGTTGCGGACGAGATACTGAGTTCGCGTTGGGGCACCGCGTCACTGCCTGGGTTTGTTGCATCGACTCCATGACCACCTGCGCCTTGTCGGAGACCCCGCAACGCGCCACCATCAAGACTCCCCGACCAGCACACACCAGTGATCAACACGGGCGTATGCAGGGGCTCCTTCCCGTGGGAGGGTCAGCTCGTCGCGCCGATCGTGGTGAGGGGAATGCGGTCGATAACGCCTTGTAGGCCCGCGAGTCCGAGATCGCCGCACCCGACCAACGTGAGTTGTTCGAGCGACGTCAGTTCGCCCAGCACCTCGATGCCCTGAATCTTGCGGCAGTACTGGATGTCGAGCTGTGCCAGCTCGGGTAGGTCGCGCAGCGCAGAGATATCGCACAACGCCCGGAGGTTCTTCAATCGCAGCGATTCGAGAGTCGGTAGCGCCTGGATGCCGTCGAGCGAGGCGAGCTTCGTTCCCGAGAGCAGGCCGAGTCGTCGCAGCGGGCGGGCGGAGACGATCTGGAAGATCCTCTCGTCCAGCGAGACATTCAGCACGTTCAGCTCATCGAGTGGCAGCCGCAGCGCCTCCCGCAGATTCGCCTCTGTCCGGTCCAGCTTCAGCGAGACGCTGCGAAGCCTGGGAAATTCTGAGACATCGAACCGGAAGACATCGCTCACGAAAAGGGTCGTCAGGCGGGGCAGCACCACTTTTGGCCAGGTGAGCACGCGTCCGTGCTCGTCGAAAAGGCGCAGCTCCTCCAACGACTCGGGAAGATCGCCGTCGCGGATCTCGCTGACCAGCGACGGCTCCGAGCTGCCGCCGCTGATCGTCAGTGAGGTGAGGTTCTGCATCTGGCCGATGATCTTCGGCAGGCGCCCGAGCCGGTCATCGTGCGGCGCCCAGAGCTGCACCCTGCGGATCTGAAGCAAACGCTCGGAGAGGATCGGTTCGTCGAAGAACACCAGCTCCCGCTCCGGGCCGAACACGCCGCTGTCGTTGCGCCTGCGCAGGAGTACGACATCATCAGCCACGAACGACGAGCCTACTGGCCGATCTATAACGGATGCTCATTACCGGGCGATCGCATTCGATAGAGTTCCTTCGAACAAACTCGATCCAGGCGCAGCTAGCTTTGCTTCCCGACGGGGTGCGCGCCTCGGCGTAGTAGCGGGTCAGCGGTGTCGAGAGCGAACGGTCACCATCGCCCGCGGCGACGGATTTCAGCAGGTACTTGTAGCCATCTCCAGCCGACATCACACGCATCGAAACCGTCACCGTCGCGCCTCCTTCTCCTGGCACCAGGTGGGGCGTCACTCGACCGGGCAACGCCCTCCATCACGCCGCCCTCGGGCGGCAACGGCCTCGTCTGAAAGACGTGTGGTGGCTCTGATGGCCGGAGGCAGGGAGTCCGGCAGGCCTGACAGACGAGTGAGTCAGGACGGTGCGCGTCGGCGGCGCATGTGAAGAAGGGCGCGGCGGATCGGGTAATCGAGCACCTAGAGGTTGACCAGCCCGGCACCGACTTCCTGTGAGGAGAGCGATCGACGTGCTGAAGCCTCAGCTCGTCGTCATCGAAAACGTGCGGGGCCTGCTGTCCTCACCCGCCGTCCGTGCACCATTGGAAGGAAAAGACGATGCGCAACGCGACCCGGAGTTTGCAACCCACGGCGATGCAACCGTTCGCAACCTGGAACCCGACTCGTGGGGCTTGGGAGACTTCCCAGCTCGACCTCTCCGGGCAGCCGGCGCCGTACTCGGCGATCTGGCCGACCTCGGGATGGATGCACGATGGATCGGTCTACCAGCTTCCCTCGTCGGCGCACCCCATCACCGCTATCGCATCTTCATCTTTGCCCATCGCCGGGACACTGTTTCGTACCCCGCTGGCCTCGGACTCAGCCCGTGGCAGCGAAACACTGGATCAAGTTCGCGCCCGACGCGGCACCATCGCTCTGAGCCATCAGGTTATCGACATCGCACTGAACGGACCGCCTGGCTCGCGAGCCAAGTACAACGAGTCCGAGACCCTGTGGAGCCTGATCCAGAGCATCTTCGACGCTGGGGGGATACGCCCGTGCGATAGCCCGTTGGGAGCACATCACCGGACGACCAGCCCCATCACCGACGCTCCTGAACGACACGGACGGTCCGAGGCCGTCGCCGGAGTTTGTGGAGTGGCTCATGGGCCTCCCATCTGGATGGGTTAGCGCCTCTGAGCACGGCCTTACCGTGAACCAACAGATGAGTACCCTCGGGAACGGTGTTCTCAGCCTCCAGGCCTTAGCAGCAATACCTCCCCGAGTGAGCCCGTGGCACGGGTCATCTGCCGCCGACGCTGCTGTCGGCTAGAATGGGAGGCATGTCAGGTGCTTCTGCTGCGGCCGCTGCCGCTGTGACGGAGACGCTCCGCTAGCGGCGGAACGTCTTCTCACTTTTCCAGTTCCACGTTCCGTCGCTTGATCGTCGGTTCGGAGCGACACCCGTTGTCGCCCGATTCTTCATTCGAGCAGCGGAGCTTTTATGTCTTTCAGCACCTCATCATCGCGGCCAGCGCAAGTGTCGGCCGCGCGTTCCTGGGCAGCCCTCGTGTGCCTGTCTGTCCTGCAATTCCTCATCGCCGTCGATGTCACCGTGGTCAACGTAGCGCTGCCATCCATAGGCAACGATCTGGGCGTTGACCCGCGTGGGCTGACATGGGTCGTCGTCGGCTACACCATCGCAGGCGGCGGCTTGCTCATGCTCGGTGGCCGCCTGGGGGACGTCTTTGGCCGCCGCCGCCTCCTTCTCACCGGTACAGCGATCTTCGGAGCAGCCTCGCTGATGGCGGGCCTCGCGGATTCCTTCGCGCTACTCGTTGTCGCCAGGTTGCTCCAGGGAGCAGGCGAAGCACTCGCCCTGCCTGCTGCGATGGCAACGATCGTCCTGCTGTTTCCCGAAGGGAAGGCTCGCAGCCGTGCCCTGAGCGTCTGGGCGGCAGTGGCGAGCTGCGGTCTCGTACTGGGATTCGTGCTCTCGGGAATCATCACCGAGCACCTGGGGTGGCGATGGATCTTCCTCATCGCGGTTCCGTTCATTCTGTTCGTACTGCTCGCCACGGTAGTCCTCCTGCCACGCGACCAGAAACAAGAGCGCGCCCCGTTGGATTTCCTTGGATCGATTCTGCTGACGAGCGCACCCCTGCTGTTCGCATTCGGGGTGGTCGAAGCCGGAGAGAACACCGGGAATCTGCCGTGGCTAGCAATCGCCGCGCTGATAGGAGCGAGCGTCGCCGCAGGCCTGTTCGTCACCGTGGAACGCCGAGCCGCGAATCCTCTGGTTCCTCTGACGTTCTTCCACAACCGAACACGAGTACGAGCAAATCTTGCGACTGCACTGCTGAGCGCGGCGCTTTCGACATCGTTCCTGCTGTTCACGTTCTACCTACAGGATGAACTCGGTCTTTCCCCACTGGAAGCCGGTCTGCTACTCCTGCCCCTTGCCGTGGCACTCATCGGCGCCGTGACCATCGTGCCCCGCCTCTTGGGGCGCTGGGGAGCGCGTTCTTGCATCGTTGTCGGCCTAAGTTCTGCAGGCGTAGGCATGATCGTGATCGCTATAGCTGCGCAGTTCGAAGCCCCCGCATGGCTGCTGATCCCAGCGATGCTGTTCATCGCCGCAGGTATGGGATTCGGGCTCGTGGGACTGCAGTATGCGGCGGTGACCGAGGTCACAGAAGAGGATGCGGGAGTCGCGTCCGGGGTCCAGCGGGCCTCGGACCAGCTCGGCGGGTCCGCGGGGGTCACCGTCTACGTCGGATTGGGTTTTACGTCGATCGTCCACGGGATATCGCCCTACGTACTGAGCAGCGGACTCGCAATTATCGGTCTCTGTATTGCAGGAGGCGTTGCCGCGCGAATTGCCCTCCCCAACGTCGAAGTCACGAACACTGACTCGATGGGCAGTTCGTAGGCATCCGCGAGCACATGAATGCGATGGACGAGGTGCTCAATGGCGTCCTCGGACAGCTCGTTTGATCGAAGTGGGCAAGGGTTGCGGTACGAACCACTCATGGTTCGTACCGCAACCATCTCCCGTGCCCGGGTGCCGGTCGCGTACGACTGCGTGAAGGTGATCATCGTTCGCGATGGCTCTGCGATCCTCTTCAGCGAGTTTGGTGAACAGCCCGTTGGGCCCGGCGACGTGATCCTGCTGGGCGCGAACACTCTGTGTGGCAGCGAGCCCGAGGGTCACATCACGGTAACGACGATCTACGCAGACACGGACTATGTGATCGACCAGGTGTTCTGGCAGCATGTTGGCAGCTTGTGCCACCGTCTCGACGCCCAGGACTTCGCAGCGACGATGTACACCGAACCTGCGCAGGTGCTCCGTCTCGGCGAGGATCGCACCCAGAGGATGATGCCCTGGCTCGATGAGTTGGCGGCATTAAGCATCGAAGGACGTCCCGCGAAGAACTTCTACCGGATGCAGGCTCTTTGGTTCAGCCTGGTCGATGTGATCGCGCCCTTCGTCAAGACTTCGCAGGTGCGAGTGTCGCCGACGCAGCGCGCTACAAGGTGGCCGTCCGCGCCACGACATCGCCGATTCGCGCCATTGCGAGCGGAAGTTCGCAGGGCAGCGGATCTCCTGCGTGCTGAGCCGCAGCGGCGATGGTCTACGGCTGAGCTCGCTGGCGAGGTACATCTCTCAAAGTCGCAGCTCGGCCGCCTGTTCGTGGAGGCGTTCGGGAAGTCTCCTATCGCCTATCTCACGATGCTTCGCACCGAGCGGATGGCCGCGCTTCTGCGCGAATCCGATGCGCCGATCGCTCTGATTGCTCGCGAGGTGGGTTGGAGCGATTCAGATTTCGCTACGCGCCAGTTCCGCCGTAGCGTCGGGCTGACTCCCGCCGGTTATCGGGCTTTGAGAAACGGAGAAGGTTCCGCAATCAACCGGCGGAAACGCGCATCTGCCCCGGCGATAACCGCAGCATCAGCTCGTGCGACACCCGAGGACACCCTCGCTCCGGTAGTCCGGTAGAGACTCGTCGGGTTCGTCGCGGAGCCTGACGGTCGCCAGCATCGTTCTGTCGTCCGTCTCGTCTTCCTGATCCGCCCGGCGCACCTCGTGGTCGCACGGCTGCTCCCTCTCGGGCGGCCCCGGCGGAGGGAGGTCAGGCGATGGCTATGAGGAACGAGACGCGGGAAGCGAAGCTCGAAGCTCTCGAAGAACGCATCGTGCGATCAGTCGAGGAACTGGTGTCCGGTGACGACTGGCGGCAGGCGATGGAGTTCGCCGCGCGGTTCCGGTCCCGCTCGTTCAACAACACACTGCTGATCTGGGCTCAGCACCTCGAAGCATACGAGCAAGGCCGAGTGCCCACGCCGACGCCGACGTGGGTGGCCGGGTTTCAGGACTGGAAGAAGATGGGCCGCTGGGCCGAGGCCGGCGGCGGCTATGAGATTCGCAGCCCGGTGCGGGTGAGGTTCGCGACGGCGACACCGAAGGACCCGGCTTCGTGGCGACGTCTGATGAAGGGCGAGAAGCCGCGTCCAGGCGAAGTCGTGCAACGGCGGGTCGTCAACGTAGTGCCGGCCCATGTCTGGGATGTTTCCCGGACTCACGGCGCCGAACTGCCGGAACTGCCGAGCCCGAAGCTCCTAGAAGGCGAAGCACCCGCCGGACTGTGGGAAGGACTGGCCACCCAGGTCGAGTCGCTGGGCTACGAGGTGCTGCGGATGCCGGACAGTGACGCGATCCGAGGCGCGAACGGCATGACCGACTACGAGACCCGGCAAGTGCTCGTGCGCACCGACATGGACCCGGCCGCGCAGGTGAAAACACTCGCACACGAGCTGGGTCACGTCCGCCTGCACGGGCCGAACCAGGAGGAGGCCCGCCAGCATCGCGGGATCGGCGAGGTCGAGGCCGAGTCGGTGGCGCTGATGATCGCCGCCGCGCACGGCATGGACACCAGCGACTACACGATCCCGTATGTGGCCGGGTGGGCGGCGAACGTGGACGGCAAGGACCCGGTACAGGTGATTCGCGATACCGGCGAGAAGGTCCGGCGCACCGCCACCGAGGTCCTGGGCGAGCTGGACACGATCCAGCTCGGCAACGGCAACCCGGTGTCACTGCGGATCGACGCCCCCGAACGTGCCGGACACGAACACTCGGAACCCGAGCGGGCACCGGATCGAACACCGCTGCCCGAACGCGAGCTGCGGAGAGTGCAGGCGGTGCCGGGGCGGGGGCTGTGATGGTCGCCCCCGGAGCACTCGCCACCGTCTTTGAGCAGCTCAACGGTCTGTCGTTGCCGGATGCGGCACGCGAACTGGCGCGGGCTGGGGTGCCAGTCTTTCCCTGCGCGCCAGGTGAGAAGACGCCGCTCGTGCCTTCGGGTTTCCCGCAGGCGACGGATGATCTGCGGCGGGTGCAGGGCTGGTGGCGATGGCAACCAACTGCGAACATCGGCATCCCCACCGGCGCCGCGTCGGGGCTGGTCGTGGTCGACATCGATGTGCACGGTGCGAACGGGTACGCCTCCTACGCGCGTGCCGCTCGCGCGGGCCTGATCCCTGAGCCGCTAGCGACAGTGACCACGCCGACCGGCGGGCGGCACGCCTACTTCCCAGCCGACCCAGCCCAAGAGCAACGGTCGTGGGCGGTCGGCAAGGCCGGCGTCGACTGCCGCGGTGACGGCGGCTACATCATCGCTCCATCCTCGGTGCGCATGCTCGACGGCGCACGCATCCCGTACCGAGTCGAGCAGGTCGCCGCGGGCCTGGTGAAGCCGGTGGATGCTGTGCGGCTACGGAACTTCCTCGCCCCTGCACCGCCGCGCCGTCCTATGCCCGAGAACCGCAGAGTCGCTGGGCGGGAGGACGCGGACCGGCTCGCTGCGTGGTTGGCGCGTCAGGTGAAGGGCGATCGCAACTACAAGCTGTTCTGGGCCGCGTGCCGCCTGGCCGAAGGCAACGTTCCCGTCTCCGATGCCCTGGATGCGCTGGTCCGAGCGGAGCAGCCGGACTTCGGCGAGCGGGAAATCACGCGAACCGTCTACAGCGCCTATCGCAGCGTCGGCGACGCCACCAAACACCGGGAGCGCCCCGCTCCGTCCAGCCGGGCGGCCGTTGGGTTCACCCGTCATGCGGCGCAACGGCCGGCATCCAGATCGAGAGGGCTGGCATGAGCAGGCTTCAGGGGCGGCGCTGGGCCGTCATCACCTCGGTTGCCGGGACGGTGTTCATCGCGGCCGGCGCGTTCTGGTTGTCCTTCACCGCATTGGCTGACCTCGCCCTCCGCTCCGGGATCGGGGCCGGCCAGGCGTGGGCATGGCCGCTGATCGTCGATGGCGTAATCGTGGTGTCTACCGTTGCCGTGGTCGCACTCGCCGGCGAGAAGGCCGCCTGGTATCCGTGGACATTGCTGATCGGCGGCGCGGCAGTGTCGGTGACCGCGAACTCCCTGCATGCCGTCGTCGCCGCCGACGCCGATGTACCCGGCTCGCTGGCCGCTGCGGTGGCCGCGGTGCCGCCGGTGGTGCTGCTGGCGATCACGCACCTCACCGTTGTTCTGACCCGCGCCGCCGCCCGAGCCACCGATCTGCCGGCGGCTGCGCCGATCCCGGCCGTGTCGTCACAGAGCGAGGCGGAACCGCCCGACCTGCCCGATCCCGAGCCCGGCGCGGCTGAGGCGGTTGAGGACGGCGGCCCGGATCGTCGGGCGCTGGCGGCCGAGCTGCGTGAGCAGGAGTGGTCGAACAAGGCCATCGCGCGGCACCTGGGCGTGCATCCCTCGACGGTCGGCCGGTGGCTGCCCCGTCCCGAGCACGCCGGTACGGCTCGTACTCACCACACCGATGAGGCGGACCCGTCCGGGTCCGAGCCCGCGATGGAAGGAGCCGCACCATGAGCGACCACGACCAGAAGAACCCGGCCGACCAGTACAACCGCCATCCCGAGCCCGAACCGGCTCAGCGGGTGCGGACGACCTCGAACCCGGCCGAGGATGCCGAGGTGGCGGGCACGCCGGACGCGATCAAGGAGTCCGGGGCTCGTAGGGCGGCGAAGGAGAAGTTGGCGCAGGTGCGGGGCCGGGGCGTGGATTGGGTGCGCCCAACCGACCTGTTCGCCCGGAGCGGTGGAGGGTTGTCGCGCCGAGGTATCGACCTCACTGCGGCCGGTAGCCGCAAGGTTCGGGCTCCGATCGAGGCGGGCGCGCGGTGGGTCGGTGAGCGCGCCCGACACCTGCCGCCGCTATCGGCGTTCGGACGCCACGGCGGCTCCGATCAGGGCCAGGTCCGGTCCGGGGTCGGGATGCGGTAGCCCGGTCATGGACACCCTCTTGGTCGAGGTAGAACCCGCAGTCGCCTGCGGGAGCACCTGCTCGCCAGGAGGTGCCCCGACCATGACCAACAACACCACGCCCACCGACGCACGCGATGATCGATCGGCTGAGGACTACCGCAGCAGCGAGGGGCTGCGCGCCCTGCTGAATCGGCTCCACGCCGCCGGTCGCGGTGCCTGGGAGCGAGACCCGGCGGCGGCGGAGCTGATGGCGTTCGCCGCCGAGAAGTACGCAGCGCTTGCGCACAAGCATCACCTCGATCCGTGGGAGGCCGCGTCAGCGGCGTTCGACGTGATGCGCACCAAGGCCGCCCGCACGGCCGATGATCCGTGGGCGGTCGTCACGCACGCGGTGCGGATCACCTGCATCGCCGAGGAACGCGGCCAAGGTCTGCTGTGCTCGACCCACCAGGCCCGCCGGCCCCGCTATTCGGTGTTCCACGACCCCGAGCGTCTCTCCGACCGTGAGAACCCGCTGGACGACTACCACCCGGCCTTCCACGTCACCGACGCCCATCACGGTGAGGATGACGAGACGGCGCCGCCGGATCGCGACAGTTCAGGAGTGACGAGCGCGACCGCGGCCGTGGAGGATGCGATCACGCTGCTGGTGCTGCTGGGCTGGCCGGCCGGGACCGCGCGGGCGGCGGTAGAGCACGTCTGTGTGGCGCTGACCCGTGTCGGGAACCGGCACACCGCCTACGAGACGCTGCGACGCGACAAGCACGCCCGGGCGCTGCTCGATCTGCCCAGCCGCTCGTGGGCGGTGCTGCTGCGCGCCCTGCTCGGCACCCCGGGAGCGGAGCTGGCGGCGACCGGCGCGGGACGCGGCCTGCTGCTGCGGCTGCTGATCGGCGAGACGCTGCCGCTGTTGCTGCGTGACGACGACCTCGTGCTCACTCTCTCCTTGGCGGTGCCGGGCACCCACAACCGGGGCACCAAGAAGTCGCGGGGTGCGGGATGAACACCCGCGCCGGTCACATCGAGCTGGAGCGGGCGGTGGAGTCCATCACCGTCGGTCACCGGCATCGCACCGACCTGGGCGACCTCGACGCGCTGGTCGCGTCGATCGAGCGGGACGGTCTGTTGCAGCCGCCGACGATCACCCCGGACGGGACGCTGGTGTGCGGGGCACGCCGGCTCGCGGCGATCAAGAAGCTCGGCCAGCGGCGGGTCAGCGTGTGGGTGCGCTCGGGCATCTCCGACCGGCTCGGGCATCTGCTGGCCGAACAGGACGACAACCAGCTTCACAAGCCGCTGACACCGATCGAGGCCGCCGGCCTGTACCGGGAGATCAAGGAACTCATGGCCGAGGACGCCGCCCGGAGGAAGGCTGCCACCCAGTTCCGAGACGGTCACGAGCCCGGAAAGCATGGTCCCGCCGATTCGGCGGGACCACCCGTCCCCGGTCAGCACGGGGACGCCCGCGCGCAGGCGGCACGCATGGTCACCGGCTCGTCCTCCTACACCAGACTGGAGCAGATCGGATTCCTGCAACGCCTGGCAGAAGACCCCGCCATGCCGGCGCAGATGCGCGCCCTGGCGCGCGATGGGCTGATGGAGATCGAGGCCGGAGCGCCGGTCAACCCGATCTTCCAACGCCTCCGCGACGCGCATGCCGAGGATGCGACCGAGCGGGATCGCCAACTGCACGAGCTGGCCGACCAAGCACTCGCTCGCGTCCACGCCGCGAAGGCCGGCAAGGCCGCGAAGCCGGCCGCACGGTCTCGCCGTCCGGTCGACGCGGATGAGCGGCCGGCGCGGTTCTCGGTGCGCGCGTTCGTGCTGACCTGGGGTGACATGGACGCGTGGTGGACCCACTACGACGTGGACGAGCTGGCCGCCAAACTCACCGACGAGCAGATCGAGGCGTTTTTCGCCGCCGTCGCGGGCACCACCGAGTTCGCCGCACGGCTCCGCACCGCCCGCACCGAGGCACAACAGGACCGGCCGTTACTGCGCGCCCTCTGAACCACACCTACGCGCCAGTCGCGGGCGGGCTCACCTGGCAGGCATGAAGACGAATCCCGCCTCCTGGCCTCGTGGCCGACTCATCGCCGTGATCGCCGCCGGCTTCGTGCTGCTGCTCCTGGTCGGCGTCGGCGTGTACGGGCTCATCACCGGCCCCCCAACAGCCAAACGATCCTTCTCCCGATCCGGCTCCGACCGTCACCGCCCCGGGTGAGTCCGAACCCAGTACATCGGGGCCGCCGCAGGTGATCACCTCGCACGACCCGGATGCGTTCGCCCGCAACGTCGCCGAGGCACTGTTTGGCTGGGACACCGGCTCGGGGCTGATGCCGCTGGACTACTCCGCCGCGATCTTGGAGGTCGGGGACCCCTCCGGCACCGAGCAGGCCGGCCTCGCCTCCGACATCGCCGCCTACCTGCCCTCCCGCGAGGCGTGGATCGAGCTGCGCCAGTACGCCACGACTCAGCACTTGGTGATCGACGACTCCTTCGTGCCCGAGGCGTGGGATCAGGCGGTCGAGCAGGCGCAGCACGGCCAGCTCCCGCCCGGTGCCACCGCGGTCACGATCGAAGGCACCCGCCATCGCGAGGGCGTTTGGAACGGCGAACCGGTGACCTCGGAGCACTCGGTGAGCTTCACTGTGTTCCTGGCCTGCCCGCCGCCGGCACCGCAGTTCCGCACCGGCTTGTGTCATGTGCTGCGCCTGTCGCAGCTCGACAACCCGCTCCGATAGCCGGGAGTCGTCATGGCGAAGAAGCTCCTCATTCTTGGGCTCGCGTTCGTGCTGTTCGGGCCGGCCAGCATCCTGCTCGCCATCGGCGTACTGATGAACCCGGCGGCGGCGAGCTGCGTCGTCCCGGGCGGCAGCGTCACTGTGGCGAATGTCCCCGACTCGCTGACCGTCACCACCCGAGACGGCACCACCTTCACGCTCAACAAGACCCAGCTCACGCACGCGGCCACTATCATCACGATCGGCGGCGGGATCGAGGGCGTGGGCCGGCCCGGAATCACGATCGCGCTGATGGCTGCACTCACCGAGAGCACTCTGCGGATGCTGGCGAACACGAGCGCGTACCCCGAGAGCGGAAACTACCCGAATGACGGCAACGGCTCGGATCACGACTCACTCGGCTTGTTTCAGATGCGGCCGCAGTCGGGTTGGGGCACCGTCGCGGAACTGATGGACCCGCAGTATCAGGCGCGGGCGTTCTTCGGCGGCCCGACCGGCCCGAACTACCCGAGCCCGCGCGGTCTGCTGGACATTCCGGGCTGGCAGCAGATGGACCCCGGCGAGGCCGCGCAAGCCGTCGAGGTGTCGGCCTACCCGGATCGCTATCGCAACTACGAGCCGGTCGCTGAAGCCATCCTCGCCGCCCTCACCGGCGGCAGAGGCGAAGCCGGCCCAGCGAGCGTTGTGCTCGCCGCGGGGCCGGTGGCGCAGTCCGCTCGCGTGGTGTTCCCGCTCCCCGAGGGGACATGGGTGCTCACCAGCGAGTTCGGGCCGCGTATCCACCCGATCACGGGTGAGCCCTCGTTCCACACCGGCACGGACTTCGCCGCCCCTGATGGCACTCCAATCCTCGCTGCCGCGGACGGGACCGTGACGGTCGCGGAGTTCAGCGGCGGGTATGGCGGGCTGATCGTCATCGAGCATCAGATCGACGGCCAGACCGTCGCGACCGCCTACGCCCATATGTGGGAGCACGGCATCCATGTCTCGCGCGGTGATCGAGTGGTCGCCGGTCAGCACATCGGCGATGTCGGCAGCTCCGGCAACTCAACGGGGCCGCATCTGCACTTCGAGGTCAGGCCCGGCGGTACGAGCGGCGAGGCGGTCGACGCAGCCAAGTGGCTCAACGACCACAACGCGGCAGACCTGCCCGAAGCCAGCGTGGGCAGCCCGAACGGATGCGACACCACGGGCAGCACGCCGGGCGATCCCGCACCGCTGGACGGTGACCCCGACCAGATGGTCGATGACCCCACCAGCGACGGGCAGATCACCGCGCGGATGGCGCACCTCATGGCTCAGGCCCACGCCGCGTTCCCCGACACCTCCTGGGCCTGTTACTCGCCCCGGCCTGGCACGAGGTCGGAGCATCCGCTGGGCAGGGCCTGTGACATCACCTTTGGGAACCGGATCGGCACGCACCCGACACCTGTGCAGCTCGAGGACGGCTGGCGGGTCACGAACTGGATGAAGGACCACGCCGAATCTCTCGGCATCGAGTACCTGATCTGGCAGGGCAAAATCTGGTCGCTGTCCCGCGATGCCGAAGGCTGGCGCCCCTACAACGGCGGCGGCATGCACGACCCCGCCGACGTGACCGGCGGGCACTACGACCACCTGCACGTGACCGTCAAGGTAAACTAGCAATTATTACGTTAGATGTAATCCGCGACGGCCGGAATCGTGCGTATTCGCTGGTCAGGCAAGGGTACCAGGGGTCACTGATCTGAGCCTTGAACCCGGCTCTTGACCAGGGGAAACGCACCAAGTCTTACGTTAGATGTACTTTTCATACATTAGATGTAAGACTGTTGGAGTGGACTTCGAGGACGGGAACCGCGCCGGATCGGTGACGGCGTTGCGGGCGGGCAACGTGGCGTTGCTGCGTCCGGCGGAGCAGGTCTTCGATGACATGCTCACGGGCTGGTCGGCGCAGCAGGTCTCACGGATGCTGAACCCCAAGACGATCGGGGCGCGCTTGTCGCAGGTGCGCCGGTTCGCCGTGTTCTGCGGGAGCTTGCCGTGGGAGTGGTCGCCCGCCGATGTCGAGGAGTGGACGACCGAGCTGGTCTCCGGCGACAAGCCGTGCTCGCACGGCACGATCCGCTCGTATCAGAACGCGGTCGCGTTGTTCTGCGACTACCTGACCGACCGCCGCTACGGCTGGATCGAGCGATGCGAGGAACTGTTCGGCACTCATCCGGTGCAGGTCTGCCATGAGTGGAACACCGCGATCCACACCAGCGATCACGAGGCACGCCCGGCGGTCCGGCCACTGTCGCGGGAAGAGGTACAAGCCTTCTTCGACTACGCCGACGATCGCGCCGACCATGCTCGCACGCGCGGAAAGAAGGGCTGGAAGTCGGTGTTCCGCGACGCGACCCTGTTCAAGATGATCTACGCCTTCGGGCTGCGCCGCCGCGAGGTCGGGATGCTGGACCTGCATGACTTCACCCGCAACCCGACCGCGACCGAGTTCGGCCGGTACGGGGTCTGCAACGTCCGCTGGGGCAAGGCCAGCAAAGGCTCCCCGCCCCGTCGGCGGGCGGTGCTGGCGGTGTTCGACTGGACCCGCCCAGTGATCGAGGAATACGTCACCGACGTGCTGCCGCTGTTCGACACGGCAGGCGCCGGGATGCTGTGGCCGACCGAACGACAATCCAGGATCACGGGCAGCTACGTCGGGATGAGGTTCGCCGAGTACCGCGACGACCTCGGCTTCGACGCCGCGCTGCACCCGCACTGTCTGCGGCACTCGTATGTGACCCATCTGATCGAGGACGGCTTCGACCCGCTGTTCGTGCAGCAGCAGGTCGGGCACCGGTGGGGATCGACCACAGCCCTCTACACCGGCGTCTCGGGCGACTACCGCAACCGCACCCTGCGCCGCGCCCTGGACGCCGCGTTCACCCCACCGACCGCAACCGAGGAAGGATCACGCTGATGACGAAGACCGTCGCCTACCACTGGCACCTGCGCAAGATCATGAACGAGCACGGCATGAACGCCACCACCGAACTGGTGCCGCTGCTGGCCGACCGGGGCGTGGTGATGACCTCGACCCAGGTCTACCGGATCGTCACCGGCGAGCCGGAGCGGTTGAACATGCGGCTGCTCGCCGCGCTCTGCGACATCCTCGACGTCACCCCCAACGACCTGATCGAGCCCTACGTCGCCACCAGCTCGCGGCGCGGACGCAAGACCGGCACCACCGGCACCAGCACGCAGTCCAAGCCCAGCCGGAACCGTCCAACTCGCGCAGTCATCAAGCCTGCTGGGGACTGACCGGACCAGATGGCGAGCACGATCGTCCCCGGTGAGTGTTTCCGCTGCGGACGGGTGAGGAACCTGCGCTGGAACCACACACTCAACCGGGGTGAGTGTCGGGCTTGCCGCGCCCGCCGCTCACCCCAGGAGACCTGCACCGGCTGCGGCAGGCAGCGGCGAGTCAACGCCCGCACCAGCGACGGCGGCGCTATCTGCACCACCTGCTACGCCCGAAACCGCGCCGGTGAGGATGCTTGCGAGGGATGCGGCACTATCGGCCCGCTCGCCACCCGAGCTGGCGGGAAGTCCGATGGATCGCGGAATCTCTGCGTTCGCTGCTACCGGCACCCGCGTCGGTCCTGCGGCGTCTGCGGCCGGCTCAAGCGAGTCGCGTTGAAAGCGACCGCCGCGAGCCCGGACGTCTGCCCGACCTGCTACCAAGCGCCGGTCATCGACTGCTCCATCTGCGGCCAGCGGTCGCTCGGCCGGCGAACCACCAACCACGGCCGGCCCCGTTGCTTCGCCTGCCAAGCCACCCAGCAGATCGACGCCGCGCTCACCGGCCCGGACGGCACGATCCGACCCGAGCTGAAACCCGTCCGCGATGCCCTGACCGAGCTACGCCAACCCCGCTCGCTGCTGAACAACTGGCACGACTTGCCGAGCCTGCACCTGCTCACCGACATCGCTCAAGGCCGGCTCGACCTGTCACACGATGCTCTCGATGCCCGCCCGCAAGTGTTCTCGGTGACCTACCTGCGCGCGATGCTCGTCGCCTCCGGCGCGTTGCCGCCCCGGGACGAGAACGCCGCCCGGCTACACCGCCACGCCGCCGAAGCCGGCGCCGACATCACCGATCCCGAGCTGCGCGGCGTGCTGTCCCGCTATGCCCGCTGGCACGTCGTCGGCCGCGCCAAGACCAACCGCCACGGCCACCTCACCGCTCATGTCGCCGCACGCTGCCGCAGCGACATTCACACCGCCCACGCCTTTCTCGACGACCTGACCGCGGGCGGTCACACCCTCGACGACTGCCCGCAAGCCTGCGTGGACGCCTGGCTCAGCACGAGCCGCAGCACCCGCCTGGGGTTCGTCCGCTGGCTCACACGAGGCGGCTACCTACCCCGAGTCACGTTGCCCGAACCCGTCGCGGCGAAAGACCCCGCCCATCAGGTTGACGCCGAAGATCAGCTGGCCCTTGCCCGCCGACTCCTGCACGACTCCACCGTCGCCAGCATCGAGGATCGCGCCGCCGCCTGCCTGATCCTGCTCTATGCCCAGCCCGTCGCGAAGATCGCCGCCCTCACCACCGACGACATCGAGGTCCGCGACACGGGAACCTATCTGCGGCTCGGCCGCGAACCGCTGCTGCTGATCCCGCCTCTGGACGGGCTGGTCACCGCGCTACCGGTCGTCAAGCCGTTCGGCACTGCGAGCATCCTGGCTGATGCCCGGTGGCTGTTCACTGGCAAGAACGCGGGCACCCATCTTCATCCCGCTTCACTCATGCGGCGGATGAACCAGCTCGGCATCTTCACCCGCGCCAGCCGGAGCACCGCGCTACTGCACCTGGCCTCCACGACCCCGCCCGCCGTGTTCGCCTCGCTCATCGGCATCCACATCACCACCGCGACCCGCTGGGCTGAACTCACCGGCTCAGCCTGGAACACCTACGCCGCCGCCCGACGCTGACGACCAAGGTCACTCCCGCTCCGTCTGAAGCAAGGTCGCGGTCTGCTCTACCCAGCGTCGTTGCCTGCCCGTCTCGACAGCTCGCCGGTGATAGTGGGAACGGACCCACGCCACCGCGTCTTCTGGCGCGACACCGCTCATCGTTGCCAGCAGCGCCAAAGCCGTCCCGGTCCGCCCGATGCCGCCGCCACACCCGATCTCGACTCGCTCCTCACCGGCACGTTCCCACGCCTCACGCAGCGCCGTCGTCGCGTCGTCGGTCGAGTCCGGTAGCCGGAAGTCTCGCCACCGCACCCAGCGATGAGGCCAAGGACCAGGCGCTGGGTCACGGCCAAGTAGATAGACCGCGAAATCGGGGGCAGGCACATCGCCGCGCGGCCGGCGCACGCCGACGCCGCGGATGCGTCGCCCGTCGGGCAACACCACCACACCCGGCTCGTCAGTCCATGCGTCCACACTTCAACGCTAGCCCGACGGCGGCGGTCCTGCCTGCGCACCTCGCCAGCATGGATTTCGAACGCTTCGAATACTTGCGATCCCCGGTTGGCGCGTGATGGGCGTCTTCCCCGACTTCGATGGACTCGGCGGCATCGGCGATCTGAAACAGGTCATCGGAGCCTTGCTGACGATCGTGCTGCTGGTCGCCGTGCTCATGGTCGTCGTCTCGGCGATCTGCTGGGCGCTGGGCGCCTCGCACGGCAACCACTCCCTCGCGTCCAAGGGCAGAGTCGGCGTGCTGGTCGGCGTCGGCGCAGCCGCCCTCGCCGGTGCCGGGGTCGCATGGGTGAACTGGCTCATCGCCCTCGGCAACCAGCTTTGACCGTCTGACGATCCCTGTGGCCCGCTCTCTGCCTGGGGCGGGCCGTTCGCTTGCCTGCTCGCGCCAGTCGCTTCCTGGTTCACCTCGCCGTCACAAGCCATCTGCTCAGCGAGGGAGTAACCACCGTGATCGACATCGACCCCAACAGCTCCGGACTGCCCGGCATCGAACAGCTCCGCACCATCGTCGGCGCCGTGATGACCATCGGCCTCATCCTGGCCGTGCTCGCCCTGATCGTCTCCGCGATCGTGTGGGCCTACGGCTCCAACAGCTCGAACCCGCATCTGGCGGGCAGGGGGAAGCTGGGCGTCCTCATCTCCTGCGGTGCCGCGGTGGTCTGCGGTGCGGCAGTGACGCTCGTCAACTTCTTCTGGAACGTGGGCCAGTCGGTGTAGCACGGCCGGTCACAGCAGGAGATTCGCGATGAGCGTCTGCGATGTGCCAATCATCTCGACCGTCTGCGATGTCGCCGGCGAAGCCGCCGCAACCGTCGTAGCGGCCCCGTTCGACTGGCTCGCCCAGGCGATGGGCGGCGCGGCCGGCTGGCTGATCGAGGCGATGTGGGCCGTGTTCGACACAACCACCCTGGTCGACGTGACCGCCGATGGATTCACGGCGGTCTACAACCTGATCTTCGGGATCGGGGTCTTCCTCGTCCTGATCTTCTTCTGCCTGCAACTCATCACCGGACTCATCAAGCGCGACCCGACCGCCCTGTCTCGTGCCGCGCTCGGAGCCGCGAAGTCGGTGCTCGGCGCGTTCGTCGTGGTCACGCTGACCGCGCTCGCGCTGGAAATCGTAGACCAGCTCTGCATCGGCATCATCCAGGCATCCGGGGAGACCACCGAGACGATGGGCGACAAGATCATCCTGCTCGCCGCCGGACTCGCGGGCATCAACATCGCCGCGCCTGGTGTCGGGGCGATCGTCACCATCTTCCTGGCCGGACTGATGATCGCCGCCGTCTTCATCGTCTGGTTCTCACTGTTGATCCGCAAAGCTCTGCTGCTGGTCGGCGTCGTGCTGGCGCCGATCGCGTTCGCCGGCGCGTCCTGGGACGCCACCCGCGGCTGGATCGGCAAGTGGGCGGCGTTCGTGATCGCGCTGATCGTCTCCAAGCTGGTGCTGGTCGTCATCTTCTTGCTGGCGATCACCCAGATCGCCACCCCGATCGAGGCGGACATCGCCGCCGTGACCGAGCCGATCACCGGCATCGTCCTGATGGGCATCGCCGCGTTCGCGCCCTACATGGTCTACCGCTTCGTGTCGTTCATCGGCTTCGACCTCTACCAGCAGATGGGAACCGAGCAGGAGGCGAAGAACGCGCTCAACCGTCCGCTCCCGATCCCATCCAAGCCCCAGGGGAGCAGCGAGCCCAAGAAGGTGCTCGATGACCCCAAGGGCGGCGGCAGTTCCGGGGGCAGGCCCGGCGGATCGGGCGGAACACCACCGCCCAAGACGCCTGCACCCGCCGCCGGTGGCGGTGCTGGCGGAGCAGGGGCAGGAGCGAGTGCCGGGGAAAGCGCGGGCGCTGGGGCCGGCACGAGTGCGGGCGCGGGCGCGGCAGCGGGACCTGCCGCAGCCGTCGTCGTCGGCGCGCAGGTCGTCAAGGGCGCCGCCGAAGCCGGACCGAAGGCAGGCCAGGCCGTCGCTGGTCAAGCCGAGACCGCCGCGAGCGGCGCCGAGGGCCACGGCGGCAGCACCGCGCCATCGAAGACGCCGCCACCGCCATCGACTCCGCAGCCGCGGACCCCCGCACCCCCCAAGTCCGACCCGCCGCAGACCGCGAAGGAGTGAGCGACCATGCCTACCGAACAGAAGGTGCCCGGTAGCGAGCTGACGCCGATGAAGTTCAGCCGGCTCACCCGCCGGGGCGTGCTGCTCGGCCTCTCGGTCGCGCAGCTCATCACCCTCGGCATCGGCGGGCTGACCGTGCTGGCGGCGTTCTACGGCGGGGCCGGGATGCTGCTGGCCTACACCGCACCGGTGTGGGTGCTCTCAGCGGTGCTGACCTGGGTGCCGATCGCTGGCCGGCCAATGGTCGAATGGCTCCCCGTCGCGTGCTGGTGGCTGTGGCGCACGACCGGCGGGCAACTGCTCTACCGCCGAAGGATCGTGAAGCCCCGCCCGGCAGGAAACCTGGCGTTGCCCGGCGACATGGCCCGGCTCCGGGAGCATCTGGACCCCGAGACCGGGGCGTGCATGATCCACGACCCCCGCCAGGGCACGCTCACGGTGATCTGCGAAGTCACCCATCCCGCGTTCGTGCTTCTCGACCCCGGCGAGCAGGAACGCCGGGTCACCGCCTGGGGGCGCGTGCTCGCGACGATGTGCCGCTCGGGGCGGATCGCGACCCTGCAAGTGCTCGAACGGACCCTGCCGGACTCCGGCAGCGGACTGGCCGAGTGGTGGGCCGAGCACGGCACCGCCGACGACACCTGGGCCTCCCAGACCTACGCCGAACTGATCGAACGCGCCGGCCCCGCCGGAGAGCGGCACGCGACCACGATCAGCCTGTCCCTGGACATGAAGACGGCCGCCCGGCAGATCAGAACCGCAGGCGGCGGCATCCGCGGCGCCGCCGCAGTGCTCCGCCAGGAGATGGCGACACTCACGGCGGCGCTGCGCTCGGCGGACCTGACCCCGACCGGCTGGCTCGGCCCCGGCCAGATCGCGGTGATCCTGCGCTCGGCCTACGACCCGGCCGTCGCGGCGACGCTCGAACGGCACGGACGGCTCGGGCAGGAGCTCGCCGCGGCCGGCCCGGTCGCGGTGACAGAGACCTGGGGCAATCTGCGCACCGACTCTGCCTGGCACGCCGTGCTGTGGGTTTCGGAGTGGCCGAGGTCGATGGTGTATCCGGGGTTCCTGGCCCCGGTGCTGCTGTCCACCGGCATCCAACGCTCGGTGGCGCTGATCTACACCCCGATGCGCTCCGACCAGGCCGCACGCGACATCCGTAAGAAGAAGGTCGAACACATCTCGGATGCTGCCCAACGTGCCCGGATGGGGCAGATCGAGGACGCCACGCAGACTGCCGAGTACCAAGACGTGCTCCAACAAGAAGCCGACCTGACCGCCGGCCACGGGGTGCTCCGAGTGTCGGGCCTGGTCAGCGTCTCCGCGCCGACGCTCGACGAACTGGAAGCGGCAACCGCGGCGATCGAGCAGTCCGCGATTCAGGCGTCCTGCGAGACCCGAAGGCTCGTCGGTCAGCAGGCCGCGGCGTTCACGGCGGCGGCGCTGCCGCTGTGCCGGATTGTGTAGCTACGAGCACTTACCCAACGTGGAAGTCTCGATGCTTGTTCTCATTGTCCTCAACCCATTGGATACGAAGTACGGGATCGCCAGAGCCTCCGAAGGTGAACATCACGGGTAGGCGTCGGGTCTGGCCTCGGTGAATGGTTGTCGCTCCGTCCGGCCCTGCGACGAACATGGCGCTGTCTTCGCCGACGCTCTCGAACACGACGCCTTCCGCATCGCGGTCGCCGGTGTTGGTGATGTCGAGCCAGTGCTTTGTCGTGTAGCGCGGAGCACCCTTCGAATTCACTCCCGAGACCTCGCGCTCTTGATGCGGCTGCACCAGGAAGTCCACTCCGCCGGGCTGCGACGGTGCGGCAGGGGTCGAGTCGATTTTCAGGGTGACGATGTCGTGCTCGATCGCCTTCCAGACCTCGTGATTAAGCTGCTCGGGGTTGCTGAACTCGCCGAGCAGTCCGCGATCTTGCATGTCCTTCTTGAAGGCACGGAGGGCGTCGAGCTGCGCGGTATCGATGTCGTTCGGCAGCGGGGCGGTCGAGAAGTACAGATGGACCGGCTTGCCCAGCTCCAGCGCCCGGTCCACTTCCTCGGCCGTTCCCGAAATGGCATCAGGCGTTGGTGAACCGAGTCGTCCACCGAACAGCGCGAACACGATGTCAGAATCATCGACCCCTTGCGCGTTGATGAGCTTCTGCGGATGAGCGCCCATGACGGGGACTGCCGAAGTCTCCCACCTCCACGGCTGCAGGATCACGCTCTTGTTCCTCGCGTTCGCGTCGTTCCAGCCATGCACCGCCTTCTCGACGGCGTCGCGAGCCTCAGGCACGTCTGAGGGCGAGGCGATCATCACGCGCAACACGGTGGCGACATAGGGCATAGATACCAGCCTACGGAGGGGAACTGACATCGGACCGGCGGCGCGCACCTGCCAGGTACCAAAGTCATGGAGGCCGTCATGCCGACGTTCACGAACCCTGCTGCCGATGCCGGCGAAGCCTATGAGGCGTTGCGCGGGCTCGCGCACGCCAGCCGCACCTTCGAGGACCCGTCCGAGACCTACGCAGTGATCGGTGACCTGCTCGGCGGCGTCCGCTCGCTCAGGCAGGTGCTCGACCAGCTCGCCACCGTCCACCTGAACCATCAGCACCAGGTCACCGATGAGTCGCGCGAGTACGGCGGCGGCTCGGTCGAGGCGGTGGCCGCGGCCGACGAACTGCACCAGGCCGGCACGCTCATCGACCAAGCCCACGACCGCCTCAATGCCGCGATGACGCACTCGGGCCGCATCGTGTGGAACCCGCAGGATCGCCTCGTGGAGCGATGGGTCGGCATCGTGTTCCTCCAAGGCGAGGAAGCCCACAAGGTACTCGACCTCATCGACGCCAAAGGCGCCGAGGCGGGCATCGAGCATCTGTCTCAGTGGGACTACGGCGTCGAGACCACCGACGCGGCGATGGAGGGCGGCGATGTCCACGACTCCGCACCCGTCTACACGGGTGATCGACAGGCCGAGACCGGCGACTACGCGATGACCTACAACCCGCAGGCCGGGCACGTCGCCCTCTACCGGCGGCACCTGATCCCGGCTGAAGACGCCCTCGACCCGCCCGACCAGGCGCACGTCTCGGCGCGGCGCTCGGCTCCCGCGCGCGAGACGACCGCACGGCGCGGCGCCGTGCGTGAGGGCGGCTGGTTCGAGCATCCCGGCGTCGCCTCGGTCAAGCAGTCCCGAGGGCTCTCGCTGTGAGCCGGGACGAGAAGCTGCACACCGCCGTCCTCGTCGCTCCCGCCTCGGAGCGACGCCGGCTACGCAAGGCCCGGAAGGAGGCCGCCGCACGCCTGATAGCCGAGCAACGCCAAGTGGAGAAGGAAACGTCGCGTGCGAAGGCTGAGGCCGAGCGCGCCGAGCGTCGCGCCACCGTCTACCTGCCATCGGCAGGTGAGCCCGGTCCGGCAACGCTCCGCTCGCCCGGCCGGTTCCGGCTGCCCCGGCATCAGGACACCAGCGCCGTGCTCGCCGGGCAGTACCCGTTTCTCGCCGAGGCCGGGCTGGGGTCAGCCGGCATGTTCATCGGCCAAGACCTCTACTCAGGCTCATCGTTCGTCTACGACCCGTGGGTGCTCTACCAGCGGGGCATCATCACCGCTCCGAACCTGATCCTGGCGGGCATCGTGGGCTCCGGGAAGTCCTCGCTCGCCAAGAGCCTCTATACCCGGTCCTTGCCCTTCGGGTACCGCGTCTATGTGCCCGGCGATCCGAAAGGTGAGCACAGCGGCGTCGCGGAGGCCGTGGGCGGGAAGGCGATCATCCTCGGGCACGGGATGGGCAACCGTCTCAACCCCTTGGATGAGGGCTACCGGCCCGGCGGCCTCTCGGATCAGGAGTGGGCTACGACCCTCGCCGCGCGGCGCCGTGATCTGCTCGGCGCGCTCACCGAGACCGTGCTGGATCGACCGCTGGCGCCTCTCGAACATACCGCGATCGACACCGCACTCGCGGGAGCGGTGCGCGATGCCGAGGTGCCGATCCTCCCGATGGTGGTCGACCGGCTGCTGCGTCCCGACCCGGCTGACGACCCGGACGGACGGCTCACCGAAGACGGCCGCCTCGTCGGGCACGCTCTGCGCCGCCTCGTCCTTGGTGACCTCAGCGGACTGTTCGATGGCCCATCGACGGTGAAGTTCGATCCGTCTCTCCCGATGGTGAGCCTCGACCTGTCGCGGGTCACCGAGAACAGCACCCTGATTTCGGTTCTGATGACCTGCTCATCGGCGTGGATGGAAGCCGCGCTGCTCGACCCCAACGGCGGCCGCCGCTGGGTGATCTACGACGAAGCGTGGAGGCTCATGTCCCACCCGGCGCTGCTGCGCCGGATGGACGCGCACTGGCGGCTCGCCAGGCACTACGGGCTGGCGAATCTTCTGGTGTTCCACAAGCTCACCGATTTGGAGAACGTCGGCGACCTGGGCTCAGCAAACCGGGCACTGGCGAACAGTCTCCTGGCGAACGCCGAGACCCGGATCGTGTACCGGCAGGAGACCGATCAGCTCGGTCCCACTGCGGCCGCGCTCGGCCTCACCGGCACCGAACAGCGCCTCTTGCCCGGACTCGGCACCGGGCAGGGACTCTGGCGCATCAAGGACCGCTCCTTCGTGGTTCAGCACCAGCTCCACCCTGCTGAGCTGGCCGCCTTCGACACCACAGCGCGCATGACCGGCAACGTTGTCTAGATGTGATGTCCAGGGACGTTGTTCTGGCCCCCGCCCGTAATGACACCGTGCCGATTCAAGAAGTATCTGTCCAGACCGCTCGCCATTGAAGGCATGTTAGAGTTTGGGGCATGTCGAGTCCCGAATCAGACAGGTCAGGGGTTGTCGGTCACACCGCCAGCCCCTTGAACCACTAGTTACGACGCCCACGATCTGTGTGGGCGTATGTCTGGCGTACCCGGGGCGCTGGCCGTGGTGACAAGAAGAACCATTTCTTGATCTCACACCTCGGAGTACTCGATGCCTTTTGCCCTCTACATGCTTGCCCTGGCGGTCTTCGTCATGGGCACTTCAGAATTCATGCTCGCGGGATTGCTCCCCGCGATCGCGACCGAACTTGACGTCTCGGTCGGCACTGCGGGCCTGCTGACCTCCGCATTCGCAGTCGGTATGGTCGTCGGCGCGCCAGTGATGGCGGCATTCGCTCGCCGTTGGCCACCGCGGCTCACATTGATCGTTTGCCTTCTCGTGTTCGCGGGAAGCCACGTCATCGGAGCGATGACACCAGTGTTCTCTCTCCTGCTCATCACCCGGGTGCTCAGCGCTCTCGCAAACGCAGGATTCCTCGCCGTAGCACTGAGCACGGCCACTACCCTCGTGCCAGCGAACCAGAAGGGGCGTGCACTGTCGATCCTGCTCTCCGGCACGACGATCGCAACCGTCGTGGGCGTCCCCGCCGGGGCACTGCTCGGCACAGCGCTGGGCTGGCGAACGACGTTCTGGGCGATCGCCATCCTCTGTATTCCCGCGGCCGTTGGAGTCATTCGTGGCGTCACGAACAATGTTGGTCGGAGCGAGACTAGCGCGACCTCACCAAGGCTCCGTGTCGAGCTCAGCCAGTTGGCGACGCCGCGGCTCATCCTGGCCATGGTACTCGGAGCGCTGATCAACGGAGGGACCTTTGCGGCATTCACCTTCCTGGCACCCATCGTGACCGAGACCGCGGGCTTGGCCGAAGCGTGGGTGTCCGTCGCGCTGGTGATGTTCGGCATCGGATCGTTCCTTGGCGTCACGATCGCAGGACGACTATCAGATCAACGACCTGGCCTCGTGCTCGCAGTCGGCGGACCGCTATTGCTGACAGGCTGGATCGTGTTGGCAGTGGTCGCATCTCATCCCGTCGCGCTTATCGTCCTCGTCCTCGTTCAGGGATTCCTGTCGTTCGGCGTCGGCAGTACTCTGATCACGCGTGTGCTGTATGCAGCATCGGGTGCGCCAACGATGGGCGGTTCGTACGCAACCGCAGCATTGAATATCGGAGCTGCAGCGGGGCCCGTGCTTGGTGCGCTCGGGCTCGCGACCGGGCTGGGGCTGCTCGCGCCGGTTTGGGTCGCTTCGGTGCTGACAGCGATCGCTCTCGTCATCATGCTTCTCACCAGACGCGCGCTTACGAAGACCGCGGCGGAGGCCAATTGATGACCCATCCGAACGCTCTTCTCACTCCTCGTGCCCGTCTCCGGTTAGCCCGGCTGATTGTCGAAGACGGCTATCCGGCCACGATCGCCGCAAAGATGTTCATGGTCTCCCCGATCACTGCCCGGAAATGGGCAGGCCGCTACCGGGAAGAGGGTGAGTTTGGGATGCAGGATCGCTCCAGCAAGCCGCACCGGATCCCAGGCAGGACGCCCGAGCATGTCAAGAAGAAGATCATCAACCTGCGCTGGCGGCTTCGACTGGGGCCAGCCCAGATCGCTGCGCGACTTGGTCTCTCGACGTCGACTGTTCACGCGGTCCTCGTCCGTTGCCGCGTGAACCGCCTCTCGCATATCGATCGTGTCACTGGCGAGCCATTGCGGCGATATGAGCATCCTCATCCGGGATCGTTGATTCATGTCGATGTCACGAAGTTCGGCAACATCCCCGACGGCGGTGGACATCGTTACGTAGGTCGGCAGCAAGGCGCACGGAACAAGCTCGCGACTCCGGGATTACCACGAGGAAAAGATCACAAGCCGCGCACCGGGACGGCGTTCGTTCACACAGTCATCGACGACCACTCCCGCGTCGCATACGCAGAAATCTGGTCGGATGAGCAGGCGAGCACAGCGGTGGGAGTTCTCGAACGCGCCGTGGCCTGGTTCGCCGAACGAGGCGTGACCGTCGAGCGAGTCCTATCCGACAACGGGTCGGCATACAGATCCCACGCATGGAGGGACTTCTGCGCTCGGCTCGGCATCCGACACAAGCGGACACGCCCCTACCGGCCGCAGACGAACGGGAAGATCGAGCGATTCCACCGCACGCTCGGGGACGGCTGGGCCTATGCCAGGTTTTACGGTTCAGAGGCCGAACGACGCCTGGCGCTGCCCGGCTGGCTCCACTTCTACAACCACCACCGACACCACTCTGCGATTGGCGGCGTACCCTTCGACCGACTCAACAACGTCCCTGGACATCACATCTAGAGCCGTCGCGCGGGATCGATTCCTGTTCTACGCCTGTCTGCATAGCGTCCCGCCTACGCTGGAGGCATGGCTGTCGACCCCGCACTTTCCGAGCTCGCTCGTCCGATTGAGGACGGCCAGCCGTGGCCGCGGCCTGCTTGCCCCAAGTGCCAGACCGGATACATCGGCTTCTCGACGCCCACCGAGGATGAAGGACACGACTCGGCTTCCGCGCGCGACCACCCTGCGTTCGAGCCGGAGTGGATTTCCGGCACGTTTGTCGTCCGCGGTCAGTGCGAGAATCCCGAGTGCCGACAGGCTGTGCACGGCACGGGTGACTACCGCGTGGACTACTCCCGCAGGTCGAATCGCGAGGATTTCGAGTATCAAGGCATCGCCTATTCCTCGTACTACACCGTGACGCATTTGCATCCGCCGATGCTGATGATGCCGATCCCGAAGTCGGCACCCGACGAAGTGCGAGAGGGTGTGCTACGCGCGTCTCGCGTGCTTTTCGCTGATCCTGGTCTGGCCGCAACAGCGCTGCGTGCCACGGTGGAACGGTTCTTGACCTCAGAAGGTATCTCTGCGACGCGACCAACTGGGCAGTTTCGGAACGCACACGAACGTATCGAAGAGTGGCGGGATGCCGACCCGGACCGTCCAGCGGTGGCTGATCTCTTCTTCGCCGTCAAATGGCTCGGAAACGTCGGCACGCATGAGGACTCGGACCTAACCGCTATGGAGGTGCTGGACGGGGCCAGAGTGCTCGACGAGGCTTTCCACCGACTCTTCACTGGCCCGGACATTGATGCCCAAGCACGAACTATAAACGCGGCCAAGGGGCCTTCGCGGCAACCCTGAGCACCGGTGGCCGATCCAGTGCCAAATGACTCAACCTCTGAGTCTGTAGACCGTCTCACCCGTGTTGACATCGACCACACGGCCATCATCGCGCACGCGAAACCGTGTCTCGCCGGAGTTGGCATCCACCACTCTGCCGTCGTCGCGGACACGGAATGATGTCTCCCCAGTGTTCGCGTCGACCATCCGGTTGCCGCGCACACGGAACCGCGTATCACCCGAGTTCGCACTGACGGCCCGGCGGCCGTCCCAAGTTTCGTCACTCATACGAAGAGCCTGCCAGAGACGTCCGACATCCCTCCGTACGCGTGAGAGGTTCGACCTACAGGGTCATACGTGTGCGCGAACGCTCAGGAGCACCATGCATCCGCTCATGGCGGCGTTGGCTCACCTCGACGCTATGAAGAAGCCCGAGCCCGAATCCGTCCCGGTGTCCATTCCGCTCGTCGTGCTCGACGTGCGCGAGGACGGCACAGTCGCCGTCACCATCGACGGCAAGCCGCTGGCCCCGGAGCCGTTCGCGCCGCCGTGGCGGCGATCCTCGTTCGGGCAGATCATCGACCGCGCCACCAACGACCGGACGACAGCGGTGCGGGTCGAGGTCCGCGAGGCGGACGGCACGAGCTTCACCGACATCATCGCTCCCCGCCGCCGCCGGACAACCCAGTCGACGCCCGAGGCCGAGAAGCCGGTATCGGGGCCCGCGTTCCTCGCTGTCGAGGGCGACGGCTTCGTGCCGGGTGAGGATGTGGCCGTCGCCATCATCACCGGGCACACCGAGGCCGCCGGGACCGGCGCGGCTCGCGCCCTCATCGACCCCGCACAGCTCAGCGCGGACGCCTCGGGCGGAGTCGTTGAGGTGGTGCTGCTGGGGCGCGTCTCCGGCACGGTCGTCGTCCAGCGAGTGGCGCCGTGAACGGTCAGGGGCGGCAGACCGGCTCCTTTGGAGACGAGCTGACCAACGCGGCCATGATCGGGCTGGTCGTGCTGTTCGGCATTGCTCTTATGCTCCGTGGCGCCGGATCGGTCGCGGCATGGCTCACGGGCACGAGCCAGCCGACCGGCGGGCCTGCCTCGGGGATCGGGGTGCTGTTCGATCCCGGAGACCCCGCGGCAGCCCTCGGTGCGCCCGGCCTGAGCCCGGTCGTCTACTGGATCGTCGCGAGCCTGCTGCTCGCCAGCCTCGTCACCGGCGGGGTCTGGGCCTGGTCGCGGCTGCGCCGGCACACACACCGGATCGAGCAGGACCCGCGTCGGATGGCCGGTGTCGCTACTCGCTCGGAGGTCAACACTGCCGCGTCTGAAAAGGCGCTGCTGCGCCGAGCAGGAAACCTCCGGCCCGGACTGAGCAACCCCCGTCCGCAGGACGTGGGCTACCGGCTGGGTGTCTCCAAGGGCGCAGGCGTGTGGGCGAGTGTGGAGGACTCGATCATGGTCATCGGCCCGCCCCGAAGCGGCAAAGGCCTGCACCTGGTGATCCCCGCGATCCTCGACGCTCCCGGCGCGGTCGTGGCCACGAGCACCCGCCCGGACAACCTGACCGCGACGATGCGCGCCCGGCGTCGGATCGGGCCGGTCGCGATCTTCGACCCCCAACACTTGGCGGAGGGTCTGCCTGCGGGGATGCGGTGGTCACCGATCCGTGGGTGCGAGTCGCCGCAAACGGCGATGATCCGCGCCACCGGGCTCGCCGCCGGCACCGGACTGTCCGCCGGCGGAGTCGATGGTGGCGGGTTCTGGGAGGGCAAGACCCGGGCCGCTTTGCAATCGCTGCTGCACGCAGCAGCGATCGACAACCGGCCGCCTGCCGAGCTGTTCCGTTGGACGCTCGACCCGACCGCAGCGGCCGATGCCGTGGCGATCCTGACCAGTTCCCCGCTGGCGGCGACCGGGTGGGCGGAATCGTTAGAGGCGATGATCGACTCCGACCCGCGCACCCGCGACTCCATCTGGCAGGGCGTCTCCCTGGCGCTCGGCTCGCTGGCCGACCCGCGGGTGCTTGATGCCGTCTCACCCGGCCCCGGCGAGGGCTTCGACCCCGAGCAGTTCATCCAGAACAAAGGCACCCTGTTCCTGCTGGCTACCGGGTCCGGGGCCGGCGCATCCGCGGCGCTGGTGGCCGCCCTCGTGGAAGACCTCATCGAGACCGCACGACGCCTCGCCGCCCGCTCACCCGGCGCCCGACTCGAGCCGCCCCTGCTGCTGGCGCTGGACGAGATAGCCAACCTCAGCCCGCTGCCGTCGCTTCCAACGCTGATGGCGGAAGGGGGCGGGTCGGGCATCACGACCATGCCCGTCCTACAAAGCCTCGCCCAAGCCAGGGACAAGTGGAACGAGCACCAGGCCGGCGCGATCTGGGACGCCTCGATCGTCAAGGTGATCCTCGGCGGCGCATCCAACAGCCGTGACCTGCAAGACCTGTCCGCGCTCGTCGGGGAACGCGACGAGTACACCGACTCCGTGACCCTCGGCGATCACGGCACCCGCTCCAACCAGCGATCCGTCAGGCGGGTGCCGATCTTCCCGCCTGACCGTATCCGCCGGCTCCCGTTCGGGACCGGGATCGTGCTGCTGCGCTCGGCACCACCGATCGTCACCGACCTGCACCCGTGGCCCAAGCGCCCCGACGCCACCCAGCTCACCGCCGACCGCGCCGAGATCGAAGCACTGCTGCGTCGCACTGACTGAGCACGAGCCAGTCGCCTCACGGCTCACCTCGCTGCCACAGCGAGCCGCGACGACCGCTCGCGCGAGCAGACAGGAGCACAGCATGTCCGACGCCACCGATGACGCGACCGCGAGCAACGTTCCCGACCCGGACCTGGACGAGACGGATGAGGGCTACGACGACCCGCTGATCGCTGAGCCCCCGCACCCGATCAACTGGAACCTGCTCAACGCCGACGACGCCGAGGTCGAGTGGCTGGAACTCAACCGCTGGGTGGACTGGCTCAGGCACACCTACGGGCTCCCCGCGTCCGTCATCCCGCCGGCCTGGTACACCCACCCCGAGCTGCTGTGGGAACTGTCCGCGCTGCACCTGCACTGGCTCTGCGCCTACGACCCCGAGCAGAACGGCAGCGCACCGCTGGGATGGCACCGCGACTTCGCCGACGCTCGCCAGCGGCTCCGCGAATGGGTTGCCGCATCCGGCACGAAGCTCGACCACGACCGGCCGACCAGGCAGACCGTCTGGCCCGGCGAAGAGCCCGCCGAACCGATCGAGGACATCCCGATCATCGACCGCGACGCCGAGTTCGTGGAGTTCGTCATGGCCGATGTCGCCGCCCGCCGTGAGGCCGAGGAAGCGTTCTACCGCGACCTCGACCCCGACACCGGAGAAGTGTCATGAGCGACAACGGACCACTCGTGGTGTCACCCCTGATGCACAGCCGCGAGGTCGCGGCGTACTTGAAGGTCTCCGAGTCGACGTTGTCACGGTGGCGCTCGGCCGGGACCGGACCGCCGTTCCTGCGCCTCGGCGGGATCGCCCGGTACCGGCTCGATGCGGTGGATCGCTGGCTGGCCGAGCTCGAACACGACCATGCCGCGGAGAGCTGAGCCCCAGCCGACCGCTGCGCCTAAGCCGGTGCCGCCGATCGGGGTGAAGCTGTCCACGGACATGGAGCGTCGTTCCTACGGCATCCGCGCCCGAGCCCGGTGGACCGACCCGACCACCAAGCGCCGTGTCATCCGGTCGGAGATCGTGCCCGACGAGGCCGCGGCGCACGCCTTCTTCGACCAGCTCCGCAACTCATCGACCAAGGGCATGGACGTGTCGATGACGCTGTTGGAGTTCGTCACCTCTATAGGCGACCGGTGGGCGCGGGGCCTGGACCCGACTTCCACAGGCGAGACCTACGGGTACGGGCTCAAACTGCGGGTGTTGCCTGCGCTCGGGCACCTGCCCGTCACCCAGATCACCGCGGGGATCATCGACCGCACCATTGATGAATGGGAGCAACGCCACGGAGCGTCGACCATCAAGAACTCCATCGCGCCGCTGGTCCGCGTGCTCGATGAAGCGGTCCGGGACGGGCTGATCCAGATCAACCCCGCCAAGAACCGCGCCAAGCGGAGCCTGAACCGCAACGCCTTCCGCGGCCAGTCCGCCGAACAGTCCTCCCCGCGGGCGCACGCGATCCCAGACATGAAGACCCTCAACCGGCTCGCCAAGGCGTGCGGAAAGGTGCACCAGTCCTACAGCGACTTCGTGATGCTCGCCGCGCTGCTGGCCGCACGGTCCTCGGAGGTGTCCGGATTGCAGGTCGGAGACGTGGACTTCGGCAAGAACCTCGTCGTGATCCGCAGGCAGGTCTTCCCCGGCAAGGGCGGCCTGGTGACCAAGCCGACCAAGAGCCGCAAAGAGCGCCGGGTGCCGATCCTCGAACCGCTCCGGCCGGTGCTGGAACGCCTCACCGAAGGCAAGCGGTCCGAAGACTCGTTGCTGGTCGGCCCGAAGGGCGGCTACCTCACCACCGCGACCGTCCGCGACGCCACCGACTGGGACAGCATCGTCGCGAAGCTCGGACTACCCGACCTCACCCGGCATGGCCTGCGCCACACCGGGGCGACCTGGATGGCCGACGCCGGCATCCCGCTACACGTCCTCCAAGACATCCTCGGGCACGCCTCGATGGAAACCACCCGCGGCTACCTCCACCCCGACGACCGGCACCTCGCCTCGGCAGCCGAGCAGGCCAACGCCTTCCTTTCCGCCGCCGGACAGCGCAAGCAAGCTCGGCGCAGCGGCCCCTCAGCCAGGCGCCTGTAATGCGCCCGCGCCGGTGCGAGTGGCCGCGCAGGCGTTCTGGTCCCCTTTTGGTCCCCTTATCCACAGGGGAGCGGGCCGAGGCGGTCCGGCTGTCCACAGGCGACCGTCCGGCACCACTCCAGGGGGACCAGAGGGGGACCACGGAAACCGATCCCTGGACATGATGAAGCCCAGGTGAGAAACCTGCTCTCACCTGGGCTTTTACGTCGGGCTGACAGGATTTGAACCTGCGACCCCCTGACCCCCAGTCAGGTGCGCTACCAAGCTGCGCCACAGCCCGTGGCATGGATTTTCAGTTGTTCGGGCCGACCAGAGCGGGGTAAACCCCTTGACCCCCAGTCAAGTGCGCTACCAAGCTGCGCTACAGCCCGTCTGTTGTGTTGTCGTGGTCGTTGCCGACCGAGGAGTGAGCTTACATGATTCGCCCCGGTCTGTCGCATCCGTAAACCACGCGGACGTTATTCGGCCTGCACGAGGGCCCGATTGAGATAGCTCACCATCGCCTCGGGGGTCAGTCCCAGTCCCCGCATCTCCCGGGCGTACGCCCGCGCCAGGGCGAGTGCCTGTCCCTCGACATCTCCGGCCTCACGGCTCGCGACGAGGGTGCCCCGGCGCCCGGCCGTGTGGACCCAGCCGGCCGCTTCGAGTTCGCGATAGGCCTTGGCAACGGTGTTCGGGGCCAGACCCAGCTGCTCGGCGAGCCGGCGTACGCTCGGCAACCGGTCCCCCGCCATCCATTCACCGGACTCGATCCGCGACACGACGTGGGTCAGCAGTTCCGCAGACGATGCGATGGGGCCCTCGATGGTCAACACCGCAGCATTGTCGCAGGAACGGTCAGTACCCCTCCGGCGGCGGCACCATCTCGCCCCTGATCCCCAGCAGGCGTACCCGTCGCTCGTCCCCGAGTTCCGTGAACAGGTCCAGGGCGGTGGCCGCGACCACGGTGGGGTCCCAGGTCGGTTCGCGGAGCTTGCGTACCCGCATCTTCGTGAAGAACGGCGCGAACCGCACCTTCAGGTGCACCCGCGCGCAGGGCCGGCCTTCCTTCCGCAGGTCCTGCATGACCTGCTCGGCCAGCTCACCGAGAGCCGCAGGAACCTCCGCCGTGGTGAGATCGGCCTGATAGGTGGTCTCGTGCCCGCGCGCCCGCGGCACCCACGGTGAATCGTCCGGCCAGGCGCGGCCGTCGCCGCGCCCCAGCTCCGAGAGGTACGCCCCAGAGCTCGGCCCGAAGGCTTCGATCAGAGCCTCGACTTCCGCCGCCGCTAAGTCGTTCACCGAGACGATGTCGATCGCATTGAGCCGCGCGCCGATCTTCTTCCCGATCCCCCACAGATCGGTGACTGGCCGCTCGCCCATGACCTCGGCCCAGTTTTCGCGCGTGAGGACGAAGGTTCCCTGGGGCTTCCCGAACTCCGTCGCAGTCTTCGCCTTCACCAGCGTGTCGCCGATGCCGATGGAGCAGTGCAGGCCCGTGGCGTCGAACACCGCAGCCTGCACGCCCCGCGCCTGGCCTTCCGGATCCTCGGTCTCGATCCCCACGAACGCCTCGCCCCAGCCGAGCACCTCCACCACGGCTCCCGGCCAAGCCTTCAGGGTGGCCATGACCTGGTCACTCGCAGCCTCATAGACCGGGAAGTCCACCGGCAGGAAGACCGCCTCCGGGCACTTCCGCACCGCGATCCGCAAGGCCATCCCGGACCGGATCCCGAACGCGCGCGCCTCATAGGAGGCCGTCGAGACCACCGCCCGTTCGGTCGGATCCCCGCGCCCGCCTACCACGACCGGCTTCCCCACGAGCTCCGGCCGCCGGAGGAGTTCGACAGCAGCGAGGAACTGGTCCATGTCGACGTGCAGGATCCAACGGGTCACAGGTCACCCCTTCCGCGCGAGACCGGCCTCGAACGCCATCACCACCGCATGGGTGCGACTGCGTGCATCCAGCTTCGCAAGGACGCGCGCAACGGGGGTCTTGACGGTTGCATCCGAGACGAACAGCTCCTCCCCGATCTGGGCATTCGACAGCCCGCGCGCCATGTGGCGCAACACCTCGACCTCGCGCGGGGTCAGGCCTGACCTCCGGATGAGCTCTGCAGCATCGCCCTGTCCCGCTCCCGTGAAATGCGTCACGATCCGCCGTGTTGCCTCGGCCGCCCACATCGAGGCCCCTGAGTGAACGACCCTGATCGCGTCGACGAACTGCTCCACCGGCGCGTCCTTGAGCAGGAACCCACTCGCGCCGGCACGCAGCGCTCCATAGACGTGCTCATCCACATCGAACGTCGTCAGCACCAGCACGCGACTCGCCGGATGCCGTCGGACGATCAGCTTCGTCGCCTCGATGCCGTCGAGCCGCGGCATGCGGACGTCCATCACCACCACATCCGGCAACAACCGCCCCACGCCCTCGACCGCTTCGACGCCGTCAGCCGCCTCCCCCACGACCTCGATCCCCTCGACGGGTTGCAGCACCATGACGAGGCCCTTGCGTACCAACGGCTGGTCGTCCACCAGCAGCACCCGGATCACCGCGGGTCCGACGTTTCGGGCGCGGCTGCGACCGTTGCCAGCGGCAGCCGCGCTCGTACGCCCCAGACGTCGTCCGCCCGGCCATAGTCGAGCGTGCCGCCATAGAGTTCCACCCGCTCACGCACGCCCAGCAGCCCGAATCCCGAACCCGGCGCAGCCGAACCCTCGTCCTCCACGCAGGCAGCAGCGTTCTCGATCGTGAAGGTGAGGTGGTCGGGTTCCCAGTCGATTCGGAGATCGATCGCAGACCCGGGAGCATGGCGCAGTGCGTTCGTCAGCCCCTCCTGGACCAGGCGATAGGCAGTGAGTCCCAGCCCGGACGGGAGCTCGACCGGTTCCCCGGTCACGGTGACGTCCACCGGCGCGTCCAGGCGCGCCGCTGTCACCAGTCGATCAAGCTCCTCAAGCCCCGGCTGGGGCCTGATCCCGGGCGCGGGGTCGCGCAACAGTGTGACGAGCCGCCGCATGTCGCCCAGCGCGTCCTGCCCCGCCCGTTCGATCGCGTCGAGGGCTGCGCGGGACTGTTCGGGGTCGATATCGAGCATGGCCCGGGCACCGCGGGCCTGCATCACGACGACGGTAACGCCATGGGACACGACATCGTGCAGCTCACGGGCCATCCGCTGCCGTTCCTCGGCGAGGGCCGTCTCGGTGCGCAGCTCCGCGGCGCGGAGGTCTTCATCGGCAGCGGTCAGCCGCCTGACCGTCCGTCGTCGCCGCTCGGCGACGACCAGACCGATGATCCAGGCGGCCACGGCCATGACTATGTCGCCGGCCGCTGCGTCCACGTCCCCCTGGTCGATTTCGAACACCACGGAGGCACCCCCGGTGAGCGCCAGCACCGGAAGCGAGCGCACGGGTCCCAGGGACTCACCCGCCGCGTACACCGCCACCAACAACGCCAACCCGTTCCCCAGCGTCGACGGCGCAGGGTCGAGGACGAGAGCCTGCCCGCCGAAGGCGAGCGGCACGAGCAGAACCGTCCACGGGAACGTACGCCGCAGCGCCAACGTTCCGGTCATCACCAACGAGAACAGGGCCGGGACCGGCGACCACATCCCGTTCGACACGAGTTCGGCTTGCGCCCAGGGCGGTGAGCGACGCCGCGACGACTGCATCCAGCAGCCCGACGCGTACACCTCCCGGCAAGCGCCCAGTCATGCGAGGAGTCTAGGAGCGGGCGTGGGCGGTGTCGTCATCAGTTGTGTGTACGCCCGGAGGCTAAGGCGCCCGCGTCGACTTCACCCGAAGCGGCGATGCCCCGCAGGTGGGCTCTTTCCTAGCGTTCCTGGCAACGGACAAACCGACCAAGGAGCACTGCCATGAACACCCTCCACCCGATTCGCGCCCGTCTGACAGCTGCGGCGCGGCCCTGATCGTGGTCTTCCTGATGTGGCTGCTGGGCTCGGCGGTGGGCTGGCCCTTGCTGTTTGCGGGTGCGGCGCGGGGTGGGCTGATCCGCTGGTGGATCGCCGTACCCGTCGGTGTGGCTATGGTCGGCCAGGTTCTGGTGCAGAGCGACAACCTGGTCGTGACCGGACTTCTCGTGGCGGCGTTCGTGGTTCCGTGCGTCGTTCTGGCGGTACGCCTGCTCCGCGCCACCGCCCGCCCGGCCGTTGAGCGTCACGTCTCTGAGGTGATCAGTCGCTGAGGTGGTCAGTAGCTGAAGGTGGTCGCTCCCTCGGCGCCGATCCATTCCCACATCTGCACCGTGCCGCCCTTGGTCGCACCCTCGATCAGGGGTGCGTCCATGAGGCCCTTGGCATCAACGCAGATGGGACAAACCAGATAGATGCCGCCGGCCGCCCGATACCGCTCGATGAGTTGCTCAAGCGGCGGGCAGCCCCGACAGGCGGTTGCGGTGGCCACCCCCGGAAGCATGAGCCGGACGGCCTCTTTCGCGAGAAACATCAACGTCTGGCGACCCGACTCGGCCGCACCCACGGCCACAAGAAAGGCGACGGTGACGGACTCGGTGTCCTCAAGTCCGGTCCGCAGGGAGATCACTGCTTTGGTCATGATTCTGCCTCTCGTTCTGCGATGCGGCGCACTCACGCCGGCATCACAAGGACACGCCTCCATGGCTCTCACGTCACTTCACGATGTGTAGTGACCGGCGGCTTATAGACGCGTAATCTCGGATCATGACGAGCTATGGGCAGTTCTGCCCGGTCTCCAAGACGGCAGAAATCCTGTGCGAACGCTGGATGCCGTTGATCCTGCGTGAGCTGATGTGCGGCAGTGTCCGCTTCAGCGAGATCCAGCGCGGCGTACCCCTGATCTCTCCGGCCCTGCTCACCAAGCGTCTCCGCCAGCTCCAGACCTCCGGCATCATCACGGCTTCTGGAACCGGGCGGGGCCGCACTTATCACCTCACCGCTGGAGGGCGGGAGCTCTATCCGATCATCGAGGCAATGGGCGTCTGGGGGCAGCGCTGGGCTCGCAGCAGTTATGGCCCGGATGACCTCGATCCGTCGCTGTTGATGTGGGACATCAGCCGCATGCTCGCCCCTCGAGGCGTGTCCGGGTTGTCGCATCACCGCACGGTCGTCGAATTCCGCTTCATCGGCACCACTTCGGTCAAGTCGACTTTCTGGCTCGTCGTGGACGATTCGGTGGGGTTATGTCTGGTCGACCCGGGTTTCGACATCGACTTGGTCGTGCGCGCGGCGTTGCGCACACTCACCCAGATCTGGATGGGTGACCTCACATTGGCTCAGGCCCAGAAGGAGCACGAGATCGAACTCCTCGGACCGGCCGCACTGGTCGAGCGGTTCCCAAGATGGCTGGGACACCACCCGGTCCTGGGAGGCGTGGCGGCCGCAGGCGCCAGTTGAGTCACGGCAGCAGCGGCTCGTCCGGCTGGAGGCGAAGCCACTTGTGGTCGTACGCCTCGAGCGCGAGTTTGATTCTGCCGCGGCTGTCGGCCTCGACGGGCTTGTCGGCAAAGATGTCGACAACGGTGATCCCCGCTCGACTGCGCCCGAGGGAGAACTCGATCTCGCAGCCCTCCTCGGAGAAGTTATGCACCGCGAAGACCGACGACTCCTCGAGGCGGCACTCGTGGACGAGCACCTGGTCGAGCTCCTGCTCGACGACATGGAACGAGCCCCAGCCGAGCTCTGGGCACGTGCGCCTCGTCGTGATCAGGGCGTGCATGAAGTTGAACAGCGAATCCGGGTCGCGACGCTGGGCGGCGACGTTGACCTGAGCCGGCCCCTGGCCGTCGGAGAGCACGGGCTGCACGAGCTTGCGCGGCGGCGCGGACGAGAACCCGCCGTTCTTTCCGTCGGTCCACTGCATGGGTACGCGTACCGCCATGCGTCCGTCCTGGCTCGTGTCCTCCCCCAGCCCGATCTCCTCGCCGTAGTAGATGGTCGGCGTACCCGGAAGAGAGAACAGCAGGCTGTAGGCCATCCGCATCCGACGGGGATCGCGCTTGAGCATCGTTGGCAGCCGCAGCGTGAGGCCGCGGTCATAGATCTGGACATCGGGGTCGGGGCCGAAGGCGTCGAACACCTCCTGGCGCTCCTCATCGCTGAGCTTGTCGAGGGTGAGTTCGTCGTGATTGCGGAGGAAGTTGGCCCACTGGTTGTCGGGGTGGATCTCGGGCCGATCGAGCAGCGCCTTGATCAGGGGGCGCGCGTCGCCGCGGGCCATGGAGAGATAGAAGTTCTGCATGCCGATGAAGTCGAACATCATCGTCAGCTCGTCGCCGGCCTCGGCGCCGAAATACTCGTACTGGTCCTCGTGCGGCACGTTGACCTCGCCGAGCATGATCGCGTCCCCGCGGCGGCGGTTGAGGAACGCGCGGAGTTCCTTGAGGAACTGATGCGGATCGGCCGGGACGTCCTCGCGATTGTCCAGGGTCTCGACATCCTCGAAGATGAACGGCACCGCATCGACGCGGAAGCCGTCCAGGCCCATCTGGATCCAGAAGTCCATCACGCGGAGGATCTCCTCGCGGACCTGTTCGTTCGCCCAGTTCAGGTCGGGCTGGTGCTTGTAGAAGTGATGGAGATACCACTCCCCCGTCTTGTCGTCGAGCTCCCAGATGCTGTCCTCCTTGTCGGGGAAGACGACTTCGTCAGAGGTGTCGGGCGGGGTGGTCGAGCGCCACACGTAGTAGTCGCGGAACGGGTTGTCCTTGCTTCGCCGCGCGGCCTTGAACCAGGGGTGCTGGTCGGAGGTGTGATTGATGACGAGGTCGGCGATGACGCGGAGGCCGCGATCGTGAGCCATGCGGATGACCTCGACCACGCGGCCGTGGTCACCGAGGCGTGGGTCGACGCCATAGAAGTCGGTGATGTCGTAGCCGTCGTCGCGATCGGGCGTCGGATAGAACGGCATCAGCCAGATGCAGGTGACGCCGAGTTCGGCGAGGTAGTCGATGCGGCGCGCAAGACCTGCGAGGTCCCCGATGCCGTCGTCGTTGTGGTCAAGGAAGGTCTCGATATCCAGGCAGTAGAGAACGGCGTTCTTCCACCAGGTGTCCGCGGTGTTCGTCACGCGCATGATCAGGCCTCTTTCAGTTGGGGCAGAACGTGTTCGCCGAAGGCGTCCAGGAAGGGTCGCTGGTCCTGGCCGACGTGATGGCAATAGATGTCGTCGAAGCCCAGGGCTGCGTACGCCGCCAACCACTCGCGGTGTCGTCCCAGATCGGAGCTGATCCGGACGTGGTCGTCGAGGGCCTCCGGCGGCACGAACCGGGCCATGTCCTCGAATGCGTCCGGGTTCCAGGTGTCCCAGGCGACTCCTGCACCAAAGACGTTGGTACGCCACTGATCGTGCGCGAGGGCTCTCGCTTCGTCCTCGGTTTCGGCCCACGAGAGGTGGACCTGCAGGGAGATCGGGCCACGTCCGCCGGCCCCGCGATAGGCGTCGATGACGCGGCGGAGGGTGTCGATCGGTTGGTTGAGCGTGACCATGCCGTCGGCCCAGGCGGCGACGCGGGCGGCGGACTCGACCGACACCGCCGGGGCGATCAGGCGTGGGATGGGGTTGGCGCGCTCCCAGACGCGGGCCTCGTGGACATCAATGAGTCCGTGGTGATTCACCGTCTCGCCGTCGAGCAGGCGCCGGATGACGGAGACGCACTCCTCCAACCGTCTGGTGCGGGTTTCCTTGTCCGGCCAGGGATCGCCGGTGACGTGTTCGTTGCAGTTCTCACCGCTGCCCAGGGCGATCCAGAAGCGGCCCGGGAACATCTGGCCGAGCGTGGCTACCGCCTGTGCGGTGATGGCGGGGTGATAGCGCTGGCCGGGCGCGTGGACGCACCCGAACTCGAGGCCCGTCGTCGCGAGCGCGGCACCGAGCCAGGCGATGGCCAGGCCGGAGTGGCCCTGGTTCGGGGACCACGGCTCCAAGTGGTCGGAGCACATCGCCATCTCGAACCCGACCTGCTCAGCCTGTTGCACGTCGCTGAGCAACTGTCCCGGGCTGATCTGCTCGTGTGATGCGTGGAAGCCGATTCTGGACATAAATCCATAAAATCATGGGCCTATGGGGCCGCCCTCGTGACCCTGCTTTCCGGTTCCGGAAATATTCGTGCGGGTGGGCGAAAAGTGTCGGTGGGCCCGGTTTGACTTGAGTCATGGAGAACGCGGGGGCGGCTGGGCTGGGTGAGGCGATTGAGGTGGTCGCGTCGTTGGTTTCGGGTGCGCTCGATACCCCTGATCTGGTGTTGCTGACCGACCGTGCCGTGTTGGAGTTGTTGACGGCGGCGGATCGGGCGGTGTCGCTGGTGGAGGCTGCCCGGGCCGAGGCGATCCGGGAGGTTGATCGCCGGGAGGCCGCCGAGAACGAGGCGCATTGTTCGACGGCCGAATATCTCCATCGCGGTTTCGGGCACACGATTCAGCGGTGCCGGATGATCGTGCGGGACGCAAAACGCCGCGGTGAGTACGCCCGGCTGACCGCGGCGGAGGCCGCCGGGGTGGTGACCGGGGAACAGGGGTCGGTGATTGCCCACGGGCTCGCGTTGTTGCCGGAGGATCTGGGCGCCGAGGTGTTGGGGCGGTGTGAGGCAACACTGGTCGGGTTGGCTGCGTCGTTGGATCCCGGTGATCTGGCCCAGGCGGCGTGGCGGGTGCTGGAACACGAGGCTCCCGAGCGGGCGGAGGAGATTCTGGCCGAGCGGCTGGAGCGGGAGGAGAAGCAGGCCCGGAAGAACCGGGGGTTGTCGTTGTCCGACGATGGTCACGGCACCCTCCATATCAGGGGTCGGCTGCCGAGCGCCGATGGCGAGGAGTTGGCGGCGGTGCTGAACGCGCATGCCGAATCGGCGTGGAAACAGCAGATCGATCATGACGGTGAGGGTGCGGAGCTGCGCCCGCGGGACAAGAAGCTCCTGCTGGCTGATGCGCTGATGACGCTGGTGCGCACCTGAACCGCCCCGGGTTGCGTGGAGGGTCTGATTCCACGGAAGGATGCAGACCATGTCAGCACCACGTAAGTACCCTCAGGAGTTGAGGGAGCGGGCGATGCGGCTTGTTGCCGAGGCTCGTTTGGAGGATCCGGAGTTGTCGATGAACGCGGCGGTGAAGCGGATCGGCACTCGGGTGGGGGTGAATCCCGACACGCTGCGTGGGTGGGTGAAGCAGGCCGATATTGATGCAGGCACCCGGCCCGGCACCACCACGGAGGATGCCAGGAAGATCCGTGAGTTGGAGCAGGAAGTGCGGGAGTTGAAGCGGGCGAATGAGATCTTGTTGGCGGCTTCGAGTTTCTTCGCGCGGGAGCTCGACCCGCGTTTGCCGTGGTAGTCGCGTTCGTCGATGACCATCGGGACCGGTTCGGGGTCGAGCCGATCTGCCGTGTGCTGAGCGAGCATGGTGTGCCGATCGCCCCGTCTGGCTATTACGCCCACAAGCGGCGACCGGTGTCGAAACGTGCCTTGTCGGATGCGTATGTGTGGGAGCAGATCGAAGCGGTCCAGGCCGACAAGACGAAGGGTCGCGGGGTGGCGGGCTATCGCAAGATGTGGCACCTGCTGAAGCGTGATGGCGTCGCGGCGCCGCGTTGTCAGGTGGAGCGGTTGATGCGGACCCATGGGATGCAGGGTGTGGTGCGCGGCAAGCGGTTCAGCACTACGAAGTCGGATCCGTCCGCGCCCCGCCCAGAGGATCTGGTGCAACGCGATTTCACCGCTGCTCGGCCGAATCAGCTGTGGATCGTCGATTTCACCTACGTGCCCACGTGGTCGGGGATGGGTTTCACTGCGTTCGTCACAGACGTGTACAGCCGGCGGATTGTTGGTTGGCGGACCCATCACCGGATGCCGACCGAGCTGCCTCTGGATGCGTTGGAGATGGCGTTGTGGGTGCGGGAACGTGCCGGTCACGATCCTCGTGGGGTCGTGCACCACAGCGATGCCGGCACTCAGTACACGGCGATCCGCTACGCCGACCGACTCGCCGAAGCCGGCGCGCTCGCCTCGATCGGCACCGTGGGCGATTCCTATGACAATGCGATGGCTGAGTCGGTGATCGGTTTGTACAAGGCCGAGTGTGTGAAGATCGACGGCCCGTTCAAGACCGTTGATGAGCTCGAACTGGCGACCTTGATGTGGGTCGACTGGTACAACACCGGCCGACTCCACAGCAGCATCGGCTACGTCCCACCCACCGAGTACGAAGCGGCGTATTACGCTGCCGTCAACCCCCAGAACCAGCCGGTTCCGGGATAACACGCCCTCCACGCAACCCGGGGCGGTTCAGGACCGCGCGGACGGCGTGACCACCACCGACATCCTGAGCGCGTTGGAGGCGCAGCGCAGCTGATCAGGCTCGGGCGTTCGGGTGTTCGGTCGCGCTGGAGGATCTGGGAGGCTGACGCCGTGAGTGAACAGGAATGGGATGAGCGCTATGCCGAGTCGGACCGCGTCTGGAGCGGCCAGCCGAACGCTGCGCTGCTCACCGAGGTGGAGGGCCTGACGTCGGGCACCGCACTTGACGTGGGCTGTGGCGAGGGCGCCGATTCGGTCTGGCTCGCCGAGCGGGGCTGGCAGGTGACCGGGCTCGATATCTCGGGCGTCGCCCTCGATCGCGCAAAGGCGGGGGCGGCCGACAGAGGCGTCGACGTGACGTGGGTCAAGAGCGGCCTGCTCGAAGCCGGTCTCGAGGACGGCTCCTTCGATCTGGTCAGTGTGTTCTATCCCCCGATGTCGCGTACGCCCGACCACCGGGTCGAGAACGCCCTCGCCGATCTCGTCGCGCCCGGCGGCACCCTGCTTGTGGTGCATCACGCCCCGCCGGAGCCCGGAGAAGAGCACCATCACCACCACGATCACAGCGGCGGCCCCGACTTCTCGACGATGGTCTCCCCCGACTCGGTACGCGAAGCCCTGCACGCCCGCGAGGACGTCTGGCTGATCCACACCGACGACCAGCGCGAGCGCGCGGTCTCGGCCGGTCGAGGAGCTCACCACATCCGCGACCTCGTGATCCGGGCCGAGCGCCGGATCTGAGCGGCGGATGGAGCCGAACGCGATTGCCGGAAGCGGCATAGTTGGGGCACGTGAACGGATACATCCCCCTGGCCGGAGCCATCGTGGTGGAGGTCATCGCCACCCTGTCGCTGCGTGGTGCCTCCCGCCAGGGGCTGTGGTGGCAGTGGGCCCTCGTGGTGGCGGGGTATGTCACGGCGTTCGTGCTCCTGTCCTTCGCCCTGCGGACGATCGGGGTGGGCACGGCGTACGCGCTGTGGTCAGGTCTGGGTACCGCCGGCGTGGCGATCGTCGCCTGGTTTCTCTTCGGCGAACGACTCACACCCGTGGCGATGATCGGCATCCTGCTGATCATCGCCGGTGTCGTTCTGCTGGAAGTGGGCGGCCACCGGCCGGCGTCCAATTGAGGTTGTCCAGTTCACGTCATTCACTTCTCAACCATGATCGAAAGTGCCATTCTGGCTGAATGCACAGAAGGCCAGCGACGGTCACCGATATCCATCGCGTCGCCTCGGGCATGCCGTATGCCAAGGTCTGCCCCGGCACCGACGGAAACGCGGTTTATCAGGTCAGCGGCAAGTCCTTCGTGTTCTTCCGCAATCCGCGTCCGGACGCCGTGGATCCCGAGACCGGGGAGCGCCTCGACGATGTGATCGTGCTGTGGGTGGCCTCGGAGGAGGAGAAGTCGGCGCTGCTGTCCGAAGGGAAGCCGTTCTTCACGACTCCCCATTTCGACGGGCATCCCAGCGTGCTGATCCGCGAGTCCGACCTGAGCCAGCTCACGGTGGCTGAGGTCACCGAACTCGTCCAGGATGCCTGGCTGGCCCGCGCGTCGCGGCGCCGGTGTCAGGCGTGGCTGGCCGAGCAGGACCTCACCTGAGGCGTACGCCCCAGCGATCCCGCCCTCAGCGGTTCTTGCGCTTCTCGCGGGCACGCATCTCGACATGCACGGGCGTACCCGTGAAGTCGAACTCCTCCCGCAGGCGCCGCTCGACGAAGCGGAGATAACCGTCGTCGAGCTTGCCGGACGTGAACAGCACGAACGTCGGCGGCCGGTTCTGGGCCTGGGTGCCGAACAGGATGCGGGGCTGCTTGCCACCGCGCACGGGGTGCGGATGCGACGCGACGAGCCGGCCGAGGAAGGCATTGAGCTTGCCGGTGGAGATGCGGGTCTCCCAGCCGGTGAGGGCTTCCTCGATGGCCTGGGACAGCTTGTGCACGTTGCGCCCGGTCATCGCCGAGATGTTGACCTTGGCGGCCCAGGTGAAGCCGTGGAGGTCGCGCTCGATCTCACGGTCGAGATAGAAGCGGCGTTCGTCGTCGGTCAGATCCCACTTGTTGAAGGCGATGACCAGCGCGCGCCCGGCATCCTCGACCATCGACAGGATCCGCAGATCCTGTTCGGTGATCTCCTCCGCAGCCTCGATCAGCACGACGCAGCACTCGGCGCGCTCGATGGCGCGGTGGGTACGCAGGGACGCGTAGTACTCATGTCCCGACGCTTCCTTGACCCGCCGCCTGATCCCGGCAGTATCGATGAACCGATAGACCGTGCCGTCCACCTCGACGAGCTCGTCCACCGGATCCACCGTCGTGCCCGCGACGTTGTCGACGACCGACCGCTGCTGGCCGGCGAACTTGTTGAGCAGCGACGACTTGCCGACGTTCGGCTTGCCGACCAGGGCGACGCGACGCGGTCCACCGATCTCTTCCAGGGTTTCCCGGGGAGCCTCGGGCAGCGCGTCCAGCACGGCGTCGAGCATGTCGCCGGTCCCCCGTCCGTGGAGGGCCGACACAGCCCACGGCTGACCCAGACCGAGGTTCCACATCGAGGCGGCCTCCGCCTCGGTGCGCGCATCGTCGACCTTGTTGGCCGCCAGTACGACGGGCTTCTTCGAGCGGCGCAGGACCCGCACGACCGCCTCGTCCTCGTCGACCGTGCCGACGGTGGCGTCCACGACGAACAGCACGGCATCGGCGGCCGCGATGGCCATCTCGGCCTGCTCGGCGATCTGGGCGGCCATGCCCGTCGCATCCGAGACCCAGCCACCGGTGTCGACCAGGATGAACTCCCGGCCGTTCCAGTTGGCGTCATAGGACACCCGGTCGCGCGTGACGCCGGGCACGTCCTGGACGACGGCTTCCTGGCGCCCGATGATCCGGTTGACCAGGGTCGATTTGCCCACGTTGGGTCGACCGACCACGGCCACGACGGGCTTCACGATCGTCGTGCCGCCACCTTCGAAGTCACCGTCGCCGAACTCGCCGTCGGTGCCTCGCGTGTCGTCAGTGGACCCCGTGTCGATATCGGTCATCTCCGCCCTTTCCCCTGAGTCCGGGCGGTCCACTCACGCTGCAGCGGTGGCTTTCGGCGCGGGTACGCCCGGGAGTGCCATCCCCGTGTGACCCTCCGCCCACGCGACATGGGCAGCAAGCCGGCGGCGTACCTCTTCGGTCCGGTCCGCCACCTCGTGCCTGCGCCGGGGCCACAGGGTCCGATCGATGACAATCGGTTCACCGTACACGATATGGATCCGTCCCCCACGCTGCGGCACATCGCTGATGGTCTGGCCGGGCTCGCGCGTACCCAGCAGCGCGACCGGGATGATCGGCGCGCCGGAGGCCATCGCCAGGTAGGCCGCTCCCCCACGGATCGCGGCCATGTCGCCGACATCGCGGCTGCCCTCGGGGAAGATCCCGAGCAGATGACCGTCGCCCAGCACCTTGAGCGCACGCCGCAGCGCGCGGGTGTCGAGTTCCCGCTGCTTGATGGGAATCTGCCCGGCAGCCTCGAGCAGTCGCCCGACCTTGCCGGTGAAGAGTTCGGACTTGGCGAGGGCGAACGTGGTCCGCGGGGTCATGGCGACCAGCAGCGGACCGTCGAGGACACCGATGTGGTTGGCGGCCAGGATGGCGGGGCCACTGACCGGGATGTGCTCGGTGCCGTGCAGCTCGATCCGCCACTGGCGACGGAGCAACCAGGCGGCCGTCCCGCGCACGCTGCGCAGGAGGCTGACCCGGCTGGCGGGTAAATCGGAATGCAGGTGGGGCAGGTCGACGACCTTGCCGGTCGGCAACGGGGTGAGCGCGCCTTGGGGCAGCGGGGTCAGCGGCCGCAGGTCGAGACTGTCACTCACGAGCACTCCTCATCGGTCAACTGGGGCCATGCCGCAGATGCGGTCGATCACTTGGTCAAGGGTCAGATGGGTCGAATCGACGACCGTCACGCCGGGGGCGGCTTCGGTGAAGGCCGCCACGGTCGAGTCGTCGGCATCCCGGCGGATCACCTGATCGGTCACCTGGGCGTGGTCGGCCCTGCCGCCGAGTTCGGCCTGGCGGCGGGCGATGCGGGCGGCGGGATCGGCGACGAGGAGTACGCGGACCTGCGCGTCCGGGGCGACCACCGTTGTGATGTCGCGGCCCTCAACGACGATGCCGCCGTCGGCGCCGGCGATCAGCTCGCGCTGCCGCGCGATGAGGATGTCGCGGACCGCCTGGATCGTGGAGACCTTCGACACCGAGGCCGAGATGCGCGGCTCACGGATCGCCTCGGTCACATCGGTGCCGTCGACCGAGATCGCGAATGCGGCGGGGTCGAGTGCGATGTCCATCGGCGTGGTGGCGATCGCGTCGATGACGGCGGCCGGGTCATCGAGCGTACGCTCGGCCACCAGCCACGCTGCCGCGCGATACATCGCGCCGGTGTCCAGATAGGCCAGACCGAGCTTGCGCGCAACGCCACGCGACGTGCTCGACTTGCCCGATCCACTCGGACCGTCGATCGCAATGATCAACGGCTCGTCCTTCATCACGTGGGTCACCATAATCAGCTCCTCAGCGGCGATCCGGCCCCCGAACGGCACCGGAATTACATGTCACCGAACGTTCAACGCTAGTACGTCCCGACGTTCTCTGCTGCTGGGGAAACACCGGATTCCGGGGGCCGGATTCCCCCTTGTCGCTCAGCCCCGGGCGGGCAGATATTCGGGGACGGGTACGCCCGGATCTGGATCGACGTGGAACCGGCCGATCTCGATGAGGCCCACGATCACGGCCAGAAGGGCGAACCGCCCCATGACCCAGTCACCCCACTGGGTGAACAACTCGAGGCTGAAGGACTCGTCCCAATTCCCGAAGGCGGTCATGGCCACGGCGGCCGCGGCGAGCACACTGTGGGCGCCGAAGAGGAAGGCGCGGGTCTCGATCGGGAACCGCGGTCCTCCGACCCGCGTGTAACGCCCGTCGGTGAAGACGCGCCAGATGAGTCCGAAGAACACCAGGGCCACTGAGGAGAAGCCGAGGGCGGCTGCGATCGGTTCCGCCAGCACGGCGCGCAGTGGGTGGATGGCGACCAGGGCCAGACCCAGCGCCACGATCATCCACCGGGTCTGGTTGGCCACGCCACGCACCCGCCAGAGGATCAGCGCGGCCAGGAGCAGTGCGCTCAGCACGAAACCGCTGACGAGATCGGACTGGAGAGTCGGCATGCCCGCGAAGACGGCCGAATGGACCGCCATCCCGCAGGCCAGGGGCGGGCCGATCGCGGCACCGACCACGTCGCCGCGGCCCACCGCCCGAGCGGTCCAGACGAGCGCGAACACACCCCCCAGCGCCAGGCCGATGGGCATCGACAGCTCGGGTCCGGCGCTCATCCAGAGCAGGGGCCAGATCATGAACGGGGAGATCAGGTACGCCAGACGCGGCACCGACTCCATGACGGTGGTCGGTCGTGGGGCCAGACGCGGGCTGCGCCGCCGGGCCCAGGCGACGCAGCCGAACGTGATGGCGAGCGTGGCCGAGATGAGGGCGATCGTGCTGGCGTACAACCAGGTGTGGGCGGGGCGCAGGTCCACCGCACGCCAGACCTGGAGCCCGGTCAGCAGGACGACCAGAACCTGCCAGACCCGGAGGTGCACCATGGGTCGCGCGCTCAGCGCGGCCCAGGTCACGGCGCGGACGGTGACCTCGGCGAAGGCCGTCCCGGAGGCGATCGCGATCGGTGCGGCGCCGATCAACAGCACGAACATGGGCAGCAACGTGGCCGTGCTCGACATGACGCTGTGCTCGGGGTCGGCGACGACCGACATCAGGGTCGGCACCGCATAGGACGTGCTGACCAGGGCCGCGAGCGCGACCAGCCAGCGTCCGGTGATCGGACGGCGGCGTTGGGCGATGCACAGGACCAGCAGGGCCACCCACTGCACGATCAGGACCGCCATCAGGATCAACCAGATGAACGGAGCCGCACCGGCGTCGATGAACTGGGCGATGCGGAACGTGGTCGCCGCGGCCACGGCCAGGGTGCTCGCCACGACTCCCCAGACCAGCAGCGTCAGGAGCAGGGGCATGTGGACCGACGCCGCCAACAGGAAGAACAGGGTCGCCGATACCCCGATCGCGATCAGGACCCGTCCCGGAACCGGCAGGGCCCCGAGCGAGTCGTTCGGCGGCGTCGTGAGCCCGGAGAACGCGACCGAGACCATCAGCGCGAGGTAGATGATCATGCCGACCGCCACGGCGACCCGCACCGGCCGCGGCCACCGTCGGGGCAGCGGCCCGCCTCCGCGAACGGGCTCGACGATGACGTGGTACGCCAGCGAGCGCAGGCTTGTTCGCGCAGCCTGCAGGGCGATCGGGATCGGCACGGGGCCAGCCAAACAGCTTCGGGGACCAACCGTAGGTCAGCTCGTAATATCCTTGCTGCCGAACCGTGCCCAGGCTGCGGCGACGAAGACCAGGATGTACGCCAGCGCGAGCAGGAGCCCACGCCGGATCGAGTCGAAGAAGATCGGGTCGCGGAACAGGTCGGTGCCGGCGGCCCAATGAGCGGTGATCAGCCATGGGTGAAGCCAATCGAGCTGCGGGATGCCGCTGAGGATCCAACTGATCATGACGACCCCGGCTGTGGCGAGCATCGCCGCGATCGGTTGCTCGGTCAGGGTGGAGATGAACAGCCCGACGGCGGCGAGAGCGGCCAGACACACGGCCAGATACGCGACGAACAGCACGAGTCGGCCAAGACCCTCAACGAGTGGGATCTCCGTACCGGACAGGACCCGCACGTCCTTGAGGCCGAACAGGATCCAGCCCGAGAGCAGGCCCGCCAGAGCCACCACGGTCGGGGCGATGAACGCACCGACGACCAGCGCGGCGTACTTCGTGAGCAGCAAACGGGTCCTGTGCACCGGCACGGTCAGCAGATAGCGCAGCGTGCCCTGGTTGGCCTCCCCCGCGATTGCATCGCCACACAGGGCGGCCACGGCCAGCGGCAGGAACAGGGGGATCATGACGCTCAGCGCGCTGAGGGCGACGAAAAAGCCGTTCTCACTGACCTCGGTGATGAAATCCGGCCCATGCGGACCGCCGGGCCGTGAGAGACGAATGGCCATCGCCATGAGCACCGGGATGGCCATGAGGACGCCCACCCCCACCTGATTGCGCCGCCGCCCGGCCATGAGCCCGAGTTCGGAGGCGAACAGGCGCCACGCCCTAACCGCTGACATCGAAGCCCTCCCCCGTGAGGGCGATGAAGAGATCCTCGAGACTGGGCCGGGCCACATCGAACCCGCGTACGCCCACCCCTGCGTTGACCAGCGCCGCTACGATCGCCTCCGGCTCCTGATCCTCGCCCATCAGGCCCGTCACTCCCCCATCGATCGGCGTGAGCTCCGCGACGGCGAACTCCTGCAGGACCGCTGTCGCCCCCGCAGGGTCGCTCGTGGTCACGGTGAGGCGTTGCTGCGCGCTGCGGCGTACCTCCGCCAGTGGGCCCTGCGTCACCAGCCGACCCGTGCGCATCATCCCCACATGCGAACAGATCTGCTCGACCTCGCTGAGCAGGTGGCTCGACACGAGGACGCTCACACCGTCGGCGTTCAGCTCGGCCAGGAGCGAGCGCACCTCGCGCGTGCCCTGGGGGTCGAGGCCGTTGGTCGGTTCGTCGAGCACGAGCAGGTCGCGCGGCTGCAGCAGCGCGGCCGCGATGCCGAGCCGCTGGCGCATGCCGAGGGAGTACGCCCGGTAGCGCTTCCCGGCAGCCGCCGCCAGTCCCACGCGATCGAGGGCCTCGGCGACCCGACGCCTGGCTGTTGCCGGGTCCGCATTCAGATCGGCTGCATCGATGCGGAGCAGGTTGTCACGGCCGGAGAGATACGGGTGAAAGGCAGGACCCTCGACGAGCGCCCCCACCCGCCCCAGGATGCGGGCATCCCCGTGGCCGATCGGCTGCCCCAGGATGGTCGCGTTGCCCGCCGTCGGGCGGATCAGGCCCAGCAGCATCCGGATGGTCGTGGTCTTGCCGGAGCCGTTGGGACCCAGGAATCCATAGACCGAACCCGTGGGCACGATGAGATCGATGTCGTCGACCACACGCTGGGCACCGAAATTCTTGGTCAGCCCGGAGGTATGGATCGCGGGAGACGCCTCGACGTCCTCGGCAGGGGCCGTGGCCGCCGTCACTGCGGAATCGCGGCGACGACGCGCTCGCTCGGGACCATGCCCATCGCCACGCGCCCGTCATCGGTGAGGACCACGGTCACCAGCGCGCTGGTGAGCACGCGGCCCGTGCCCCAGGGGCCCTGCACGGTGGGCAGGTTCTGGACGGTCTGCTCCCACTGCGCCGCCGCATCGCCGTGACGCGGGTCGGTCGTCGGCTGTTCGTCGGTCGTCGCGGGTCGTTCGGGCACGCGCGCGATGGTCACGCGGTCCCACCCGTCGCCGACCGTGACGGGTTCGTCCATGGCGGGCTTGTCGGCAGGCTGACCCTCGCGGTGATCCTTGCCCTTCGGCGTGACCTGCTCCACCGCGACGCCCGCCGGAGGCCGGAAGGCGAACACAGAGTCATCCGGCGCGGTGAAATCGACGGAGGTGAAGCCGACGCTGAGCGCGGGCTGATTCTTGCCGACGGCCCAGGCCTCGACTCGGAGCGGAGCCTTGGTTTCGCTGTCGACGGCGATGGCGATCTTTGCCACCAGCGTGTCGGGGCTCGTCGGGTCGAGGACGAGTTCGTAGGCGTCGCGCCCGGCGACGCGAGCGGTCTGGGACACCGTGACCGAGGTCGTCGGCTCAATATGGGCCAACATCTCGCGAGCGGCTTCCTGCGGCGTGCGCGGTGTCGCAGTCGGGGCGGGCCGCTCGCCTGCGCCCTCGTGGTCGCTGAGGACCGTGTGCTTGGCCATGCGCTCCTTGCTCGACCACTGCCACACATCGTTGCCGTTACGGATCATGGCGGTCTCTGCGCCGTCGGCGAGCAGGGCAACGCGGGACTTGTCCTCACCGGCGTGCCACACGCGGATCGTGTGGGTGCCCGACGTCAGCGCTGCCACATCGGAGTCACCGATCGGCAAGGCGGGCAATCCCAGGTCGGCCCGGGTCTGGACGGTCCCCGAGAAGGCGTCCACATTCGAGTTCTGGAGGTCCACCAGGAGTTGCTCGGCGGTCACGGGCGGGAGGGCGGGGTCGGCCACGGCGCGAGGAGCCACAAAGGCCACCCCGACGGCGGCGACGGCCACAGCGGGCACCGCCCAGCGGATCATCGGATGCCTGGAGGTTAGAGCCATGGGCTCATTCTAGGTTGCGGCGCAAGCGGTCGCAGCGTCCTCAGACAACGAGCCAGCCCCGCTGTCGCATGGCCTCGGCGAATCCTTCGGCCCGATTCGGCAGAACGTGGATCTTCAGCCAACCGACCTGGCGCACCGGATCGTGCTCGATCGAGATGTCCTCGACGTTGATGTCGAGCTCGTCGGCGTGCGCGAACAGCCTGGCCAGCGAACCCGGGGCGTCGGGAATCTCGATCTGGACGGCTGCATAGTCGATCGGCGCGGTGCCGTGCTTGCCCTGAATCGCCCGCGTCCCACGACGGCCGGCCTCGAGCAGCTCGCGGACATCACCGTGATCCGCCAGCCGTTGCCCGAGCTCCGTCAGCCGCTGTCCGAGGGCGGTCAGCTCGCGTCCGACTGCGCTGGCATTCACGGTCAGGATCTGTTCCCAGAGGTCCGGGTCACCGGCGGCGATGCGGGTGACATCGCGTACGCCCTGCCCGGCCAGCACCAGATGATCCGCCGGTCGGTTCTCGAGGCCTGCGGCCACCATGGCCGACACCGCGTGCGGCAGGTGGGAGACGGCGGCGACCGCCAGGTCGTGTTCAGCCGAGTCCATGACCACGGTGCGGGCACCGCAGGCCTCCGCCAGCGCGACGACGGCTTCGACGGCATCCTTCCGGGCCGCGGCATGCGGGGTGACGACCCACGTGCGGTCCTGGAAGAGATCGGCGGTCGCCGTGATCGGGCCGGCGAGGTGGGAGCCCGCCATGGGATGGGACCCCACATAGCGCCCCAGCTCCGCGGTGTTCGCCTCGAGTGCGGTGAGGACGCCCTGCTTCACCGAACCGACATCCGTGACGACCGCGTGCGGGAACTCCTCCAGAGCTCCGGAAAGGACTCCGGGGAGGGCCCGGGGTGGCACCGCTACCACGACGAGAGCGACCGCGTCAGGACTGATGTTTTCCACCTGGCCCGCGCCGCGGCCGGCGGCCACCCGGGCATGACTCGGCACCCGGTCGCGCAGGTGCACCTCTTCACCGATCGCCGTCAGCGCACAGCCCACCGAAGCACCCACCAGACCGGTGCCGATGATCAGCACGGGCCCGAGCGGGAGGCCTTTGAACGCGGGTTGCGGTTCGGTCCGGGAGGTGACGTCCGCGCTCACTCCGTGGCCTCGGTGGCGTCCGATTCTTCGTCACCCGCGCCGGTGCTGCCATCGGCGTCGGCGAGGGTGGCGGTGGTCGGCCTGTCGGTGGCGGGATCCGCCGTGGATTCCTCGGCACTGCGACCCAGGATCTCCGACAGGGCCTCGGCGCGGAGCCGGCGGAACTTGCGCGGCTGAGGCCGATTGCGGTCGAGGACAGCGACTTCGAGGGACTCCACCGGCACGGGCTCACCCTCACCGCTCAGGCCGGCGACGGCATTGCGGACGGCCTCGGCCAGGGTCGCCGAGTCGGCGTACCGCTCGGCGATGCGTTTGGTGATCTCATCGGCGTTGCCGCCCATCACCGCGAAGTGCTCCTCGTCGCCGACGGAACCGTCATAGGTGAGCCGATAGATCTGGTCGGTGGCGGCTGTCTGGCCGAGCTCGGCCACGATGATCTCGACCTCATACGGCTTCTCACCCCCGGAGGAGAAGATCGTGCCGAGCAGCTGAGCGTACGCGTTTGCCAACCCCCGACCGGTCACATCGGCGCGGTCATAGGAATAGCCGCGCATGTCGGCATGGCGGATGCCGGCGATGCGCAGGTTCTCGAACTCGTTGTAGCGACCGACCGCGGCGAAGCCGATGCGGTCATAGATCTCCGACACCTTGTGGAGTGCCTGCGACCGGTTCTCGGCCACGAAGCAGATCCCGTCGGCGTACCGCAGCACCACGACCGAACGGCCCCGCGCGATGCCCTTGCGGGCAAAGTCGGCGCGGTCCTTCATCTGCTGTTCGGGGGCCACATAGACGGGCATGCTCATGGGGTTCTCCTGGGGTGATGATGCGGAAGGTGGCTCAGACCAGCGGAGCTGCGGGACCGTCGGGACGCCTGCGCCGGGCAGCGACGATGTTGTCGACGAGCGTTCCGATCCGGTCGTCGTCGAATCGGTCGACGCCGTCGCCCGACGCCGTCATGACCACGGGGAAGATGCGGCGCTGCATGTCCGGCCCACCGGTGGCGGAGTCGTCGTCGGCGGCGTCATAGAGCGCCTGGATCACGACCGTGGCGCACTCCTCGGCCGTGAGGTCGTTGCGATAGAGCTTCTTGAGTGAGCCCCGGGCATAGATCGAGCCGGAGCCGACCGCATGGAACGCGGTCTCCTCATAACGCCCGCCCGTCGCGTCGTAGGACCAGATGCGGCCCTGCTCGGCTGCCAGATCCCAGCCGGCGAACAGCGGAAGGACGGCGAGCCCCTGCATGGCCATCGGCAGGTTGCCGCGGATCATGTTGGCCAGTCGGTTGGCCTTGCCGTCGAGGGACAGCGGTGCGCCCTCGATCTTTTCGTAGTGCTCCAGTTCCACGCGGAACAGCCGCACCATCTCCACGGCCAGACCCGCAGCACCGGCAATGCCCACCAGCGAGTATTCGTCGGAGGCATAGACCTTCTCGATGTCGCGCTGGGCGATCATGTTGCCCATGGTCGCCCGGCGGTCTCCGGCCATGACCACACCGCCGGGATAGGTGGCCGACACGATCGTTGTGCCGTGGGGCGCGAGGTGGCTCGCGTCGGTGACCGGCGCCTGCCGTCCCGGCAGCAGTTCGGGGGCGACATCAGCAAGGAACTCGGTGAAGGAGCTGGACCCGGCGCGCAGGTAGGCCGCCGGCAGCCCCATCCCCCGGCTCACTCGCCGCCCTTCTGGACGAAGGACCGGACGAACTCGGCAGCGTTGGCCTCGAGGACACCGTCGATCTCGTCGAGCAGCGAGTCGAAGTCGTCTTCGCTCTCCTGCGCGGCGCGGGCGGGCTCCTGCTCGAGCTCCTCCTCATCACGACGGGCGCGTTCGAACCGTGATTCACTCATGGTCCGCTCCCTCCTCATAGTCATCAGGACCGCGCACTGCGGTCAGGTGATGTTCCGGTGTCCCAGCCTATCCGTTGCGGCTGAGCGACCCCTGCGTGAGGGAGTCAGACCGTCACGCGTCATGGGCTGCCCAGAATGTCACCAGCTCCTCGGCCAAGGGCTCGACGACCTGCATGGGCAGCGAATGCGTCGTGTTCGGCCAGATCTGCACCGTCGCGCACGGCAGCCCACGGGCGCGTTCGGCGGCGCGTTCGCCACCGGCCAGCGACTTGTGGTCGGCGAGCGCCAGATAGACGGGTACGCGAAGGTCGGCCAGCTGATGGGCGTTGAGGGGAGTGGGGACGGGCAGGTCCGCCGAATACCCGGCTGCAGCCCGGTCGATCAGGCGGGCCACCGGATCGCTGTAGTCGATCGGGTCGTCCTCCCCCGCGATCTCCCGAGTGGCCCGGTCCCGCCAGGATGCCGGGACGGGCAGGCCCAACACGCTCGCCCAGAAGAACGTCGATGCCGGAGGATAGGCGAATGTGAACGCCGGTTCCAGGAGCGTGAGCGAGGCGATCCTCTCCGGATGGGCGCGGGCATACGCCATCGCCGTCGCGCCGCCGAACGAGTGTCCGACCACGTGCACCCGACCCTCGGCCAGTTGCCCAACACTTTCCTCGAGCCAGGCCGCCTGATCGGCCATCGAGGTGATCAGGACGGTCTGGGCCGAAAGGCCGGCATCACCGAGTGCATCGAAGATCACCAGCCGCCGATGCCCGATCAGGCTGGGAAGATTCTCCCGCCACATGGGCGCTCCGGAAGCGCGTCCCGGCATGAACACGACGGGGATGGTGAAGCGCGGGTCGGTCGCGGCGATCTCGGGGGGACTCCATTCATAGGCCCGGACCGTCCCGAATCGCGTGGTCAGGTCGAGCGTTCTCGTCGGAGCGGGCAGCGTTGCCAGCGCGGCGAGATAGGCCTCGACATAGGCGTCCCGGTCTCCGGGGGTGCGGAAATGTCCCACACCGGGTGAGGTGGGGATGACCAGACCGGCCAGCCCGAGGGCAGCAAGGGCGGCGAGGGTCACGAAACCAACGCGGCGGAGACGGCGACGGGGCCGATGATGGGTGCGGTCGGCTGACGTGATCATGGGTCGATCGTAGGCCTTTCCAAGTCACCTGTATTGCTTAGGATGGCAACATGCCACGAGTCGTTGATCACACCGGACGCCACGGTGCCATTGCGCAAGCGGTGTGGGCCCTCATTGCCCGGGGTGGCATTGAAACGGTCACACTCCGCGCCGTGGCAGCGGAGGCCGGCATGTCGCTGGGCCAGGTCCAGCACTACGTCGACAACAAGGCGGATCTGATTCGTCGGGCCTGCGCTGCGATGATCGAACGCGCGGAGGCGACCTATCGTCGCGATGCTCCGGAAGCTGACCCGCTGGGCAGCGTGCGCACCATCCTCGTCCACCCGTTCGCCCGCACCGCGAGCGCGCAGGCCGGCGTCCGCGTCTGGTTGGGCTTCATCGCAAAATCCGTTGATGACGCCGGCATCGCCGAACTCATCAACGAGGCCAAGGCCGGGACGGAGGACGAGATCGCCCGGCTTCTCGAAGCGGCCTCGGCCGACCCGAGCCTGGCCCGGACCCTGGTGGCGCTGAGCGACGGTCTTGCGGAACGCACCCTCACCGGTGCGATCACCCCGCTCGAGGCGGAGTCGGCGATCGATCGCGCGTTGCAACTGCTGTGCGCAGCCGCCCGACCAGGTGCATGACCACAGCCATCACGAGGAAGGCAATCACGACGACGCCGGTCAGTGTCGCCACCCCGCCCCAGCCACCGGCCTGCAGCGGATCGAGAAAGTGATAGGGATACCACCCGGTGATCGCTCCCCTGACCATGGCCGCGATCAGGAAGAGGATGGGATAGACCAACCAGCTCAGGGGCCGCTTCCAACCGGCTTTCGCGGTCATCCACACCAGGGCCCAGTCCAGGAACGCGGCCCACGGACCGATCCGGTGTTGCACGATGCCGGTCCAGCTCAGGCTCCAGCTGAGGAATTCCTCCGGCGGCGCGATGAGGACCACATAGATGATCCCCGTCATCGTCATATAGAACGCGGCTCCGCCGCGGGCCGTATCCCACCAGGCCGGCAGCCGGTCCTGCGCCACGAATGCTCCGATGAGAAAGATGACGGCGAGCACCAGGTTGGACTGCAGCGTGAAATAGGACCAGAGTCGGATCGGGGTCGTGTCGGAGATCCCCAGGACAGCCTCGACGGTGTTGGTGACGAGGGCCGCCAGGATGGCGACGGCGACCACGATCCGCACCACGCGGATCCACGGGCGAGCCGGGTGGAACACCGGCGTGGCGGTCCCGACGGGAGCCGGGGATCGTGTCGCCTGCATGTCAGAGCTCCAGCGCGATGACGAGGCTGCCCATGTCGGCATGGGCGTCGAGCTGGGCTCCGACGTGGGACTTGGTCCCCCGCAGCGGATCGAGCATGGGAATCCGCAGCAACGTGCGCCGCTGCGGCACCTCCACGATCAGCGAATCCCAGGCCGCCGCCACCACCGACTGCGGATATTGGGCCATGCAGCGGCCCCGGAAATAGGCCCGCGTGTCCGTCGGTGGGTTCACCATCGCGTCATCGATCTCGGGATCAGTGAGCAGTCGGCGCATGCGCCCCTTGCGGACCAGCGCCGCATACAGGCTCCGGGCCGGATCCACATCGGTGTATTGCAGATCGATCAACGCCAGCTTGGGATGATCCCAGGCGAGCGCATCTCGCTGCCGATAGGACTCCATGAGGGACCACTTGGCGACCCAGTCGAGCCGGTCGGCCAGCCGGGCGGGATCGTCCCGGAGGGCATCGAGAGTCAACCGCCACTCGTCCAGCAGCAGGCGGGCCTCGTCAGGATGGGCCAGCTGCTCGGGCCGCTCGGTGATGAGCCGCTCGACGGCGTCGGCATAGATCTCCTGGAGGTCCAGAGCCGTAACCTCACGCCCGTCGGCCAACGGCAGCAGCACCCGGCAGTCGAGGTCATGGCTCACCGCCCGCATCGCCGCGACCGGGCCGGCCAGGCGTACGCCATCACCCACCAGGTCGGCCTCGATCGCCGCGAGGGTCAGCCCCGCCGTGCCGATCTTGAGCCAGCCGGCATATTCCGAGCGGTTGGCGTCACCGGCGATGACATGGAGTCGACGGTGTTTGCGGTTGTCGGCATGGGGCTCGTCGCGGGTGTTGATGATCGGGCGGTTGAGCGTGGTTTCGAGCCCGACCTCGGATTCGAAGAAGTCGGCTCGTTGGGTGATCTGGAAGCCGGCGGTCTGGCTGTGTTGGCCGATGCCGACCCGACCCGCGCCCGACAGCGGCTGGCGTGACACGAGGAACCCGGAGAACTGCACCACGATGCGGTGGAACGGGGTCGACCGCTGGAGCAGGTAGTTCTCATGCGTGCCATAGGACGCACCCTTGCCGTCGGTGTTGTTCTTGTGGATCCGGATTTCCTGGCCCAACCGCTGGCTCGCCGCGCGCGCTGCCGCGAGGACGATCCTGTCCCCCGCCGCGTCGAACAGGACCGCATCGCGCGCCGAGGTGACCTCGGGGCCCGAATACTCGGGATGGGCATGGTCCACATAGAACCGGGCGCCATTGGTCAGGACCAGGTTGGCCATCGAGTCGTCGTCGGTCAGCTGGTCCGGATGGGCAATGTCGCGCGGAACCGTGAACCCGCGCGCATCCACGAGGGGATTCTCGGTGTCATAGTCCCAACGCTGAACTCCGGCCGATTCGCCATAGGTCCGCACGAGGAGATTGCTCCAATGCATCGGGTGCAGCCCGGAGGCCGGGCCCTCCCCATACACCGAGATGCCGTATTCGGTCTCGACTCCGAAAACCTGACTCACACCATGTGACTGTAGTGACCGGGCTTGATTAATCACGGCAATTCGCTGCCCCACGAAATGTGGGCAAGGTCGGCGGCAGCCGTGCCGGCCTGCCAGCCGTCGAGGTCATAACTCCGCGACGACGAACTCGTGGTCGTCTCGGGGAACATCTCCTCGAACGCCGAATCGGTCTCCTGGCGCCGGGCCGCGAGAACCGGGAGCAGGGCTGCTCCGAAACCGGCGCCGGCACTCGCCCGTTCGGTCTCCTTCGCCGCGGTCTCGCGCAGGCGCTCGCCGATCCGACACGCGTACGCCTCCAGGAAGGACGCCCGGAATGCCCGCGTCCGGGACCCGGTCCGGCTGGTGCGCCGCGCGCCCTGCCGCCCCATGGCTGACGTCGCCTGCAGCAGCAGCGACGTGAAGAGGCTCTCCACCGCGGCCAACTCGGCCGCGAAGCCCACCACGGTGGAGAAGCCCAGCCGCTGTGACCAGACGCTGCGGCACTGGTTGGCCTCCGCGACGACGGCCAGCAGGAGGGCCTTCGGTTGTTCGTAGGGATTCTCGATGCCGATGCGAAGCGCCCCCGGCGCATCGTGGTCGGTGGCCTGGTGGTCGAGCATCGCCCGATCGATCGAATGCCGGGTCATGAGCGCCTGCGCCCCTTCGGTGAAAGCCTCCGCCTCCGCCTCGAATTCGGTGGACTCGGCCTTGGCGAGGAGACCTCGCACCCTGGCGAGAACGCGATCATCGACCACCGTGGTGGGTCGATCGGTGGTCGGTGTCGCTTCGCCCGGCGGAGGACACAGCTTCTGCACCTGCGGCAACGTCCGCAACAGGGAGAGGAGCTGGGCAGCCGTGGCTGCCGACCGCGCCCAATCGGAATCCGCCGTGCGACGTCGCATGGGAGCGTCGCTGCGCCCCGCGTTCCGGTCGCGTTCGAGTTCGCCCAACTGGTCCCAGAAAGTCCGGTCGACAGTGGCCCGCGCATAGCCGCCCAGCTCGAACGCCATCACCTCCTGACTCAGGCGGGCCGCGAGCGCCGACTTGCGGCGGGCCAGGCGATGCACATCGGCGGGCTGCCAGCCGCGGCGCCAGGCCGTCTTCTGAGCGGACCGCAGGGATTCGTCGAGCCACTGGGCGGCCGCGGCCCGCCACCGTCGATCAGCCTGATCGAAGAGTCGGGCGACGGTGGTCGGGGCGATGTCAGCGGAGCTGATCCACACGGCCTCGCGACACGCCGCCGCGGCATCGTCGGCGCGGGAGCGGGCGTCGCGGGAGTCGTTGAGGGTCATGGTCGTCCTCTCGTCGGGGTGTGCTCCATACGCTTCCACCCGGGTCCGACAGTTTTCGAACGCGTGACCGATGTCCTTCCGCAAGAGGAAACCGGCGATAGGCTCACGGCATGAAGGTGGCAGGCGCGATCGCACTCGACGTGGCACTGGTGCTGGCCTTCGTCACCCTGAGCCGCCTCAGCCATTCCCAGCCGATGACACCGGATGGGATCGCCGGCACGGCCTGGCCCTTCCTCGTGGGGCTCCTGATCGGCTGGGTCGTCACCCGGTCGTGGCAGAGCACCCTGAGCTTCTGGGCGGCGTTCGGCGTCTTCATCGGCACGTTCGCCGTCGGGATCGCCTTCCGTCACCTCACCTACACGGGTGCGCAGCCGTCCTTCGTGGCCATGGCCTTCTCGGTGCTGTCGGTGCTGCTCATGGGGTGGCGCCTGATGGCCTACCTCGAACTGCGCCGACGGGAACCCGAAGCCGCGCTGCAGACGGGGACGATCGCCTGAGCGCAGGTCACAGATACTGACCCGTGTTCGCCGCCGTATCGATGCTGCGGTTCGTCGGGTGCTTCGCGGTGAACAGCGTCCGGATGAAGGCGATGCGCTCCCCCTTCTTGCCGGAGATGCGGGCCCAGTCGTCCGGGTTGGTCGTGTTGGGCAGATCCTCGTTCTCGGCGAATTCCTCGTCACAGGACTGCAGGAGGTGTTCGACCCGGATGCCGCCGGAACCGTCGCGCAGCCGCTCCTTGATGGCCGCCTTCTTGGCCCGGCCGACGATGTTCTGGATCATCGCTCCCGAGGCGAAATCCTTGAAATACAGGATCTCCTTGTCGCCGCCGGCGTACGTCACCTCGATGAACCGGTTCTCGGGCGACTCGGCGTACATATGCGCAACCACCGCGTCGACCATCTCCAGCCGACACGTTTCGGGATCACCGCCGAAGCGTTCGACATCCCCCGCGTCGAGCGGCAGACCGGGTGAGAAATAGCGGCTGAAGATCTCGCGGGCGGCCTCGGCATCCGGTCGCTCGATCTTGATCTTCACGTCGAGCCGGCCCGGGCGCAGGATGGCCGGGTCGATCATGTCCTCCCGGTTCGACGCGCCGATCACGATGACATTGTCGAGCCCCTCGACCCCGTCGAGCTCGCTCAACAGCTGCGGCACGATCGTGGTTTCCACATCGGAGGACACCCCGGAACCACGCGTGCGGAACAGGGAATCCATCTCGTCGAAGAAGACGATGACCGGCATGCCCTCGGTCGCCTTCGCACGGGCCCGCTGGAAGATCAGCCGGATATAGCGCTCGGTCTCCCCCACATATTTGTTGAGCAGCTCGGGCCCCTTGACATTGAGGAAGAAACTGCGGCCCTCCTCGCCCGTGCGGTCGGTGATCTTGCGGGCCAGGGAGTTGGCCACCGCCTTGGCGATCATCGTCTTGCCGCAGCCGGGCGGACCATAGAGCAGGACCCCCTTGGGCGCCCGCAGGTCGTATTCGGCGTACAGATCCGCATGCAGGAACGGCAATTCGACCGCGTCCTGGATCTGTTCGATCTGGCGGGAAAGGCCGCCGATCGCCGAATAGTCGATATCGGGCACTTCCTCCAGCACGAGGTCCTCAACCTCGAGCCGGGGCACGACCTCGAACGCATAGAGCACCTTGCGTTCGATCATCAGCAGGTCCCCGGGCTTGAGCTTCTGTTGCATCAGCTCATCCGAGAGCCGGACGACCAGTTCCTCGTCGGCGTGCGCCGTCACGACCGCGCGTCGGCGGTCGGGAAGCAGGTCCTTCAACGCGGTGACCTCGCCGGACAGCGGCTGCGCGACGACCCCGACGATGACCATCGATTCGTTGAGCAGCACCTGGCAGCCGGGCAGCAACTCTGCCGGGTCGATCTCCTCCGCGACGGTGGTCCGCACCCGGCGATTGGAGGTCTGGATGTCCGCTATACGCAGTTCGGCGTTGGGTTCGGCGGGCAACAACTCATCGAGTACGCCGAAGGTCAGGGGCGGAGCCCCCAGGGCATCGAGTTGGGACTTGAGCGTGACGATGCGGTCCTTGGCATCGCGGAGCGTCCGGGCCAGCCGGTCGTTCTGGGCGGCCACACTCCGCGTATCGCTGCGGGCCTCCGACAGCCGCTTCTCCAGCTGGGCGACTTCGCGCGAGTGCCGGGCCATCCGATCACGAAGATCGGCGACCTCCGCCCTCAGCGCGGTGTTGCGGGCCTGCAGGTCTGAGCTCAAGTCGCTCACGGCACCTCCTCGTAGGAGCCCAGCTTAGACGCTCCGCCTCCCGCAACCCTGCTTCGCGGTACTTCGCCCGGGGTGGCCTGCTCAGCCGTCCGACACTGCGGGTTCCACCCACGGCGGGCGCGGGCCGGTGTAGTCGGGACCGTAGGCCCCAGGTGCGGGACGCCGCTTGCGCAGGGGGCTGGTGACCCCGGGCGCCAGCCGACGGGCCGTGACCAGGAAGCCCGTGTGGCTCGATGCCCCGTGGGCCGGCCGAATGGCCAGCCCCTCGGCGTGCCAGTTGCGGACGATGGTTTCGGTGGCCGCGGGTTCGGTGAAGCCCTGATGAACGCGAATCTGGTCCATGACCCGGCCGAGCTGGGTGGCGGTGGCGACATAGATCAGGAGTACGCCACCGGGGACGAGCCGCTCGCCCACGGCGTCGATGCAGTCCCAGGGAGCGAGCATGTCCAGGATGGCCCGGTCGACCTCGGCCGGATCCTCGGGCGAGGCCGCCAGCGACTCGACCAGGTCCCCGACGCGGACCTCCCAGGCGGGATGTTCGGTGCCCAGCCAGGTCTCGACATTCCGGCGGGCGATGGTCGCGAAATCGTCCCGGCGCTCATAGGACCACAGTCGTCCGGTCGGGCCGATGGCCCGCAGGAGGGACAACGACAGCGCACCGGATCCCACGCCTGCCTCGAGCACGCGGGCGCCGGGGAAGATGTCGGCGGCCATGACGATCTGGCCGGCTTCCTTGGGATACACGATCGCCGCACCGCGCGGCATGGTCACGGTGAAGTCGGCCATCAGCGGTCGCATGGCCAGGAACTGCATGCCCCCGACCGAGGTGACCACGACTCCGTCGGGCCCACCGATCAGGTCATCGAGGGCGATCCCGCCCTTGGTGGTGTGGAAGCTCTTGCCGGCCTGCAACCGGACGGAGTGCATCTTGCCCTTGGGGTCGGTGAGAGTCACCCATTCCCCCTCGGCGAGCGGCCCGGTGCGTACGCCCGAGAGGTCACTTCTCGACACGTTCGAACCCCCACACGCCCAGTTGCCAGCTGGGTCCCATCCAATTCTTGTATTCCTGATCGAGTTCGACGTCGGGCGCCATCCAGAACACCTCGTCGCCCTGCGACAGGGGCACGACCGTCGCGTCGACCTCCATCAGGCGCTGCAGTTCGGCAGCGGCCTCCTGCGCCCGGGGCAGCCCGTCGGCTTCCCGGAAGGCGAGCTCGAGCCGGCGTACCTCCGCCGTCCGATCCGGCAAAGGGAACTCCACATAGGGCTGCAGCCACGCCATGGTCGTGTTGGTCCAGGGCTGGCCGTTGGACAGCCAGACATCGGCTTCCTCCTCGTCAGCCACCAGATGGACGGTCACATCCGGCTGCAGCGCATCGCGGATCTGACCGGCCAGCTCCTCCTGCCCGGGCAGCCGCGGATCGAAGCCGAGCGTGATCTCGCCGGTGACCGCACTCGTCGGGCGCGCACCGCCGGTTGCGAAGGTCGGTTCTGAGAAGTTCACATCGGGCGGCACGGCGGCGGCCAGGGTCCGAAGCGAGTTGGTGCCGTCCCGTACCCAGGCGCGGAGGGCGGCGTCGTTGCGCTTCGGCGACTTCGGATTCCACAGGAGGCGCTGCACGACGGCCCCCTGCATCGTCTGGGGCTCATAGGTGCCGTCGGTCGGCACCTGGCTCGCCGGCACCCGCCACAACACGTCCACGGTGCGGGTGGCGATGGCGCGATCGAGGGCCTCCGGCGTCGAATACATCTTCAGCGCGACCGCCAGCGAGCGAGCCCCGTTGGCGCCGCCATACCGCGGATAGCGGATCAGGCGCAGCTCATCCAGAGTGGCGACATCGGCGAAGAACGGTCCCGAGCTGACGGGCTGCTGCCACTGCGGCCAGAGCTCGTCGAGCTTGTAGCTGTCCTCGTCCACGATCGACGCGGCAGGCGAGGCGAGGGCGTACCCGAACGTGCGGTCGTGCTGCTTCAGCTTGAAGTCGATGCGCAGCGGGTTGTCCTCGGAAACGATCATGTCGTCGATGAGGTCGAGCAGCCTGGCCGAGGATCCCGGGACCGCCAGCGTGCGCGCCCGCTCGATCGAGAACTTCACGTCCGACGCCGTCAGGTCGTTGCCGTTGGTGAAGCTGAGGTTGCGCCGGATGCCACACGTATAGGTGAGTTCGTCGATGTACATGCAATCGGTCGCGGCATCGGGTTTGAGGGCCTGCGAACCCACCTGGACGGTCATCAGGCGCTGGAACACATTGAGCGCATAGACCGTGGAGCCCGTATCGGTCGCGGCCGCCGGGTCGGTGGTGCTGACGCGGCCGAAGGTGCCGACGGTGAGAGGGCGGGCGACCCGGTCGGCGGGATTGAGAACCCTGGGCTTCTCGACCGCACATCCGGTGAGCGCCAGACCGGTCACCACCAGCCCGATCAGGATCCGCCTGAGCGGCCTCACCGGACGAGCTCCGCAGCCATGAGGGCCCGCAGGCGGTCGAGTCCGACCCCGGCGAGGGTGTCGAGGTGGAAGCGGCGCTCGGCAGCAGGAGGCTGCACGGCGTTGGGAATGACGGCCACGACACAGCCGGCCGCCGTGCCCGAGTCGGCCCCGTTGATCGAGTCCTCCAGGACCAGGCAGTCCTCCGGGCGTACGCCCAGCCGCGCGGCCGCTGTCAGGTAGGGCTCGGGGTGGGGTTTGCCGTGGGTGACGTCATCGCCCGCGATGATCACGTCGAACGGGTTGACCGGGAGCCGGTGCAGGGCGGTGTCGAGCACGCGCTGGAACGAGGCCGAGACCAGGGCGCACGGGACACCGGCCCCCGCGAGTTCGGTCAGCAGTTCGACAGCGCCGGGGCGCCACTCGAGGTCGGCGAGCTCGAGTCGGGCCACCACAAGGTCCACGAGGCGTTCGGTGACGGCGACGGGATCGAGGTCGTCGCGCCCGGCGCGCCGGATGAGGGTCCGGGCGGTCTCGATGAGGGAACTGCCGACCAGCTCGTGGGCGAGGTAATCGTTCCAGGTGCCGCCGAGCTCGTCGGCCAGCGCATATTCGGAGGCGAACCAGATGGGTTCGGTGTCGACCAGCGTGCCGTCGAAATCCCACAGCACAGCGGCGGGCAGCTCCGGGGTCGGCGAGGGGTATTCGTTCATGGCGCGGCCAGTCTCCCAGACATTCCACCCGGGCCCAAGACGACGCGAGTGCCGACGGGCGAATCTGGCCCTCACCGGGACGGCATTGTGTTGTGGGCCACAATGGACCGTCCGTCCAGAAGGAGAAGTGAAGACCGTGACCACCGTAATTCGTCCCGACGCCACCGACCAGCTTCGTGCGCTCCTCGCCGAGCGCGTGATGATCATGGACGGTGCGATGGGCACGATGGTGCAGCGTCATGGTCTCTCCGAGGCCGACTTCCGGGGCGAGCGGTTCGCCGACTGGCCGAGCGACCTCAAGGGCAACAACGACCTGCTGTCGCTGACCCGCCCCGACATCATCCGCGGCATCCACGAGGCCTATCTCGACGCCGGCGCCGACATCATCGAGACCAATACGTTCAACGCTCAGCGCATCTCGTTGGCCGACTACGGCATGGCCGACCTCGCCTACGAGCTGAACCTCGCCGCCGCCCGGCTGGCCCGGGAGGCCGCCGACGCCGCGAGTACGCCCCAGCGCCCCCGTTTCGTCGCCGGCGCGCTCGGGCCGACGGTCCGCACGGCGTCGATCAGTCCCGATGTGAACGACCCCGGCGCCCGCAACGTGAGTTATGACCAGCTCGTGGAGGCCTACCTGGAGCAGGCCAACGGCCTGGTCGACGGCGGCGCCGACCTGCTGATCGTCGAGACCATCTTCGACACCCTCAACGCGAAGGCGGCGATCTTCGCCCTGGAGACGCTGTTCGAGGAGCGGGGCCGGCGTTGGCCGGTCATCATCTCGGGCACCATCACCGATGCGTCGGGTCGCACGCTCTCCGGCCAGGTGACCGAGGCCTTCTGGAACTCGGTCCGCCACGCCAACCCGCTCGCGATCGGGCTCAACTGCGCGCTGGGCGCGGCCGAGATGCGGCCCTATGTCGCCGAGCTGGCGCGGCTCGCCGACACGTTCGTGTCCTGCTATCCCAACGCGGGCCTGCCCAATGCGTTCGGCGAATATGACGAGACGCCCGAACATATGTCCGGACTCGTCGGCGAGTTCGCCGAGGCCGGGCTGGTGAACATCCTCGGCGGCTGCTGCGGCACGACGCCGGAGCACATCGCGGCGATCGCGGAAGCCGCCGGGAGCGTGACTCCGCGTACTCCGGCCGAGGTCTCCCCCGCCATGCGCCTGTCCGGGCTCGAACCCGTGACCATCTCCGACGACTCGCTCTTCGTCAACGTCGGCGAGCGGACCAACATCACCGGCTCGGCGCGGTTCAAGAAGCTGATCAAGGCCGGCGACTACGACACCGCCCTGGCCGTCGCGCGCCAGCAGGTCGAGGCGGGCGCCCAGGTCATCGACGTCAACATGGACGAGGGCATGATCGACGGCGTCGCGGCGATGGACCGCTTCGGCAAGCTGATCGCCTCCGAGCCCGACATCTCCCGCGTCCCGATCATGGTCGACTCGTCGAAGTGGGAGGTCATCGAGGCCGGCCTCAAGACCATCCAGGGCAAGCCGATCATCAACTCGATCTCCATGAAGGAAGGTGTCGAGGAGTTCAAGAAGCACGCCCGGCTGGCCAAGAAATATGGCGCGGCAGTCGTGGTGATGGCCTTCGACGAAACCGGCCAGGCCGACACCCTCGAACGGCGTATCGAGATCTCGGAACGGGCCTATCGCATCCTGGTCGACGAGGTCGGCTTCCCGGCCGACGACATCATCATCGACCCCAACATCTTCGCGCTCGCCACGGGCATCGAGGAGCACGCGGCCTATGGCCAGGACTTCATCGAGGCGACCCGCTGGATCAAGCAGAACCTGCCCGGGGTCCTGGTTTCCGGCGGTGTGTCGAACGTGTCGTTCTCGTTCCGCGGCAACAACCCCGTGCGCGAGGCGATCCACGCGGTCTTCCTCTACCACGCCATCGCCGCCGGCATGGACATGGGCATCGTCAACGCGGGTCAGCTCGTCGTGCTCGACGAGGTCGATCCCGAACTGCGCGAGCGCATCGAGGATGTCGTCCTGAACCGCCGCCCCGATGCGGCCGAACGCCTCCTCGAGATCGCCGAGAAGTTCAACATCGCCGCGGGCGTCCAGGAGGAATCGCTCGAGCAGTGGCGCGAGCTGCCCACGCCGGAGCGCATCACCCATGCCCTGGTCAAGGGCATCGATTCCCACATCCAGGCCGACACCGAGGAAATGCGCGCGGCTGTCTCCGAACGCGGTGGCCACCCGATCGAGGTCATCGAGGGCCCGCTGATGGACGGCATGAATGTCGTCGGCCAGCTCTTCGGCGACGGCAAGATGTTCCTGCCCCAGGTGGTGAAGTCGGCCCGCGTCATGAAGAAGGCCGTGGCCTATCTCATCCCGTTCATCGAAGCCGAGACCGCGCCCGGGGAGGCGTCCCACTCCAACGGGACCATCGTCATGGCGACCGTGAAGGGCGATGTCCATGACATCGGCAAGAACATCGTCGGCGTGGTCCTGCAGTGCAACAACTATGAGGTCATCGACCTGGGCGTCATGGTCCCGGCCCAGAAGATCCTTGCGGCTGCGGAGGAACACAACGCCGACGCCATCGGCCTCTCCGGCCTGATCACCCCGTCGCTGGACGAGATGGTCAACTTTGCCGCCGAGCTCGAACGACTCGGGCTCGAAAAGCCGCTGCTGATCGGTGGCGCGACGACGTCCAAGGCCCACACCGCTGTGAAGGTGTCCCCGCGCTACTCCGGGCCCGTCATCTGGGTCAAGGACGCCTCGCGCTCGGTCCCTGTCGTGGCCCAGCTGCTCAACCCGGAGCGCCGCGACGAGCTCATCGACGCCACCAACGCCGACTATGCGGGCATCCGCGAGCGGCACGCGGCCAAGAGCGGCGATCGACGGACGATCTCCTATGCCGACGCCCGTGCGAAGGCGCCGGAAATCGACTGGTCGGCGTACTCCCCGACCAAGCCGGCCCAGCCCGGCATCACCGAGTTCATCGACTATCCGATCGCCGAGCTGCGCGAGTTCATCGACTGGTCGCCGTTCTTCGCGGCCTGGGAATTCAAGGGCCGCTATCCCGACATCCTCAACAACCCGGCGCAGGGCGACGCCGCGCGCAAGTTGTTCGAGGACGGTCAGGAGATGCTCGATCGGGTGATCGCGGAGGGCTGGCTGAAGGCCAACGCGGTCATCGGGCTGTTCCCGGCGAATGCGGTCGGCGATGACATCGAGGTCTATACCGATGAGACCCGCACCGAGGTGCGCACCGTGCTGCACCATTTGCGCCAACAGGGTGAACACCGCGCGGGGGTGCCCAACAAGTCGCTGGCCGACTTCGTGGCTCCCAAGGAGTCCGGGATGCCTGACTGGATCGGCGGGTTCGCCGTCACCGGTGGTCTCGGCGCGACCGAGAAGATCATGGAGTTGAAGGCCGAGCTCGACGACTACTCCGCGATCCTGCTCGAGTCGGTGGCCGACCGGCTCGCCGAGGCGTTCGCCGAGCGGCTGCACCAGCGGGTGCGGATGGAGTTCTGGGGGTACGCCCCGGAGGAGCAGCTGACCAACGACGAGCTGATCAAGGAAACGTATCGCGGCATCCGGCCCGCCCCCGGCTATCCGGCCTGCCCCGATCACACCGAGAAGCAGCTGCTCTGGGACCTGCTCGATGTGCACACCCGCACCGGGATCGAGCTGACGGACGGCATGGCCATGTGGCCGGGGGCCTCGGTGTCGGGGTGGTATCTCGGGCACCCCGACTCGCAATACTTCGTCGTGGGCCGCATCGGCCAGGACCAGGTCGCCGACTATGCCGAGCGCAAGGGTTGGACCATGGCCGAGGCCGAGCGCTGGCTGTCGCCCAACCTGGGTTACGACCCGGAGTGATGCCTGATCCCGGGTCGGCGGGATCCGACCCGGGATTTCACGCGTACGTCTCAGGCTGCGAGCCCGGCGTACCGGCCGCCGGCGGCGACCAGGGTGGCATGTCGCCCGCGCTCGACGACGTGACCGGCATCCAGCACGATGATCTGATCGGCCGACTGCACGGTGCTGAGCCGGTGGGCGATGGTCAGCGTGGTGCGACCTTCGGCCAGCGTGTCGAGCGCAGCCTGGAACTCACGTTCGGTGTCGTTGTCGAGGGCGCTGGTGGCCTCGTCGAGAACGAGGACGCGGGGGTCGGCGAGCAGCGTGCGGGCGACGGCGATGCGTTGGCGTTCGCCTCCGGAGAAGCGGTGGCCACGCGCGCCGACGACCGTGTCGAGGCCGTCCGGCAGTGATTCGACGACCTGCGCGACCTGAGCGGTCCGCAACGCTTCCCAGAGGTCGTCGTCAGTGGCATCGGGCCGGGCCTGGAGCAGATTGTCGCGGATCGACGTATGGGCCAGATAGGTCTCCTGGGTCACCACACCGATAGAGCGGGCGAGGGTTTCCGGGGCCAGGTCACGCAGGTCCACGCCGTCGATCGTGATCCGTCCCGCCGTGGGGTCCGCGAGGCGAACCAGAAGGGCCGCCAGGGTCGACTTGCCGGAGCCTGTCTCGCCCACGACCGCGAGTGAGGTGCCCGGGGCCAGATGGAGGTCGATGCCGGTCAGGACGTCGCGATCACCGTCCGGATAGCGGTAGCTGACGTTCTCGAAGCGGATCTCGCCGCGGACGGTCTCCCGATCGAGAGGAATCGGCCGGGCCGGCGGCGCGACCTCGATGGGCAGGTCCAGGTAGCCGAAGATGCGGCTCAGCAGCGCCATCGAGCTGACCCATTGGGCGCCCATGTTCAGCAGGCCGAGGATGGGCCGGAAGATCTGGCTCTGCAGGGCGGTGAAGGCGACCACGGTGCCAAGCGTCAGCTCCCCCGTCAGCGCCGGGAAGCCTGCCGCGAGATAGATCAGGGCGGGGATGGCCGCGAAGATCACCTGCATCGTGGCCATGCGCCACTGTCCGGCCAGCTGGCTGCGGATCTCCAGCCCGACCAACGTGTCGGAGGTATTCTCGAACTGTGCCTGGCGCCTTGCGCCGGCGCCGAGGGTCTTGGTGAGCATGGCCCCGTTGACGCTGAGCGACTCCTCGACCTGGCTGTGCAGCTCGGCCATCGTGCGTTGGCGCTGGGTGGTGATGTCCCGGCGTACCAGCGCCACCTTGCGAGTCAGCCAGATGGCTGGGGGCAGGATCACGAGGGAGAGCAGGGAAAGCCGCCAGTCGAGGATCGCCATCGCGATCGCGGTTCCGACCGCCGTGGTGATGTTGGACGCCACCGACGTGGCGGTGCTGGTGATCACGGACTGAAGGCCGGCGATGTCGTTCACGAGTCGGCTGGTGATCTCACCACTGCGGGTGGACTTGAAGAAGGCCATGGACTGGCGCTGGATATGGGCGAAGACGTCGGCGCGGAGTCGACTCATCACCCGCTGGCCCATGGTGGTGGCCAGCCACGTCTGGATGACGCCCAGGACAGAGGAGAAGAGCGCGACGGCGACCATCCCGGTGACGGCCAGGACGAGAAGACGGTTGTTGCTGTGCGGCAGCGCGTCGTCGATGATCGCGCGCAGCAGGAACGGTTGAGCGAGGCCGACTCCAGAGGCGGCCACGACAGCCACCATGACGATGGTGAGGGCGCCGGCGTGCGGCCGGAAGAGTTGCAGCACCCGTCGGGCGCGGACCGGCGACTCCATGAGCTGAGCCCGGTCGCGCGGATCGATGCGTTGCGGGCCACGCCCGCCACCCCCGCCTCCGCCACGGCTATCGGGGAATCCCATGTCTGACATGAGTTCCTCCTTTCGACAGATCCGATATAGTGAGGCAACCTCAAGATATCATGAGGTAACCTCACCAATCAATTCGGAGGGCCCTGTGAGTGTTTCCACCCCCGACCTGGCGGATCTGCTCATGCGTGCGGGTCGCCGACTGCGGTCGGCCCATGCCGAAGAGCTGATCGGCCTGCCGGTCAACCCTCATCAGGCCCGGGCCCTGCGCGCAATCGCGCGGCGCGCTCCCCTGCGTCCCTCGGCTCTGGCCGAGTCTCTTCGGGTCGCTCCGCGCTCCGCGACAGAGGTGGTCGACGCGCTCGTCGCTGGTGGTTGGGTGGAACGTGCCCGGGATCCGGACGACGGTCGTGCGATGCTGCTCGACCTGACGGCCCCGGGCAGAGAACTCATCGGCGACATCGATCGGGCCCGCGCTCGCGCGGCGGAGAAGCTTCTGGGCGGGTTGTCGGAATCCGAGCGGGCCACCCTCGCCGCAGCCCTGGGCCGGGTCGTCGCCGGCTGATCGCCGGCTGGCGGTGGGGGCGCCCACTGAAATCCGGGAGCGGTCCGAAGGTGCCCTGAGCCCTTGGCTGCGGGATAGGGTGGATCGCATGGCCGATGCTCAACGCTCCCTGCGGGACCTGGACGACCCGATCGCCATCCTGGCCTTCAGCGGCTGGAATGACGCGGGTTCGGCGGCGACCGATGCCGTAGGGCATCTCATCGAGAGCAGCGGCGCGGAGATCGTGTTCAGTCTGGATTCGGACGAGTACTACGACTTCCAGGTGAATCGGCCGACCGTACGCCGGCCCCGCCGCGGCTATCGGCGCATCGAATGGCCCGCGACCGACATCTGGGCCGGTCAGCTCGACGGACAGGATCTCGTCCTGGTGACCGGGCCCGAGCCCAACCTGCGCTGGAAGTCGTATTCGGCTGCCATCGTGTCCGCCCTGCGCTCCGCCGATCCGAAGCTGGTCCTGTGCATCGGCGCGCTGCTCGCGGACAACCCGCATACGCGCCCCGTGCCTGTCACCCGGACCACCGCCGATCTCGAGTTGGCCGAACAGCTGGGTATCGAGGAGCCCTCCTATGAGGGGCCGACCGGCATGACCGGAGTCATGGCCGACAGCTGCTCCGAGGCCGGCTTCGACACCGTCAGCCTCTGGGCCGCCGTGCCGCACTATGTCGCGCAGCCGCCGCACCCCCGGGCCGTCCATGCGCTCCTGACCCGGATCGAGGATCTCCTCGGCGTCACCGTCGACATGGGCGACCTGCCCGAGATGGTGAAGGCTTGGGATCGCGGTGTTGCCGAGCTCGTCGCCGACGATCCCGAATTGGCCGGTTACATCGCCTCTCTCGAGGCGGACCAGGACGAGGCCGACCTGCCCGAGGCCTCCGGCGACGCGATCGCCGCGGAATTCCAGCGCTATCTCCGTCGCCGGGAGAACTGACCCCCGTGAGTCTGAGTCCCGTCACCCTCGTCGGTTTCGGCATGATTGTCATCGGCCTGCTCACCGGCCTCGCCGGCATCCTCACCGTCACCGGCTCTGCACCCCGCAGCCAGCGCCGCCGCCGTGGCATCATCATCGCCATCGCCGGCCTCGTCGTCGTCTGGATCGGCGGGTTCGTGGGAGCGTTCAGCTCCCTCTGAATCACCACGCGAACGGTCGCTCTGCGCCTTTTCCGCGGCATGGCATCATGTCCATGTGGATTTATCGACATTCTTGGGAGAGGTCGGCGCCAGGGACCTCGGACAGGGCTCCGAGGGCGAGATCGTCGATGTGATTGCGGAAATGGTGGCCCACCCGGAATACCCGTGCCTCGGGGCCCGCTCGGTGTTCCGGAGGGATTCGGCGACCGTCCAGGTGTTCGAGTCGATGGACAGCCCGCGTACCCTCACCGAACTCGCCGGTCACCTCGTGACTTTCGCCGCGGCCCAGGAGGACAACCCCGACTTCGGGTCCTTCGTGGCCGTCTTCCGGGGGCCCCGCATCGAGGATGAACGCGACTTCGAAGCGCTCCTCTGGGGCGTACTCCAGCAGCTGCACGACGGCGACACCCAGCCCTGGGCCGAGGGCGTGTCCCCCGACCCGTCCGCGGCCCACTTCAGCTTCAGTCACGAAGGCACCGCGTTCTTCATCGTCGGCCTGCACCCACAGGCCTCCCGCGTCGCCCGGCGCGCTCCCCTGCCCACGCTCGTGTTCAACCTCCACGAGCAGTTCGAACGCCTCCGGACCAGCGGTTCCTATGAGCGGATGCGTGACACCATCCGCGCCCGCGACAGCCGGGTGCAGGGCTCGACCAATCCGATGGCCGCCGATCATGGTGCCGAGTCCGAGGCCCGTCAGTATTCCGGTCGCGCCGTCGAGGATGATTGGACCCCGCCCTTCACCGTCAAGGAGACCGATGACTGATCCGCGCCGACCCCGGACGCCGCGTCCGCAGACCGAATTCCGCGAGTACGCCGGGTCGTGCGATTCTCCGGCACCCGGTTGGCTGCGGCTGGCGCCCCAAACGGGGGCACTGGTTCGGCTCGACCGCGGTCAGGTCCTCGAAATCGTCGATCCGTGCGGGGAGCAGGTGAGTGATCTGTACGCGGTCATGGCCGCCGACCTCGAGGAGTGCTTCTCGGCCGGCCGCACCGTGGACTACAACAACACGCTCTATCCGTCGACCGGCGACAAGCTGTGGAGCAACCGCAGCACGGTGATGGCCACCATCGTCGAGGACTCCGTCGGCATCCACGACGTGACACTGACGCCGTGCAGCCAGGCGACGTTCGACATCCTCTATCCCGAGTTCGCCGGTGCCCCGCATCCGAGCTGCTTCGCCAATCTGTGCGGAGCCCTGGAACCCGTCGGGGTCTCACCCGATCGCATCGGCACGACGCTCAACATCTTCATGGACGTCTGGACCGACCCCGAGGGCGAACTCCACATCGATCCCCCGCCGACCCGGCCCGGCGATCTGTTCGCGATTCGCGCCGAGGCCGACCTGCTGGTGGGCCTCACGGCCTGTTCTGCCGAGAAGTCCAACAACGGCCATTGCACGCCGATCGACTACCGCGTGCTCGGTTAGCCGTCAGTGGCGTGCGGGATCAGTGACAGTGCGGGATCAGTGACAGCGCGGGATCAGTGACAGTGCGCCGAGAGCTCCTCGGCGCGCTCGCGGAGCGTCCGGATCATCCCGTCCGGATCGTCCGCGCTGAACACGGCCGAACCGGCCACGAAGGTGTCCGCCCCTGCCTCGATGCACTGGTCGATCGTCGACTCGGACACTCCCCCGTCGACCTGGATCCAGATGTCGAGGCCGGACTTCTTGACCAGTTCCCGCGTACGCCGAACCTTCGGCAGCATGATGTCCAGGAACTTCTGGCCACCGAATCCGGGCTCGACGGTCATGAGCAGGATCATGTCGAGTTCGGGCAGGATGTCTTCGAACGGCGCGATATCGGTCTGCGGCTTCAGGCCCATCGAGGCCCGCGCACCGAGCTTCCGCAGCTCCCGCGCCAGCCGCACCGGGGCCTTGCAGGCCTCGACGTGGAAGGTCACCGACTCACAGCCGGCCTCCGCATACGCCGGTGCCCACCGGTCCGGGTCATCGATCATCAGGTGCATGTCGATGTGATGGTCGGTGACCTTGCGGATCGCCTCGACGACCGGCAGGCCGAACGTGAGGTTCGGCACGAAGTGATAGTCCATCACGTCCAGGTGCAGGCCGTCGGCCGACGGGATGCTCTCGATATCGCGTTGGAAGTTCGCGAAGTCGGCGGACAGGAGACTCGGATGGATGCGCATTCCCACGCGGGCAGGCTACTGCACCCCCGGCGTACGCTCGGGAACATGAACAAAGCCACGATGACCCCGACCAGGGTGCTCGAACGTCGCTGAGGCTCACCGGCCCGGATAGTGCCGGTCGATCCAGAGATCCAACTCCTGCCGGATGGGCTCCGCCACCTGCCGGAAAGCCGCCAGCAGCCCCGTGGTGGCCGCGCCCGGGTTGGCGGTCCGACGCGTCGTGACCCCGATCGACCACGACACCGTCGGCAGCGCGGTCGGCACGACGGCCAACTCCGGGTCCTCGCGTGCGATCAGGAAGGGCAGGATCCCCAGGTGCTCACCCTGGCGCAGCAGGTGTCGCACCGTCGCGGCCGTGCTGCACTCGATCACCTCACGCGGCCTCGCCGCGAACAGATCCTGCAGCTCACGCCGCAGATCGGTCTCCGGCAGGGGCAGGACCCACGGAAAAGTCATCAGGTCCTCGAGCGCCGGGGGCCGACCCGATGCGAACACCGGATGATCGACGGCCGCCACCGCAACGGTCGGCTCGCGATAGAGCTCCTCGTAGGCCAGGCGCTCGTCCCCCACGCGCGGCGCGCGGCCGGCGACGGCGTCGATCTCGCCGGAGAGCACGCCGGCCAGCAGGTCATCAACCGTTCCCTCCCGAACGGTGACGCGGAGCCCGGGGCGATGGCGCCGCAGCTCGAGGATCGCATTCGGCACCAGCAGGGGTGCCGCGGTGACGAAGGTGCCGATGGTGAGGGTGCCGGTGCGGCCGTCGGCGAGGTCGTTGAGGTGTTCGGTCGCCAGGCGTAGCTCGGCCTGGACCGCCAGTGCTCGTTCGACGAAGCTCCGTCCCGATTCGGTGGGAGTGACCCCGCGTGGGCCACGGTCGAACAGGCGTACCCCAAGAATCGCCTCCAGTTCCTGCAACGCCCGCGAGACGACCGGCTGGGTCAGGAACAGCGCGTCTGCTGCACCCAGCACGCTGCCGTGCTGCGCGATGGCCGTCACGATCATCAGGTGACGCAGCTTGAGTCGGGGATCGAGGCGATCCTCCTCCGATATGCCCATTGAGACATATTAGATATACAGAAGAGCATTGGTCAGGTACGCCGGGCTGCCCGACGATGGACATGGTTGATCTCAACGAGGAGGAGCTGCCATGTCCGAAGCCCGACTGGTCGAGGGAAAGGCCACACCGCGGGGCAGGTTCCCCCACGTCAAGGTCGTCGGTGACTGGGTGTTTGTCTCCGGCACCAGCAGTCGCCGCCCCGACAACTCATTCGTCGGCGTCGAGGTCGACGAACTGGGCACGACCAACCTCGATATCCGCGCCCAGACGGCCGCGGTCATCGAGAACATCCGCGACATCCTCGAATCGGTCGGATGCAGCCTGTCCGATCTCACCCAGGTCACCAGTTATCTCGTCAACATGAACGACTTCGGTGGCTACAACGAGACGTACGCCCGCTATTTCGACGAGTCGGGCCCGACGCGCACCACCGTCGCGGTCCACCAGCTCCCACATCCTCATCTGCTCATCGAGATCTCCGGCATCGCCCATCGCCCGCGCTCCTAACGCGGCCCCATCCAGGAGGAAGAACCAATTGACGTCCATTCCCCCGGTCTTCAACTTCGAGAAGTGGATCGCCGACAACGAGGACCAGCTCAAGCCGCCGGTCAACAACAAGATGATGTGGAGCGGCTGCGACGACTTCATCGTGCAGGTCGTCGGCGGGCCGAACCAGCGCACCGACTATCACATCGAGCCGTATGAAGAGTGGTTCTATCAATACCGCGGCAACATGCACGTCAACATCCAGACCGATGAGGGTGTCCAGCGCATCGACATCCGCGAGGGCGAGATGTGGCTCCTGCCGGGGAATGTCCCGCATTCGCCGCAGCGTCCCGAGCCGGGCTCGATCGGCATCGTGCTCGAGCGCATCCGCGAGGAGGGGGTCGACGAGACCTTCCGCTGGTACTGCTTCGAGTGCAACGCCCCCGTCCACGAGCACACCCTGCATGTGTCCGACATCGTCAAGGACCTGCCGCCGGTGATGAACGAGTTCGCCGAGAACGAATCGCTGCGGACCTGCCCCAACTGCGGTGCACTGCATCCGGGGCGCAAGCCCACGGAGTCGCAGGCATGACGGTCCGCCCGGGCATGATCGACGCCCACACCCACTATGTGCCGCAGACCTTTCCCGATCTCAACAAGGCCGTCTGCGAGCAGCCCGACTGGCCCTGGATGAAGCCCGTCAGCGAGCGGGAGGCGATCATCATGGTCGGCTCGCAGGAGTTCCGGACGGTCGCCGATGACTGCTGGTCACCCGAGGTGCGCCGAGCGGACATGGCCGAGTCGGGCGTCACGACCCAGGTCGTCTCCCCCACGCCGGTCTTCTTCGAGTACGCCCGGTCCGGCCGGGAAGCTGCCGGCGTGGCGAAGGTGTTCAACGACATCGCGCGAGAGATGTTCGCGGACGCGGGAGACGAATTCCTGACCTTCTGCCAGGTGCCGTTGCAGGATCCCGACCTGGCGTGCGAGGAGCTCGACCGGTGCCTGGCGAATGGTCACGTCGGAGTCGAGATCGGCAACCATGTCGGCGACAAGGATCTCGACGACGAGGGCATCCTGACGTTCCTGCAGCACTGCGCCGAGGTGGGGGCACCTGTCTTCGTGCACCCCTGGGACATGCCGACCTCCCCCAGGCTCAGTCGTTGGATGGGCCGTTGGCTCGCCGGTATGCCGGCCGAGACGCACCTGTCGCTGTTGTCCCTGGTGCTCTCGGGGGCTTTCGACCGGCTCCCGGACACGCTGCGGATCGCGTTCGCGCACGGCGGCGGCTCGTTCGCGTTCTGGCTCGGCCGCGTCGAGAACGCCTGGCACCGCTCCCCGCACGTCCACCGCGACAGCGACAAGCCGCCGTCGAGCTATCTCGGTCGGTTCTATGTCGATTCGGTGGTCTTCGACGAGCGGGCCCTGCGCCTGCTCGTCGACACCATCGGCCGGGATCGGGTGCTGGTCGGGTCGGACTATCCCTATCCCCTCGGCGAGGTCCCCGTCGGCAGCGTTCTCGAGCGCGCCGACTGGCTCGACGAGGAGGGCCGCACCCTGATCCGCACCACCAATGCACGGCGCTTCCTGACCGGGTCGGTCAGCGGGTAGCGGCCACCGGACCGACGGCCACGGCCGACAGAACGGGCTCGCGCGGGGGCACCGCGCCATAGCGGACCAGGAGGTCCTTGACCCTCTCGGGCCAGGGGCCGGATCCGCCGTTCGGTTCGGGGCAGTGCACGACCGTGTGCCGGGCCTCCAGCTTGGTCTCGTCCCCGACGATCACTTCGGTGCCGAAGGTCGCCGACGAGCGGCCGACGGAGATGATTCCGGCGATGACGGTCAGCTCGTCGCCGAAATAGATGCGGTCGCGGAAATCGAGCTCGACATGCACGCGCGGCAGGAGCGGGACGGTGCGTACCAATCCGAGCCGGTGGAACAACTCGTGCTCCGCCTCTTCGAGCCAGCGCACGCCGGCGCTGAAATGGTTGTGCCCGGCAGCGTCGGTCTCGGCCCAGGTGAGCCGCCGCGGCATGACCAGGTAGGCGCCGGTGATCTCCTCGCGCACTGACATGGGTGTTCCTTTCTCAGGGTCAGCGGAGTCGCCGACAGGTTTCAGTGGCGGGCGAACGCGGCCTGGTCGGCGTCGAGGGCGGCGAGGGCGGCCTCGAACTCGGTGCCCTTCTCATCGCCCAGGGCAGCGGTCCGCAGCGACGCCAACGCTGCGGCGGCGTCCGGTCGGCCGAGGAGCCGATCGGACTGCTCCATCAGGCGCGTGAAACGGCGTTCGCCGCGTTCCCAGGTCTCGCCGTAGCCCTTCAGCACCCGTGCGCATTCGGCGGTCTCGCAGGCGAGGTCGTAGTCGATCGTGGCCTGTTCGACGATGCGATCCAGCCAGGCATCGATCTCGCGCTGCTCGTGGACGAAGCGCAGCGAGCGGGGCCGGATCGGGCGCAGCCGGGCGAGGGTGGACAGCACCGTATAGCCCGGCACCGAAGCCGTGTTGATCTTGAGCCCCCGACTCGCCACGAGGTGGACCATGCGGCCGAACGTCTCGTTGTGACGCAGGGCCCGGCCGATGCCCACGGGCAGGGTGTCGGTGATCTCCTCGACCTGCGGGTGCAGGTAGTCGTGGATGTCGACGGGCTCGTCGTCCCTGGCCTTCGCCTCGACACGGATCGCCTCGAGCCGCTCGGTCCGGATCTTCTGGAAGGCCACCTGGATCGTGTCCTGATAACACATCCAGAGGGCGGTCCACCGGGCGACCTCGGTCAGGAGCCGGGTGTCGCCGCCCTCGTGCTCGAACGGCACGAGCCGCGCGACCCGGTCGAGGTAGCGATCGGCGTACGCCTCGTTCTGATAGAGCCCGGTACGCACAATCCCGCGCAGCAGCGTCAGGCGTGCGGGCGCCGGGAAGCGGGCGGACACGCGTTCGCCCTGGGCGCGGAGGGCCGATCCGACGAGTTCATGGGGTCGGGTCAGCGCGATCTCCGAGAGCCGGGCCTCCTCCTTCGCGGCCTTCTCCTCCGGCGATTCCGGCCGGGTGCCGAGGGTCAGGAAGACCTTCTCCCGTTCGGGTTCGCCAGCCGTCTCGGCGGGGTTCTGCAGCGCTGCCCGGGCGGTGTCGAAGCCCGCCTCGAACGCCCGCAGGGACGCCTCGACGCCCTTGCCCGTGGCGCGGATGACCGCCTCGCACTCCTCGCGCGTGAAGTCGGTCGCCCCACTTCCGGCGAAGGCCCCGAACAGCGAGGCGCTGATCACGCTTCCCGCGTCGCTCGCGATGCGGTTGAAGTCAGCGCTGATCAGGGTCTTCGCCGCGTTCCCGGCGCCCCGGAGCAACTCGCCCGAGTCGACCCGGCCGTCGCCGAGCTTGGACTTCTCCTCGATCGAATAGACCCGGTTGGTCGAGGCGATCAGGGTCGTGCGATCCGGCGTGACGAAGCCACGGGTCACGGCGCGACCGGCCTCCATCAACTCGGACGCGATGACGACATCGACCTGACCCGGGGTGGGCATCGTCGACAGGACCGGTCGCCGTCGCCCGCCCGCGGGCTGCAGTGCGGGCGGCACCATCTCGATGTAGTAGACGGTCGCGCCCGTCCGCTGCGCCACGCCCGCGACGGACGTGTTCTGGGTGATCCACCCGGCAGCGCGGCCGGTGTCGGCGATCCAGTTGGAGAGTACGCCGCCGCCCTCGCCGCCCATCGCCAGCACCGCGATCGTCAGCGGGCGCAGGCCCTTGGCCCAGGGGGTGTCGGCAGAGGAGTGTTCCGCGCTCATGCGACCGCTCCTTCGAACGTGCGGGCCCGGGCCTCGAGGCCCTTCGACAGGAACCCGATGACGGCCTTGCGTACGCCCTGGCGGGCGGCATCGAGTCGAGTGGGGTTCTGGATGACATCACTGCGATAGAACGACGGGCACAGCGCGGCCGCGTGGGCGTTCGCGCCGCACACACCACACCCGACACAGGTGTCGGTGACGGTGGCCACCGGGTCGACGCGCAGTGGGTCGGGGTTGGGCTTGATCGTCAGCGACGGACAGCCGGAGATCCGGATACAGGCGTGGTCGCCGGTGCAGGTGTCGGCGTCGACGCCGAAGCGTTCGCGGACGACCCGTTTGCCGGCGGCGACGGCCCTGGCGGTTTCCGGGCGTACGCGGCGCTGGCGGTTGAGCTGGCATTCGCTCTGGGCCACGACGACCTTCGGCCCCTTGTCCTTCGTGGTCAGGGCATCGATGAACACATCACGCAGCTCGGCGATGCGGAAGGTATTCGTGACCGTGGTGGCCCACTTCACGCCGATCCCCCGCACGGCGCGCTCGATCGAATGCTGGGTCGACCGGAGCGGGTTGTCAGCGGCGGACGACAGGATGTCCTGGCCGCCGGTCGCGGCGGCGTAGTCATTGTCGATCACCACGAGCAGCTGGTCGGACTTGTTGAACACGGCGTTGCCGACGCCGCTGGTCAGGCCGTTGTGCCAGAAGCCGCCGTCGCCCATGATCGCGACCGTGCGGCGATCGGAGTCGTTGGAGTCGAACGCCGCCGCACCCGCCGAGCCGAGGCCGTACCCCATCGTCGTAGCGCCCAGATTGAACGGTTCCCCCGAGCCGAACAGGTGGCAGCCGATGTCGGCCGAGATGTGGTGCTGCCCGGTCTCCTCTTCCGCCAGCTTCAGGGCGGCGAAAATCGGCCGCTCCGGGCAACCGGTGCACAGCCCGGGCGGGCGTACCTGCACTGCTTTCTTGTCGATCCGCGCCGCGAACGGGCTGGCCGGATCGTTCTCGGTGAGCAACAGGGTGGGCCGGTCGGCCACGAGGTCGGGGACATACTGATCGAGGAAGCGCGCGAGACCGCGGGTCATGAGGGTCGGGGTGTATTCCCCCGCCATGGAGAACATGTCCTTGCCATGGAGCTTGGTCTGGATCTCATTGTGGTGCAGCACGCGGGCGATGTTCTGCTCCAGATAGTCGGGCTGGCCTTCCTCGATGAGGAGCACGGCACGCTTGCCCTCGCAGAACCGGATGACCTCCTCGTCGATGACGGGGTAGGCCACGTTCAATACATAGGTCGGCACCTTCACATCGCCGAAGGCATCCGAGACCCCGAGCAACTCCATGCCGCGATTGAAGGTGTTGTAGAGCCCGCCCTGGACGATGATGCCGACATCGGTGGCGCCGTCGGCGAAGAACTCGTTGAGACCGTTCTCGGTGATGTACTTCACCGCGGCCGGCCAGCGCTGATCGATCTTCTCGATCTCGTGGGCGAAGCTCATGGGCGGCAGCACGACGCGGCTGTGATCCCGCTGCGGATTCTGGCCGGCCTCCTGGACCGTCATGATCGGGCGGCGGTTGTCCTTGGCGATGAAGCTGCCGGTGAGGTGGTTGGACCGCAGGCGGAGCTGGAGCAGCACGGGGGTGTTCGAGACCTCGGACAGCTCGAAGCTCTTCTCGACCGAATCGACGATCGCCTCGATGTCGGGTCGCGGATCGAGCAGCCACATCTGCGACTTCATCGCGAAAGCGTGGCTGCGTTCCTGCATGATGCTCGAGCCCTCGCCATAGTCCTCGCCGAGAATGACGACCGCGCCGCCCTTCACGCCACCGCTGGCCAGGTTCGCCAGGGCGTCGGAGGCGACATTCGTGCCGACCGTGGACTTGAACGTGATCGCGCCGCGCAACGGATAGTGCACCGACGCGGCGAGCATCGCGGCGGCGGTCGCCTCGGAAGCGCTGTTCTCGAAATGTACGCCCAGCTCGCCGAGGATCTCGTGGGCATCGCCCAGCACGTCCATGAGGTGGGAGATCGGAGCGCCCTGATAGCCACCGACATAGGCAACGCCGGACTGCAGCAGTGCCTTGGTGACTGCGAGGATGCCCTCACCATGGAATTCGGTGCCAGCGCCCTGACGGAGCTGCAACACCTCTGTTGCAAAAGACCTCTCGGCCATGATTTCCCTCTTCGGATATCGGGGACACGTCGGGGATGAATCGTCGCCATCGTATGTCGGATTTGCGACGATCGTCTAGGAATTGCCAGAACTGGATAAGCGTACGCCCGGTCTGCTGTTGTGTGGGCGGGGTGGTTCAGGGTGCGGCGGTGGTGCTGAGCCGGGACTCGGCATGCCGCTTGGCGGGCTCCTCCAGGACTTCGGTGAGTCGACGGAAGAGATCGGCTGCGACCTGGCCCGGCCAGGGGTCCGGGAGATATTCCAGAGGTAGGCCAGGATCCAGGTAGGGCAGGCGTCGCCACAGCGTGACCAGGGGCACGAAGGCACGATAGGCCTCGAGGTCGGGCGGGCGCTCCCCCGGCCCGGTCCAGGGCGACAGCAAGGGGTCGAACCGGTCGATGAAGTCGCAATAGAGCTCCTGGAGCGCGGGGAGGTTCCAGGCGTTCTCGACGCGATCGCGGATCTCGGCGTCGCCGAGCGGTTCGGCGCGGAAGAAGTGCAGATAGCCGGTGAGGCCCTGGCGCTCGAGTTCGTTCCAGGTGGAATCGAACAGCCACTCCGGCGCGATCCAGAGGCCGGGAGTGACGGAGCCGAACCCGCGTCTGGTCAGCAGGCTGCGGATCACGTGGCGCAGGTTGCGCTGCGACTCGGGCACCGTGAACGCCGCGAGGAGCCAGGCGTCACCGGCGGCCGCGCGGCGCGGGGTGAAGATGCGCGTGTCGCCTTCCTGCAGGAGGCGGATCAGCTGCTCCGAGGGCGCATAGGTCGCGACTCCGTTGATGCGGGCGCTGTTGAGCAGCCCGCGCTTCTTCAGGCGGGAGACTGCGGAGCGTACGGCGGGCTCCTCGGCCCCCAGATCCCCGAGCAGAGCAATCAGGTCGGCCACTGCCAGGACGCCGCCCCGCTGGCGCGCATACAGCCCGAACAGGCTGACGATCAGCTGCTGTTGGCGTGGGAGGGCGTCGGTGCCATCGAGCCGATCGGTCGATTCCTCGATCGTCATGCGACCTGACCCTAGCGTGCGTCCGGGCGCTGGGGAGATGGTCCGGCGCTCATGCCGAAAATGGATATCGCGAAAATTTGACGGAAGTGCTGACAGCGACATATCTGTCGGTCTATGGTTCTGGCACCGGCGAGATCAGCGCGCATCGGAGCGCGACTGGCCCGGATTCCGGGCGTCGCCGCGCGCCCTCATACCGATAATGCGAAGGAATGTGCCATGCGTATTCGTGCCCTGGTTGCCGGCCTGGTGGCCATCGCCATGCTGCTGCTCAGCGCCTGTTCGGGAGCGGGCGCAGGCAGTGCCGGCCCGGACGGGCGCCGCGAGGTGACCATCAGTGTGGTCTCGGCCTTCGATCGCGATGACCCCTTGATGGAGGGCTTCTGGCTCTTCGAGAAGAACCTCAAGGAATCCGCTCCCTGGGTGAAGCTCGACTATCGCGGCGCCGGCGAGGTCATGGCTTCGGCGCAGCTCGGCGAGGGGGTCTCCACGGGCGGCATCGACATGGCCGCGACCGCTGCCGTCTTCCACTCCCAGAACGTGCCGATGACTCGCGCGATGGCGCTGTCGCCGCTGTCCCCGGCCGAGGAGCGGGAGAAGGGGGCCCACAAGCTCTATGAGGACGCCCACGCCAAGGCTGGGATCCACTATCTCGGCCGCATGGCAGACGAGGTGCCCTACAAGCTCTATTTCAAGGACCAGGTGAACCCGCTCGATCTGAAGGGCAAGTCGATCCGCACCTCGCCGGTCTATGTGGGACTGCTCGAAGCTCTGGGCGCCGGCCCGGTGGCCATGCCGCCCGGTGAGGTCTTCGGCGCGATGGAGCGCGGCGTCGTGGCCGGGTATGGCTGGCCGGCGCTCGGCGTCGTCAAGAACGGCTGGGTCGATGTCACCGGCTATGAGACCTCCGCCGAGTTCTACACCATGGACACGGTGGTCATCATGAGCGACCTGAAGTGGCAGTCGCTCGATGAGGACACCCAGAAGGCCATCAGCGACGCGATGATCAAGACCGAGAACGAGGTCGGCCCCATGTATGCGGACCTGGTCGAGAAGGAGACCAAGGAGCGCGCCGACGGTGGCGTCAAGGTCATCGAGATGAACGAGGCCGACACCAAGAAGTTCGTCGACACCGCCTATGAGGCCGGCTGGAAGCAGGTTCTGTCCCGCACGCCGGAGGCCCAGGAGATGCGGACCATCTATGGCAACTGAGCACGCTCCGAACGGCCCCACCCAGCAGCGTCGGGTGGGGCCGGTGCAGCGGATCACCGGCGCGATCTCGACCGTGAGCGTCTGGCTCGCCGCGATCTGCATCGTCCTCATGGCACTGCTGGTCACGGTGACCGTGGTGTCGCGCTTCTTCTTCGCCAACCCGATGACGGCCCTGTTCGAGTTCAGCGAATACAGCATCCTGGCGATCACGATGCTGGCCGCTCCCCTGCTCGTGCGGACCGATGATCACATCAAGATGGACCTCATCACGGAGTTCATGGGCAAGAAGCACCCGCTGGTCAGGATCACCGACTGGTTCGTTGCGATCCTCGTCGTGATCATCGCGGGCACGCTCGTCTGGTTCACCAGCCAGACCGCCTGGAACGACTTCGTTCGCGGTTCGGTGACCAGCACTTATCTGGCCCCGCCGCGCTGGCCGTTGACGGCACTGATGGCGTTCGGCGCTCTCGGCATCTTCGTCGAAGCCGTACGCCGGCTGATCGCCCTGCCGCTGCACCAGCGGCTCGCTGTCGCCGATCCCGAAGAACCCGTCGCTGGTCGCTGACTCGTCCCCCGCATCACCACCGAAAGGTCAACACCGCCATGGAATGGTGGCTCACGCTTCTCCTGTTCGTCGGGGGCCTGCTCGTCCTGCTCTTCGCCCGCGTACCCGTCGCCTTCGCGCTCTTCGGGCTGACCGCGGTCGCCGCGACCTACTACTACGGCTTCGCACCCGCCGGGCGGATCATGATGCTGTCCGCCTTCAGCACGCTGACGTCTTTCACGCTGGCGCCGATTGCCTTGTTCATCGTGATGGGCGACATCGTGTTCAGATCAGGGGTGGCATCCCGGTCGCTGACAGGCATCCGCAACCTGTTCCCGCAGCGGGTCCCTGCTCGTACCGGCCTCCTGACCACGGTCGCCGGCGCTCTGTTCGGCATGATGTCCGGTTCGACCATCGCCAACACTGCCCTCCTCGGCAAGACGTTCCTGCCCGACATGCTCAAGGAGGGCTACAAGCCCCAGCTGGCGATGGGCACCGTCATGGCCGGTGGCGGCCTCGCCATGATCATTCCGCCGAGCACCCTCGCGATCGTCTGGGGCGCTACGGCTGGCGTACCCGTCGGGCCGCTCCTCATGGCCGGCATCCTGCCGGGTCTGGTGATGATGGTCGGCTATGCCGTCATCACCCTTATCTGGGGTGGCTACTTCAAGGGGGCCGGTCCGGCCGCCGTCGTCGACCCCGATGCCCCCGCCGGGCCGCCCCTGAGCCAGCGACTGGTCATCGGCCTTCGCGAGGCCGTTCCGCTGGCCGTCATCGTCTTTCTCGTGCTGGGACTGATCTTCCTTGGCGTCGCTACCCCCACCGAATCGGCGGCCCTGGGTGTGGTCGGGGCGATCGGACTGGCAATCGCCTATCGCAAGTTCTCCTGGCAGATGATGAAGGAGAGCGCGATCGAGTCGGCGAAGATGTCGGCGATGATCTACTTCATCATGGCCAGTTCCTCGGCCTATAGCCAGGTGATGAGCTTCAGTGGAGCGACCAACGGCTTCATCCGGTTCATGACCGAGCTACCGGTGGCACCCTGGCTGCTCATGGTCCTGATTCAGATTTTGCTGCTGATCCTGGGCGCGTTCCTGGAGCAGGTGTCGATCATGCTCATCACGCTGCCGCTCCTCATGCCGGTCGTGCACGCGATGGAGTGGGACCCGATCTGGTTCGGCATCATCATGCTCATCAACCTCCGCATCGCGCTCGTGACTCCCCCGTTCGGCATGGAGCTGTTCGTCATGAAGGGCGTCGCCGGCGACGCGGTCGAGATGCGCCAGGTCTATGGCGGTGTCGCGCCGTTCGTCCTCTCCGACATCATCGTGATGATCCTGATCGCCCTCATCCCCGGGATCGCGCTGGTGATCCCTCGGCTGATGGGAGGGTGATCATCGGCGGCGCAGCAGCGCCTGGAACATCGCATCGGTTCCGTCGCGATGCGGCCAGAGCTGGGTGTCCGGGCCGAGGCGCTCGGCATCCGGCCGATCGGCCAGCACCGTATTGACGACTTCGGATGTCTCCCGCCGGTGGGGCGAGCAGGTCACGTAGGCCACCACCCCACCCGGGGTCGTGGACTCGATCGCGGTCGTCAGCAGACGGCGCTGCAGGTCGACGAGGCTGTCGAGGGCCTGCTCGGACTTCCGCCAGCGAGCCTCGGGACGGCGCCGGAGCGCACCGAGTCCCGTGCACGGCACATCGGCCATGACCCGCGCGAAGTGGTTTGGGCGCCAGGCCGGACGGGTGCCGTCGGCGGCGACGACGACCGGGGCGTGTGGGCCGGCGTACGCGCGGAGCGCCTGCGCCACCAGCACCGCGCGATGGGGCTGGAGCTCTGCGGCGTAGAGGCGCTGTCCCTGCTCGATCGCCAACCCCGCCAGCAGCGCGGCCTTGCCACCCGGTCCGGCGCAGAGATCCAGCCATGGACCCTCCGGGGCCCCGGTATCGGCGAGCCGGAGCGCGACGCGCTGGGAGCCTGGGTCCTGTACGCCGGCCCGGCCTTCACGGACCGCCGCCAGCCGTCTCGGGGAACCGGCGATCGTGGCGGCTGTGGGCAAATCGGGGTGGGCGGTGGCGCCCTCGTCGATCAGGTCGGCGACGGTCGTGAGCCCGGGGCGGACGGCCAAGGTGGTGATCGGTGGTTCGTTGTTGGCCTGCAGCGCCGCCTCGACCTCAGCGGCGGGCAGGACCTCGGCGTAGGCGTCGACGATCCAGCGGGGGTGATGGGTACGCAGCGCGAGCGCGTCGGTGGCGTCCAGTCCCTCACTCAGGTTCTCGATCCAACCGGCCAGATCGTGGGCGTCGATCCGACGGGTGATGGCGTAGACGAGACCGGTCGCGTGCTCCCCCACCGCGGCACCCGCCAGATCGACGGAGGCGGCGACTGCGGCATGACTGGGTACCCGCATCGACAACAACTGGTGGGCGCTGAGCCGGAGGATGTCGATGATCGCGGCCTGCAGGGTGGAGAGCTTGCGGCCGCCAGCGGCTTCGATGATGCGGTCATAGGTGCCCATCAGCCGGGCCGTGCCGTTGAGAAGTTCGGTTGCGAAGGCGGCATCGCGGGTGGAGAGCTGCCGTTCGGTGAAGAGTGCGGGACCGGCCAGATTGGCGTACGCATCGTGTGCCGTCACGGCCCGCAGGGCGTCGAAGGCGGCGCGGCGTGCGGGGTCGACGGGGCGGCGACGGTTGCGGCCGCGGGGTCGACTGCCCCGCCGGGCTGATCCGGCCGACGGTCCCCCGCGCTTGCCCGGATTGCCGGGATTGGTGCGGTTGTTGTCGCGACCAGGCCTGCCGTCCGCCGGGGTCATGCTCCGAACCGTTCGCCGGCCTCGAAGGTCACGCCGCGGGCCCAATCGGCGGCGCGCATGGCCTTCTTGCCGAACGGCTGCACGAGGTCCAGCTCGAGCGGGCGCGAACCGGTGCCGACTTGGAGCCACTGCTTGGAGGTAGCGATCGCACCCGGATCGAGGCGCGCGCCGCCGACAGGATGGGCGGCGTGGATCTTGAAGCGCTCGCCCCGGAAGGTGGTCCAGGCGCCCGGGGCCGGCGTACAACCCCGGATGCGCCGATCGATCTCCGCGTCGTCGGCGGACCAGTCGACCTCGGCCTCGGCGACGGTCAGCTTGGGGGCGATCGTCACTCCGTCCTCGGGCTGTGGAGTCCCGACAGCCGTGCCGGCTTCGAGGTCGTCCATAACCCGGGCCAGAAGCGCACCGCCGGACTGCGCGAGGCGATCGAGCAGGTCGCCGGCGGTGTCGGTCGGTTCGATCGGGGTACGCAGTTCGGCATAGACATCCCCCGCGTCGAGCTCGGGGACGATGTCGAACACGCAGGCACCGGTCTCGGCGTCACCCGCCATGATGGCCCGCTGGACCGGCGCGGCCCCCCGCCAGCGCGGCAGCAGCGAGAAATGCAGATTCACCCAGCCGTGGGTGGGAATCTCGAGCACGTGCGCGGGCAGGATCGCACCATAGGCAACCACCGGGCAGCAATCGGGCGCGAGCTCGGTCAGCCGTGCGACGAACTCCGGATCCCTGGGGTGGCCGGGCCGGAGTACCTCGATGCCCAGCTCCTCCGCCCGCTGTGCCACCGGGGTGGGGATCAGCTTCTTGCTCCGCCCCACTGCCGCATCCGGGCGGGTGACGACCGCGACCAGCTCGTGGTCGGATTCGGCCAGGGCATCGAGGGCGGGCAGAGCAACTTCCGGGGTTCCGGCAAAGACGAGACGCACCCCGGGAGTCTAGCGAGGGTCGCGCCGGTCAACCCGTCCCGGATCAGCACGATGGCCCCGCAGGGCACAGGTGTGCCTTGCGGGGCCTTGCTGTTTTCCGGGGCTGAGCGTCCTGTTGCGGGACCCTGGCTCGGGTGTGCCGAGTCGTCGGTCAGAACGGTGGTGGTTCTGGTGACGGGTGGGTCGGTGGCGGTGGTGGCCCGGTGTGGCTGGTTGCGCTGTGTCCTGCACCGGATGATCGGCCGGTGGTGGTGCGGGCGGGTCGTGCCGGTCCGGGGTCGTGGGCGCGGATGAAGGCTTGGCGGGCGCGGGCGAGGAGGTCCGCGGCCTGTTGCTCCGGCGATCTTGGCGGTGGTGGGGTGGGCCAGTCGGGTCCGGGATCGTCCGGGTACGTGCCGTGTGGGGTGACGGTGAACGTCTGCCCCGCGGGGGTGTGCCAGGTGAACGTCCCGGGCCGGATCTGGATCAGTCGGCAGGTCGTATGGGTCTTCCAGCGGTGCGGCAGCCGGTCCAAGGGGCCGAGGTTCGCCTCGCTCGTCGGACCATGGGGCCTCGGAACGGTGTGGTCCAGGTCGATGAACTGTCCGGTGGAGGCCCGGTCGGAGTACGGGAACACCACGGTCGGATTGCGGTACTGCACTCGTTCGACCATCGACCCCGGCGGGGTGTCGGACTCGGACACGGATACGGCCATGGGGTCGAGGACGGGTTTCACAATCAGCCGACCGGTGCGGGCGGCCTCGACGATCAGCTGATCGAGCAGGGTCTGGACCAGATGCCCCAGGCGGGGTGTTTCCCCGCCCGCGCCAAGGATCAGGTCGGCCGGATTCACATGCACGATCAGCGATACTTCCCGCCCCGTCGGAGCCTTTCCCGACCCCGACCCGGTCGTCTTGCAGCCGCACCCACCACCGGGGATGGTCACGGGGGCGGTCGCGGGGTCGGGGGTGGCCGGGGTGGCGGTGCTGGTGGCAGTCGCGATCTGCGCAGCGGCCGGGGTGCCAGGTGTCACGAACGCTTCGATCGCACCCGATGGGCCCGGTGCGGTCGCTGACGGTGTCGTCACCGGGTCTGTCCCATCGCCAGTCCCGGGATCGTCGAGCTCCGAGGCCGTGGCGGGGCCGGGACCGTCGGTGTCGGCGGGGTGGTCGGTGTCGGTGTCGGCGGAGTGGTCGGCGTCGGCGTCGGCGGGGTGGTCGGTGTCTGCGTCGGCGGGGTGGTCGGTGTCGAGGTGAGCGGGTGGGGTGAGGGCGGTGATGTCGCCGGCCAGGACCCGGGCGGCGTGGGCAGGATCGGCCAACAGTTCGAGGCCCCAGGCCCGGCGGGCGTCGGGGGTGAGGTCGGGTCGGACCGCTTCCAACACCTCGGCCAGCGCGTTCAACGTGGCTTCCAGGTCGGCGGCGGGCACCGCATCCAACTGGGCGCGCAGGTTGAGTATGCCCGCTCCGGAGGGGTGGCGGTCGGCCCAGAACGATACGTACCGTCGCCCGAGTTCGTCGCGGCGCCGGGTCTCGGCGGTGTCGGGGTCGAGGATCACGATGAGTTTGTCGGTCTGGGTGAGGATCCGGTTCGGGGTCCAGCCCGGGGCATACGGCGAGATCCTGCGGTCCAACTCTTGGCACAGGTCCTGGGACAGTCCGGCGGCGCGGGTGCGGCGGGCCATCTGGCAGCCGACCCAGCCGAGTACGCGGCCGGTTTCGACATGGGCCCACATTCCGGGCAGGCGGTGGCGCAGATCGAGGACATCGCCGATCAACCGGGCCGCGGCCTCGGGTTGGATTCCGAGGGCCGGGCCGATCTCGAGCCGTAGGAACTCCGAACATGCCGGTGTCCCATCCGCGCCGTAGTGATACAGGCGTTCCCCATACAGCACCCCCGGCGAGACACCCGCGGTGCTGTCGGTGGCCGTGAGGTCGGTAGCCGTGGGGTCGGTGGGTGGGGTGAGGAGTTCATCGAGGAGGTCGTCATCACCGGCCTCCGCGGCAGCCCTCACCCGGTCCCGGGTCGCGGCATCACTGATCCGATCGGCGACTTTGATCTGAGCGACAATCTCGTCGATGTTGTCGACCCACGACCACACCTCCGCCGCACGGGCGATGAGGATCAACTGATCAATCTTCGCTTCCCGTTCCCTTCGCGCGGCGAGAGTGAGGGCTTCGATGACGGAGAACCGGTCCCAGCCCGTGTCCGGATCACACACCCGCGAACCCGCAGGGGCCAGAGGCCCCGTGGCGCCGGAAGAGAGGGTGGCGTCGGCAGCGGGTGGAGCTGGGGTGTCGGGGGTGGCTGGGTTGGAGGGCGCGTCGGACGGCGGGTCCACAGCGGGAAGGTCGGGGGTCGGGAACAGGGGTTCGGGCCCGGGCGGGGTGGTGTCGAGGGACATCCGGGGCCACCTCCAGTCACTCAAGGAATGGATCAAGCATTCGTTTCCTACAGGCACCATCCTGCCTGCCCGCTCTGACATTTCCGAGGACCAATTTCTGATCTGTGGATGACGCTCCGGGTTACTCCCGACCTGTGGAAAACCCACCGCTCGCGCCATGGAACCGGCCCGGCGCGCGACCCATTGGATGCCTCAGCTCACGGCCACCGGATCGACGCGGACGCGAAGGGCGCCCGGCAGCTTCTTCGCCGACCGGACGGACACGGCATCGGACAGTGCTGTGGTGAGAAGCCCGGCCTGGTCGAGCGGCGTACGCAACGTAAGGCGCCCAACGGGCTCATCCGCGCTGGCGGGTCTCGGCAGCTCGACCGGGCCGAACACCTCGAGATCCCGCGGACGTTCGGTCTCGGGCAGAAGACCACCCGAATCGTGGTTCGTGAGCTCATCGGTGATCTCGGCCAGAGCGGGCAGAGGGCCCTCGATCGTGGCCATCTTCTGGGCAGGGGCCACCTGGGCTGCGGCGCGATCGGCCAGCTCGCGTGACGCGAAACCACCGGGGTCTCCCCTGACCAGCGCCTGGAGGGCAACCGCATCGGTCGGGCCGACCGCGATCACAGTGCCGCCCTCGGCACCGCCCCGCACCAGACCGACGGCATTGATCCAGCGCCGGTGGGCCTCCTCGGACGCCCTCAGATCGGCCCTGGTCAGCAAGATCTCGGCGTCGAGCAACACAGCCGCGGCATACCCCGTGTCAGCCTCCGGTTCGGCGCCGGGTGTCGCCACCACGAGGGCAGGCGCATCGTCGATCCGATCCACGACCCGGTCGCCCTGGGACTGGATCACCTTCGTTCCGGGAAAGGCCTGACCGAGCTCCTCGGCGGTGCGCTCGGCTCCGATCACGGGGGCACGCCAGCGGGTGTGATCACACACGGGGCAGCGCCATCCCGTGACCGGCCGCGTACACCAATCACAGGACACACGAGCCGATCCCGCCCGCACCGGGCCATGGCAGTGGGGACACCGCACGGGCTCACGACACTCCGCACAGACCAGAACGACCAGATAGCCGGCCCGTGGCACCTGCACCAACACCGGACCCGCTGCGAGCCCCACGCGGATGACCTCGAAGACCTGACGGGGCATGCGTACGGCCTGGGCGAGCGGATCCCGCTCGAGCGCCCAGTCGGAATCGCCCGCAAGGCGAACGGCAGGGGCGAGCCGACGTTGGACCCGCGCGTCGAGGGCCAGCGGATGCAACCACCGTCGCTCCAACAGCAGCTCGATCTCGCAGGTCCGGTGGTACGCCGCGAACAGCGTCGCGCACTTCGCCTGCTGCGCCCGGAGAGCCAGCACTTCCCGGGCATGCGGATACGGTGCGCGGGGTTCGGAGTGCAGATCGTCGCCGTCGTCCCAGAGAGCGACGAGGCCCAGATCGTGGACCGGGGCGTACGCCGCCGCGCGCGTCCCGAGGACCAGCTTCACGTGGCCGCGGGACACAGCCAGGTACGCCCGATAGCGCGCCGCCGGACCGTCATCGGCGGAGAGTGTCACAAAACTGGCTTCGCCGAACATCTCGGCACAGGTCTCCCGCAACCGGACGAGGTCGCGGGCATGGGGAACGATCAGGAGGGCCCCGCGGCCGGACGACAGGGTGGCGTGAGCCGCAGCCGCGAGCCCCCGCGCCCAGTCACCGGCGTCGCTGTGACTCGGCACGACCTGCCACGACGCGCGCGGCGACTGGCCACGCCCGAGCGCGGCCAGGAACTCGGGCCCGGTCGGATAGTGGTCGAACGGCGATCCTGGGAGTGGGTCGAGCGCGGGCGCGGGCAGCTCCGGGGGCTCCGCCTTCTCGGTCGCTGCATGACGCGGCGGAACGGCGAGGCGCATCACGTCTGAGAATGTCCCGGCATAGTGATCGGCCACCGCCCGCAGCAGCCGCGCGACCTCGGGTTTCAGCACCGGTTCGGGCGACAGCACGCGTTCCAGCGGAGCCAGTGATCGCAGCCCATCGGTCTCCTCCCCCAGCTCGAGGATGAACCCGTCCCGCAGCTGCCCGGCGAACCGCACCCGGACCCGCACCCCCGGCTGTGCTACCTCGGCCAACTTCTCTGGCACGAGATAGTCGAACGGCCGATCCAGGTGCGGTAACGACATGTCCACCGCGACCCGGGCAATGGGTCGCGGCGCGGTGGAGAACAGCGCTGCCGACATGTTCGTGATCCTGCCAGTCCCCTCCGACAGTTCTGAATTGCGCAGGTTCATTGCGGTTCTGTCACGGCGGAACTCCTCGACGCCCACCGGAATCCTCTCGGGTGAAGGCCCACCACTCACGAGAAAGGCCTCGATCATGAACCGCATCGCCACGACCCTCGGACTCTCCGCCGCTGCGCTCGCCCTGGTTCTGGTGCCGGGGTCCGCCCTCGCGAACCCGACCGCGTCGCCCACGGCAGCGCCCACCGCCTCGCCGACCGCCTCGTCGACCGCCACGGCACCCGCCCGTCAGGGAATCACCGTGAAGGTCAGCAACCCGACAGGCGCTCATGCGCCCGTCACCTTCACGGTCACCGGCCTCACCGATGGGCAGTGGGTGGACGTGGACGGCCAACCCCATGGGTGGGCCCGGGAAGGGACGTATCACGCGGAGCGCCAGCAATCGGGCACCGGACCCATGCGGATCGTGCTCGACGCCCCGTCGGACGGCTGGCCCAGCGGCACCTACAAGTGGATCGTCACCCTCCCTGGTGGCGTCTTCGTGCACAGGACCACGACCTTCGCGCCCACGACGACCAAGACCCCGAAGCCCACGAAGACCCCGAAGCCGGCGAAGACGACCCGGCCGCCGAAGACCAACTCCGGAGGGCTCGCGCGCACGGGCGTATGATGACGCCGATGGCACGTCTGGATGTGTGGCTGTGGTCGGTGCGGTTGTTCAAGACGCGCTCGCTCGCGACCGATGCCTGCAAGGGCGGCCACATCCGTGTGAACGAAAAGCCCGTCAAGCCGGCCCAGCAGGTGAAGGTCGGGGATCGCGTGAGCTGGCGCCAACCAGGCTGGGTGCGCGAGTTCGAGGTCACCCAACTGATCACCAAACGCGTCGGCGCCCCGGTCGCGGTCACCTGTTACATCGATCACTCCCCCGAACGCCCGGCGCATCTGTCGACGCCCGTGGCCCGTCGCGACCGGGGTGCGGGCCGGCCGACCAAGAAGGATCGCCGCGCTCTGGACCGACTCAGGGGCCGGGATGACGGGTTCGGCGCGTTCGACGAGTGACCCGGGCGCCCGATCAGGATTCGTACGCCAGCAGCTCGTTCACCGTCACGAACCGATAGCCCTGACCCTTGAGCTCACGGATCACCGGGCCGATCGCCGCCTGGGTATCGAGCCGGCCCTGCCACGGATGCAGCAGGATGATCGACCCGGGCTGGACCTTCTCGACCGTGAGCCGCGTGAGGTCCTCGGCGCTCTGGCGTACCTCCGGTGACGAATAGTCCTCGACCGCGACGTCCCACATGATCGTGCGCCGGTCATGCGCGGCGAGATAGCGCGGCAGACCGACGAGCTTCTTGCCGTACGGCGGCCGGAACTGGATCTCACCCGCATAACCGCTGGCGCGCAGCGCCGCATCGGTCTTCTCGATCTCCGCCGCGATCTCGTCGGAGCTCATGAGCACCAGGCGCGGATGCGACCACGAATGGTTCGCCAGCTCGTGTCCGGCGGCCGCGATGCGGGTGATCGATTCCGGATCCTTCTCGATGTTCTCGCCGATGACGAAGAACGTGGCCCGCACGTCCTCCGCCGCGAGATCGGCCAGGATCCGCTCGGTGTCGGCCGGGGTGGGCCCATCGTCGAACGTCAGCGCAACGACCTTCTCCGGCGTCTCCACCCGCGCAGTCAGCTCCCCGGCGATCTGGACCGTCCGGGAGTTCATCAACTTGTAGCCGCCGAGGCCGAGCAACAGAACCAGCGCCAGGGCGATGGCCAGGAAACCCAGGGCTCGGCGTACCATGATCAGCCCTTGACTGCCCGCGCCAGAATCTCGGCGCGATCAGTGCGTTCCCAGGTGAACTCGGGGAGGTCACGGCCGAAGTGACCGTACGCCGCAGTCTGGGCGTAGATGGGTCGTTTCAGGTCGAGCGCAGCGGTGATGGCTGCGGGCCGCAGGTCGAAGTTCGCGAGCACGGCGTCGGAGATCTGGTCGACAGGGACCGCCTCGGTGCCGAAGCACTCGAGATAGAAGCCGACCGGATGCGCGCGGCCGATGGCGTACGCCACCTGCACCTCGCAACGCCGCGCCAGCCCGGCCGCGACGACGTTCTTGGCCACCCAACGCATGGCATAGGACGCCGATCGGTCGACCTTCGACGGGTCCTTGCCCGACATGGCGCCGCCTCCGTGACGGGCCATGCCGCCATAGGTGTCGACGATGATCTTGCGGCCGGTGAGACCGGCATCGCCCATGGGGCCGCCGATCACGAACTTGCCGGTCGGGTTCACGAAATCGCGATAGTCGCTGTGGTCGACGTCGAACCGTTCCAGCACCGGGGCGATGACCTGCTCACGCACATCGGGTGCGAGCATCCGCTCCAGGTCGATGTCGGGCGCGTGCTGGCAGGACACGACGACGGTGTCGAGACGGACCGGCCGATCGCCGGCGTACTCGATCGTCACCTGGGTCTTGCCGTCGGGACGCAGGTAGGGCATCGTCCCGTCCTTGCGAACCGACGTGAGCCGCTCGGCCAGGCGATGCGCGATGTCGATCGGCAGCGGCATGAGCGATTCGGTCTCGTCGCACGCATATCCGAACATCAGGCCCTGGTCGCCCGCGCCCTGCAGGTCGTACGCATCCGCCGACTCCTCGAGGCGCTTCTCCCAGGCCGTGTCCACGCCCTGGGCGATGTCGGGCGACTGCTGCCCGAGGGAAACCTGTACGCCGCACGAGCGGCCGTCGAACGACTTGTGGGAGGAGTCGTAGCCGATCTCGAGGATCTTCTCGCGGACGAGGCTCGGGATCTCCGCGTACGCCTCAGTGGTCACCTCTCCGGCGACCACGACGAGACCGGTCGTGACGAGAGTCTCGACGGCGACCCGGGACTCGGGGTCCTGACTCAGCAGCTCATCGAGGACGGTGTCGCTGATCGCGTCGGCGATCTTGTCCGGATGACCCTCGGTCACCGACTCGGAGGTGAAGAGGCGCTTGCTCACGCGGAACCTTTCAAAGGGGCGCGGTCGTCCCGCGCCGGTCGATGTGCGGCGTCAGCGCGCCGCGACGGAATGGACCGCATCCAGGATGCGGTGGGCGACGACGCTCTTGGGCCCGGAGTGATGGCCGAGAACGTCATCGGGTGAGATGACCACGATCCGATTGTCATCCTCGCCGAACACCTTGCCACCACTGACATCGTTGAGCACCAGCAGGTCGCAGCCCTTGCGGGCGAGCTTGGCCCGCCCGAGCTCCAGCAGATGGTCGGCATCGGTGGCGGTTTCGGCGGCGAATCCCACGATGACCTGCGGCCGGGGCCGCGCGTGGGAGATCGTCTTGAGCACGTCGGTCGTCTGAACCAGGTCGAGCTGGAGACCGGACGACTCGGAGGCCTTCTTGATCTTGCTCTCGGCGCGGGTGCGCGGGGTGAAGTCGGCGGCTGCGACGGCCATCACGATCACATCGGCCGACTCGCTGAGTTCGGTCATGGTCTCGGCCAGGTCGGCCGTGCTCTCCACGCGCCGGACCGTGCAACCGCTCGGCACCGGGTGCTCGATATGGGCGGCGACCAGCGTCACGTCGGCGCCCCGCAGCGCGGCCGCGCGGGCGATCGACAGGCCCATGAGCCCGGACGAGGCGTTGCCGAGATAGCGGACCGGATCGAGCCGCTCCCGAGTCCCGCCCGCACTGACGACGACATGCTTCCCGGCCAGATCCTGATCCGCCGCCGCAGCAGCAGTCTCGGGCTGGTCGAGCAGGCTGAGCGCCACCGCATGAATATCCACCGCGTCGGGCAGCCGGCCCGGACCGGTGTCAGCGCCGGTGAGGCGACCCGAAGCCGGATCCATCACCACGACCCCGCGCTCGCGGAGCGTGGCCACATTGGCCTGTGTGGCGGCATGCAGCCACATCTCGGTGTGCATGGCCGGGGCCATGACCACCGGGCAGTGCGCCGTCAGCAGCGTGTTGGTCAACAGATCGTCGGCCCGGCCGGTGGCCGCGCGGGCCAGCAGGTCGGCCGTCGCGGGTGCGACCACGACAAGGTCGGCGGTCTGGCCGAGCTTGACGTGGCGCACCTCGTGGCTGTCGGTCCAGACATCGGTATGCACCGGATTTCCGGACAACGCCTGCCACGTGGTGCGCCCGACGAAGTTGAGGGCGGCCTCGGTGGGGATGACCGTCACATCGTGACCGGCCTCGGTGAACCGGCGCAGCAGTTCACACGCCTTGTAAGCCGCGATCCCACCGGCCACGCCCAGGATGATGCGGCTCATGGATTAATGGATATCAGGCCGGGAAGTCGTCGCCGAAGTCGGGATCGGCGAATTCCTCGAGCGAGGTCTCCGGCTCGGCGTTCGGGTCGATGTCGTGGCATTCGAGCACACCGGCGTTGACCTCGCGCAGAGCGATGGACAGCGGCTTCTCCTGGATGCCCGTGTCCACGAGGGGTCCCACGTTCTCGAGCAGGCCTTCACCGAGCTGCGAGTAGTAGGCGTTGATCTGGCGGGCCCGCTTGGCAGCGAAGAGCACGAGCCGATATTTCGAGTCGACCTTCGTCAGGAGGTCGTCGATCGGCGGGTTGGTGATGCCGGGGGCGTGTTGGGTCGTCAATGCAGGCCTTCTTGAGTGTTAGGCGGACGCAATCCCATCAACCCTACCAGTTCTTCCACCGCCCGATCGACGCGATCATTGACAACAACATGATCAAACTCGCTCTGACTGGCCAATTCGGCCTCTGCCGTCTTCAGGCGACGTTCTCGCTGTTCGAGCGTTTCGGTCCCCCGGTGTTCGAGCCGGCGAACCAATTCGTCCCAGCTGGGCGGGGCGATGAACACGAACCGGGCCCCCGGCAGTGACTCCCGCACCTGCCGGGCCCCCTGCAGTTCGATCTCCAGGACGACATCGAGCCCCTCGGCGAGGGCGGCGTCGACGGGAGCCCGGGGCGTGCCATAGCGGTCGGTGCCATGGACGAGGGCCCACTCCAGCAACCCGTCCGAGGCCAGCAGCTCGTCGAATTCCTCGCCCGAGACGAAGTGATAGTGCACCCCCTCGACCTCGCGCGGCCGCGGTGCCCGTGTCGTGGCGGACGTCGACAGCCAGACCTCCGGGTGACGGGCGCGCAGGGCTGCGACCACGGTGCCTTTGCCGACGGCGGTCGGCCCCGAAACGACGGTGACCCGGACGGTGCCGGGCGTGCGAGGTGAGGTCATCGGCAACTGGTCAGGCCTTGGTCCTGGGAGCGAACTCGGTGCGCAGGTTGGCGATCTGGTGGGGACCCAGGCCACGCAGGCGTCGGTTGGCGGCGATGTCGAGGCGCTCCATCACCTCGGCGGCGCGCTTCTCCCCCACCCGGGGCAGGCACTTCAGCGCATCCACCACCTTGGTGCGGGCGACGACATCGTCGGTCTCGGCCAACTGGATCACTTCGGCCAGGGTCAGGTCGCCGGATCGGAGCCGGTCCTTGATCTCGGCTCGACGGCTGCGGGCCGCTGCGGCGGCCTCGCGGGCCTGGCGCAATTGCTCGTCACTGAGTGGGGGAATCGGCACGGCCACCTCCCTGGTCGTGGGCTTCACGCGAGTCAACCTAGCGGGTTTCTTCGTCGTCCGGGAGAAGCCTGTGCCGGAACCGTCGCCAGGGCCCGAGAAACGAGCGTCCGGCCCAGTCATGGCGGGGTTGGAGTCAGCCCAGCCCGGCAGTCGTGGTGATGAGCTGAGTGGCCGCCCGGCGCAGGGATTCGGCGTCCGGGCCGGCGCCCATGACCTCCCGGCTGGAGGTCGGCAGGACGCGCGCCGTCGCGCCGCCGAACAGACCGCTCAGCCCGGCCACCGTGCCGCCCTGGGCGCCGATGCCGGGCACGAGGATCGAGCCGGTGAACTGCGTGAGGTCGACGTCGAGCCGCGGAAGCGTACCCCCGATCACCAACCCCAGCGGGCCCGGATCCCGGCCCGCGTTGGCGTGGTTGACCTGGTCGATCATCATCTGTGCGACCGTGCGCCCACCACCCTGCGCGAGCTGCACCTCGCCACCTTCGGGGTTGGAGGTCCGGCAGAGCACATAGAGCCCGCGTCCGGTGGCCTCCGCCAGCTGGATCGCCGGCGTGAGCGAACCGAACCCGAGAAACGGGTTGACCGTCAGGGCGTCGGCCGCCAGCGGCGAGTCGTCGGAGAGGTACGCCCGGGCGTACGCATCCATCGTCGACCCGATATCGCCGCGCTTGGCGTCCATGATCACCATCGCGCCGGCCTTGTCGGCGGCCGCGAGGAACCGCTCGAGTACGCCGATTCCGGCGGACCCGAACGCCTCGAACATCGCGCTCTGCGGCTTGAACACGGCCACCAGATCGCCGAGGGCGTCCACCATCCCCCGGGTCATCTCGGACAGCCCCGCGACATCCACGGGCAGGCCCCAGGCCTGCAGCATCGCCGGGTGGGGGTCGACCCCCACGCACAGCCGGCCGCGGTTGGCGATCTGTTCTGCGAGGCGTACGCCGAATCCGTCGGACATGGGGCCCTCCCTGTTGTCGGGGTGGTCGGGGATCAGGTGGTGATCAGGCCCGGCCGAGGGCCTGATTGGCCTCCGCGACGAGCGCGGGACCGCGATAGATGTAGCCGGAATAGACCTGCAGCAGGGCTGCTCCGGCATCCATCATCCCCTGTGCGTCGGCGACCGTCATGATGCCCCCGACTCCGATGATCGGCAGCTCGGAGCGTTCGGCCAGCCAGGAGACGACTTCGCGGGCCCGGACAGTGAGTGGCGCGCCGGACAATCCGCCCGCCTCGTCGCCCAGGATGCGGTCGGCGCCCACGAGTCCCTCACGCGACAACGTGGTGTTGGTGGCGATCAGTCCCGCGGCTCCGTTGTCGGTGCACACGGCGAGCACCTCCTCCAGGGCATCGAACGTCAGGTCCGGGGCGACCTTCACGAAGACCGGGACGGGCGTACCCTCTGCGGGAACCGCGGCGGCCCGCTCCCGCGCGGCCCTCGTCAGCGCACCCACCAATTCCGCCAGCGCCGCCCCGTCCTGCAGGCTGCGCAGGCCGGGGGTGTTGGGGCTGGAGACGTTGATGGCGACGTAGTCGGCGAAGGGCGCCAGCAGGGCGAACGACGTCAGATAGTCCTGCGTCGCCTCCTCCAGCGGGGTGACCTTCGACTTGCCGAGGGAGATGCCGATCGGGATGCCCGCGACCAGGTTGCCGCGGCTGATCCCCGCGGTCCGCAGGGTGTCGGCCAGGGCCGTCGCGCCCGGGTTGTTGAAGCCCATCCGATTGAGGATGCCGCCCGACTCCCGAGCCCGGAAGAGGCGCGGCTTCGGGTTGCCGGGCTGCGCGAGCGCGGTGACCGTGCCGAGCTCGACATGGCTGAATCCCAGCGCACCCCAGGCGTGCACGCCGACCCCGAACTTGTCGAGGCCGGCGGCCAGGCCCACGGGCCCCGGGAAGTCGATCCCGGCCACGGTCACGGTGCGGCCCCGCGGGTGCAGAGCCCTGACCGCGGCCCGGAGCGGGCCCACCCGACCGAGCAGGCTGGCCGCCGCGAGTGTCTTCTCGTGGGCGACCTCGGGGTCTCCCCCGCCGATGCGGAAAAGCCCCGGGCGCAGGACCTGCTGATAGCCCCAGTCGAGCGCCGCCACGCGACGTTGCCCGGCTGCGCGGCCACGCTGCGGATCGAGACCGCTCACTGCTCGCCCCGGACCTCGCCGGCCCAGGCCTGCAGCGACTTCACGTCGACTTCGCCGGCCCTGACCGCTTCAATGCCCTGCACCGCAGCCGACAGACCCTGGACGGTGGTGATGCACGGCACGTCATGGCGCACGGCCGACGTCCGGATCTCATAGCCGTCCATGCGGGGCGAACCCTCGGTCGAGGTCGCGCCATGCGGCGTGTTGAAGATCAGGTCGACTTCGCCGGCCTCGATCAACTGCACGATGGTCGGCTCCCCGTTCGGGCCGGGGCCCTGGGTGTGCTTGCGCACGGTGGTGACGGGTACGCCGTTGCGGCGCAGCACCTGGGCGGTGCCGCCGGTGGCGAGCAGCTCGAAGCCCATGTCGTGGAGCTTCTTGATGGGGAAGATCGCATGCCGCTTGTCCCGGTTGGCAGCGGAAACGAAGACCTTGCCCTCGCTCGGCAGCGGCCCGAACGCAGCCGACTGGCTCTTGGCGAACGCCACGCCGAAGCTCGGGGCGAGACCCATGACCTCACCCGTCGACTTCATCTCCGGGCTGAGCAGCGTGTCGACGGTCAGGCCCTCGGCGGTGCGGAACCGGTTGAACGGCAGGACGGCTTCCTTCACCGCGAGCGGTGCGTGATCGGGCACGTCGGCCCCGTCACCCTCAGCCCTCAGCATGCCCTCGGTGCGCAGCTCGGCGATGGTGGCGCCGAGCATGATCCGCGAGGCGGCCTTGGCCAGCTGGGTCGCGGTGGCCTTCGAAACGAACGGCACCGTGCGCGACGCCCGCGGGTTGGCCTCGAGGACATAGAGCGTGTCGGACGCGAGGGCGTACTGGATATTCAACAGCCCCCGCACTCCGACGCCCTTGGCGATGGCCTCGGTCGACTGGCGGATCTTGTCGATGGTCTCGCCGCCCAGTGTGAGGGGCGGCAGCGCGCACGCCGAGTCGCCGGAGTGGACGCCGGCCTCCTCGATGTGTTCCATGATGCCGCCGAGATAGAGCTCGTGACCGTCATAGAGCGCGTCGACATCGATCTCCACCGCATCGTCGAGGAACCGATCGACGAGCACCGGATGCTCCGGCGAGATCTCGGTCGCCCGCTCGATGTAGCCGCGCAGCGACGCCTCGTCATAGACGATCTCCATGCCGCGGCCGCCTAGCACATAGGACGGGCGGACCAGGACCGGATAGCCGATCTCCTCGGCGATCCGGCGGGCCTCGTCGAACGAGTACGCCATGCCGTGCTTGGGCGCTGGCAGGCCCGCCTCGGCCAGGACCCGGCCGAACGCGCCCCGCTCCTCGGCGAGGTGGATGGCCTCGGGGCTGGTGCCGACGATGGGTACGCCCGCGTCCTTGAGCGCCTGCGCCAGCCGCAGCGGGGTCTGGCCACCGAGCTGGACGATGACACCCGCAACCGGGCCGGCCTGCTTCTCGGCGTGATAGACCTCGAGCACGTCCTCCAGCGTCAGCGGCTCGAAATAGAGCCGGTCGGAGGTGTCATAGTCCGTCGACACGGTCTCGGGGTTGCAGTTGACCATGACGGTCTCGAAGCCCGCTTCCTGCAGCGCCAGCGCGGCGTGGACGCAGGAATAGTCGAACTCGATGCCCTGGCCGATGCGGTTGGGACCCGAGCCGAGGATGAGCACGGCCGGCTTCTCGCGCGGGGCCACCTCGGTCTCCTCGTCATAGGACGAGTAGTGGTAGGGCGTCTTCGCCGCGAACTCCGCGGCGCAGGTGTCGACGGTCTTGAAGACCGGGCGTACGCCCAGCGCCCAGCGCACCCCGCGCACGACATCCACCGACATGTTGCGCGCCGACGCGATCTGCTCATCGGAGAAGCCGTGGCGCTTGGCCCTGCGCAGCAGGTCGGGGGTCAGCTCGTCGGCGGCCAGGAGCTCACGGGCGATCTCGGTGAGGAGCACCAGCTGGTCGACGAACCACGGGTCGATCTTGGTGGATTCGAAGACCTGCTCCGGGGTGGCTCCCGCCATCAAAGCCTTGAGCACGACCTGGAGGCGACCGTCATGGGGACGGCTCGCGATCTCGAGGAGCTCCTCGACCGGTTCGGTGACCTCGGCCGCGAAGTCGAAGCGGGCGTTCGGATCCTCGAGCGACCGCAGGGCCTTGCCGAGGGCCTCGGTGAAGTTGCGACCCAGCGACATTGCCTCGCCGACGGACTTCATGTGCGTGGTGAGGGTGTCGTCGGCCGAGGGGAACTTCTCGAACGCGAACCGCGGCACCTTGACCACGACATAGTCGAGCGCCGGCTCGAAGCTGGCCGGGGTCTCCTGCGTGATGTCGTTCTGGATCTCGTCGAGGGTGTAGCCGATGGCGACCTTGGCTGCGATCTTGGCGATCGGGAAGCCGGTGGCCTTCGACGCGAGGGCCGAGGAGCGGGACACGCGGGGGTTCATCTCGATGACAATCATGCGGCCGTCGGCCGGGTTGATCGCGAACTGGATGTTGCAGCCGCCGGTGTCGACGCCGACCGCGCGGATGATGCCGATGCCGACATCGCGCATGCGCTGATATTCGCGGTCGGTCAGGGTCATCGCGGGAGCGACGGTGATCGAGTCGCCGGTGTGGACGCCCATGGGGTCGAAGTTCTCGATCGAACAGATGATGACGACGTTGTCGGCCTTGTCGCGCATCACCTCCAGCTCGTATTCCTTCCAGCCCAGGATCGATTCCTCGATCAGGACCTCGGTCACGGGGCTGGCCGCCAGACCGGTGCCGGCGATGCGGCGGAGCTGTTCCTCGTCGTACGCAAAGCCCGAGCCGACGCCGCCCATCGTGAAGCTGGGGCGTACGACCACGGGATAGCCGAGCTCACCGGCCGCCGCCAGAACTTCGTCCATGGTGTGGCAGATGCGCGACTGGGCGACCTCGGCGGGACCGCCGGGGACGTCGAGCTGCTGGACGATCTCCTTGAACTCCTCGCGGTTCTCACCGCGCTGGATCGCCTCGACGCTGGCGCCGATGAGCTCGACGCCATATTTCTCGAGCACGCCGTTGTCGTGGAGCGCGATGGCGGTGTTGAGGGCGGTCTGGCCACCGAGGGTGGCGAGCATCGCGTCGGGACGTTCCTTGGCGATGACCCGCTCGACGAACTCCGGAGTGATCGGCTCGACATAGGTCGCGTCGGCGAACTCCGGGTCGGTCATGATCGTTGCCGGGTTGGAGTTGACCAGGATGACGCGGAAGCCCTCCTCGCGCAGGACGCGGCAGGCCTGCGTACCCGAATAATCGAACTCACACGCCTGCCCGATGACGATCGGGCCCGAGCCGATGACGATGATCGACTTGATATCTGTCCGCCGCGGCATATCAGTTGTTTCCCTTGTTCGCGTTCTGCATCATCTCGACGAAGCGGTCGAAGAGGTAGCTGGAGTCGTGTGGGCCGGCGGCCGCCTCGGGGTGGTATTGCACCGAGAACGAGATGAGCGTGCCGGCGTCATTGCGGAGCTCCAGGCCCTCGACCACGTCATCGTTGAGGCAGACGTGGCTGACGCGCACGGTGCCCCACTTGGTCGGGACGTCGGTGTCGCGCGGTGCATCGACGGCGAAGCCGTGGTTGTGGGCGGTGATCTCGACGCGGCGGGTGGTGAGGTCCATCACCGGCTGGTTGACGCCGCGGTGGCCGTACTTCAGCTTGAAGGTGCCGAAGCCCAGCGCCCGGCCGAAGATCTGGTTGCCGAAGCAAATACCGAAATACGGCAGGCCCTCGTCGAGCACCGCGGTCAGCAGATCGATGGTCTCCGTCGCCGCGGCGGGGTCACCCGGACCGTTGGAGAAGAACACCGCATCGGGGTTGAGTGCCTTGATGTCCTCGATCGTCGAGGAGGCCGGCAGCACGTGCACGCGGCAGCCGCGCTCTGCCATCCGGAACGGTGTCATCGACTTGATGCCCAGGTCGATCGCGGCGACGGTGAAGAGGGTCTCCCCTTCGGGCTCGATGACGTACGCCTCAGGGGTCGTGACCTCGGCCACGAGGTTGGCGCCGGTCATCGAGGGCTGCTCCAGCACGCGGGCGAGCAGGGCCTGCGGGTCGGTCTCGGTCGTGGAGATGCCCACGCGCATCGCACCGCGCTCACGGAGGTGGCGCGTCAGGGCCCGGGTGTCGACGCCTTGGATTCCCACGATCCCCTGCTCGACGAGCTCCTCGTCGAGGGACTTCGAGGCGCGCCAGCTGGAGGCCATGCGGGCTGCGTCGCGGACGACGTAACCGGCGACCCAGATCTTGGTGGACTCGTCGTCCTCCTCGTTCCAGCCGGTGTTGCCGATATGGGGCGAGGTCTGGATGACGACCTGCTGGCGATAGCTGGGGTCGGTGAGCGTCTCCTGATAGCCGCCCATCGCGGTGACGAACACCGCCTCGCCGAACGTCTCACCCGGCGCGCCATAGCTCTCGCCGCGGAATGTCCGACCGTCTTCGAGCACCAGCAATGCGGGCCCCGGGGACTGGGAATTTGTCATGTGTGACCGTCCTTTCCTGCCTCACGGGACAGGACTTAAAGGTTGGTGATTGTCGCTTGCCGAAACTACCAGCCCACGTCCGCACCGGAGCCTCCCGATCATATGGCGATGCCCCCTTGTCTCGAGACCCCTTGGAGTGGGGCGAGACGCCTGCTCGAGCAGGCGTCTCGTCCCACTTGCGGGTGTCTCGGCGGAGTGGTGGGGCAACACAACGGCCCGCGCGGAACATCCGCACGGGCCGTCGAGGGGGTGGCCCTCAGCCACCAGTTGCTGGGGCTTCGGATCAGCGCAGGGAGATCCTGTGAACCTCTCCCCCGCCGGAGAGCATCGCGCCGGTGGTGATGTAGGCGTCATTGCCCCGGATCGCGATGCCATAGGGCATCTGCAGACCGCCCACCACGACCGGGTGATCCGTCGAGCCGGGCACGACCTTGCGTACGGAGCCGATGGGCCCGGCCAGGAAACCGTTGTCAGCAAGCTGCACCGCATAGAGCTGGTTGCCCTTGAAGTCGAGGCTCGTGACGTTGGTGAGGCCGGTGGCATAGACGGTCGGAGCCTGACCCGGCACGACCTTCCAGATCGTCGACGCGCCCTTCGGGAACGGGAAGCCGGTCAGCTCGGACACATAGAACGCGCCGTCCGGGCCCTTGACCACATCGGTGGGCACGGACTGATAGGGCAACGGCGTTCCTGCGTCACCCCACGGGCCCGCGAATGGCGCCGGCGCGGTGCGGTCGCCCGGGAACACGGCGACGGTGGATTCGCCACGCTTGCCGACCTTGATGAGGTCATTGCCGCCGGCATCGATGACAGCCCAGTTGTGGGAATCCAGGGCGATGAAACCCGTGGGGTTGCTGTCGGGGCCTGCGCCGTCGGGGTCGTGGGCCTGCTCATAGGCAGCCACATCCGCGGCCACGCTCAGGGACGAACCGATCCGGCCGGTCAGGAGGGTGCCGAGCTGGGCACCTCCAGCCCCGAGTTGGGCACGGGACTCCGTCGTGCCGCCGAGGCCTACCGCAATGGTGATCGTGTTGCCCCGCACGTCGACGTCCGCGGGACCACTGGCACCGCCGCCCTCCGCGCTCGCCAGCGAGGGGAGGCCGGTGACGATGCGCTTCTGCTCGCCACGGCTGATCTCGGTGATCGATCCGGTCGCGCCCAGGCAGACCTGATCGGAGGAGTCCTCCGGGTTGGGCAGGCACGGTCCGGAGCCACCCGTGCCCGACTCGGCAACATAGAGCGTCTGACCGGCGCCGAACGAGATCTGGCGCGGATTGTTGAGCCCGCTCGCCACAACGGTGGTCGAGGGGTTGTCGGCGTACGCGGCCGGAGCGGCGGCGAGGGTGGTCGCGGTGAGTGCGACAGCGCTGGTGGCTGCCAATAACGCCTTGGTTCGACGGGACATGGGCCTACCTTCTGTGGGGGCCGGGAGAAGGACCGGCGTGAGAAACTTAATGTCACATAAGCGACACTCCACAGACTCTCGCTCCCGACCCCTCAAAAGCAAGGGTCTGCCTGGGAACGATTGCCTTTTTCCATGACTGCGCAGGAGGGCCCGACCGGGGCCAACTGCACGCCTGATCGCCCCAGACTCGCCGCTTGGTGATCTATAAGGCAAGGCTTGCCTGCAAAGCCCGGGCAAACCGGAGCGCCTGCGATCAAGGTTCTCGTCGTGGTCAGCCCGGCAGGAGTCGCCGCAGACGTTGCGTACGCGGGGTGTGCGCGGTGATGAGCCCCTGGGCAGCGAGATGTCCCGAGCCGGCCCCGAGTCCCGGCCCGGGATGCGTCGCTGCGCCGATGTGCCACAGTCCCGCCACGGCCGTCCGATGCCGCGACGACGCCGGCCCGGGCCGCCACAGCAGGTTCTGGTCGAGTTCGGCGGATCCGGCATAGGGGTCGCCGCGGCCGGCGTTCGCGTTCCAGTGCTCCAGGTCGGTGGGCGCCAACGCGACGACCTTGCGGACCGCGGCCCGGGTGCCGGGGGCGTACTCCTCCACCAGGCCCAGCACCCGATCCACATAGCCGTCGACCAGGTCGTCGTTCCAACCGCCGGAGACATCGAGCTCCCCGGCGGCATCGCCGGCGGGGGCGTACGGCACCTCCTGCAGCTGCAGCCAGAGTTGCCCGCGTCCTTCGGGGACGCGACTCGGGTCGAGCAGGAACTGCTGCCCCACCGCGACGGTCGGCCGCCGGGGCAGCAGCCGGCCGCTGGCCTCCGCGCACGCGATTCCGGTCGAGGCCGAGCCCGACGACACGTGCACCAGCGGCGCGCCGGCAAGCGCCGAGTCCGACCATTCCAGCGGCCGATCGAGAGACACGTGGATCTGCATGGCGCCGCGCCCGAATCGGTACGCCGCGGCCTCGGCGCGCTGCTCGCGATAACCCGTCCCCGGCAGGAGGTGGTTCCACAACGCATCGGGACTCACCGAGGCGAGCACAGCCCGCTCCGCACGCAGGGTCTCTCCCCCGGCCTTCACCCCGACGACCCGACCGCCGGCGAGCAGCAGACGCTCCACCCTGGTCCCGGTCAGCACCGTCACGCCGCGCTCGGCCAGGAGCTTCTCGAACGCCGCGACGAACGCCCCTGCTCCCCCCTCGACGACCGGCAGTCCGGCGCCGTGCAGTGTCGCGGCGAACAACGGCACCATGAGCCCGCCCGACGCCGAGTCGGGGCTGAGCCCGCCGTGCAGGAGCCACGGCGCCCAGAGCTGGTCGACCTCGGGTCCGGCGAACCGCGCCAGCCAGGACCGGCCCGACATCGCGGTGTCCCGACCCCAGGCCTCGAGGCGGCGCTGACCCCCGCGGCGCCAGAGCTTCGCGATCGCACCCAGCGCTGCCGCAGATCGCAGCTCGGTCCCCAGCAGCCCACCGATGACATCGATATCGGCGCCGAGCCGGTCGAGCGCGGCGAGGTAGGCCTCCCCGTCGGCGGGGTCCCCGAATCCGGCGGCCGTCACCTTCGGATTGCGGTGCGCCACGGAGACGCCCCGAGGCCCGACCGAGCCCGTGAGAACACCGTCGGTGTTGCGATACCGCAACCCGTGGCGGGCCAGATCCTCGCCCAGGTCGGCGTACGCCCCGCCGGTATGGAACAGCGGATGCCAACTTGAGAACGTGTCGTGGACGAAGCCGGGCTCGGTGATCTCTCCGGAGGCGATGAAGCCGCCGATCCGGTCGTGGTCGTCGATCAGGCAGACCCGCCAACCGGCCCCGGCGAGTTCGGCCGCGGCGACCATTCCGTTGATGCCGGCACCGACGACGATCGCGTCATAGGTCACTTCGCTCCCGCTCCCGCCGTCTTCTCCGTGAGTCCGTCGGTGTCGCGCTGCCCGACGCGTACGCCGGTCCGCTCGAAGTGACGCTCGACCAGCCGCTGCGGGATGTCGCGATAGTCGCTGGCCTCGGTGGTCTGCAGCCACTGCTCGGCCTTCTTCGCCTGCGACACATCCAGGCCGACGTCCGACAGGATCTCGTCGATGTTGTGCATCGAGAACGGGATGATGTTGGTGCCCCGCGCATGGTGGCCCTCGGTGCGCTCCTCCATCCAGCGCAGCCTCTCTGCGACGGTCTTGCGGCGTACCTCGACGCTCGGGAGCGTCAGCTCGTCCATCAGATAGGCACCGATCCAGATGGACGCGGCCTCCGCACTCAACGGCGAATAGAACGACGAGTTGTAGCCGCAGAACGCCAACCCCCGCACATCGTGCGGCAGGATCTGGCGATAGAGCTCGAAGTTGCCACGTTCGTCGGTGATGCGGTCCTGCAGCTCACGGCTCAGGAACGGCACCTCCTGGCGGAAGCCCGTCGCACACACGATCATCTCCGCCGGAATGGTCTCCCCCGTGCTGAGCGTCGCAGCCGGCTTGCCGTCCAGGGTCGTCAGGGCCGTGATCCGGGTGTCGCGGATGACCCGGAGCTCACCGGCTTCGGCCTTCTGGAAGAACCCCTCGGTGACCAGCGACACGGTCGACCGGGCGATGCGCTCGAACCCGCCGTCGGGAACGAGACCCAGTTTCGCGAGCTTGAGCTGCTTCGTCGCCATGCTCTGGATGCTGCCGAGCATCTGGTTGCGCACCGGCTTGCCGCCCCCGTGGAGGAACTTCTCGACCCCGGCCAGGCGCTGATATTCGAAGAGGCCCTCGCCCATGCGGGTCAGCATGAGGTGCTTGAAGTTGAGTACGCCCATGATCATGCGCGGCATCTTCCACAACAGCTGGCGCGCGACCACGGTTGTCGTGGCTGCGCCCTCCGACAGCGACACCGCCACATCGCACGCCGACTTGCCATAGCCGACGACCACGAGGTCCTTCCCCCGCACGGCTTCGAGGTCGTGCACATCGCTCGGTGCGCAGACCCGGCCCCCGGCCTCCTCGAACTCCTCGCGCCCCGGCCAGTCGGGGATGAAGGGGACGGAGAAGATGCCGTTGGCCACGACGAGGAAGTCGAACTCCTCGGAGGCCTCGGCGCCCGCCGGATCGCCCTCGTCGTCGACCGTCCGGGACGTGACGGTCCAGCGGATATTGCCGCCGAGCTCCTCCTGCTCGGCCGCGATGACCTCGGTGCTCAGGCGCAGGTGGGGGTTGAGGCCGAACATGGCGGCGTACCCCTCCAGATAGGCCTGCACCTGCGCACCGCTCGGCCATTCGGGATAGCTGTCGGGCATCTTGAGGTCGGACAGGTAGTAGGTGCCCTTGTTGTTCTGCGTGCACAGACCGGGATAGCGCCGCGTACGACTCCACACCCCGCCCACATCGGGACACTTCTCGAAGATGGTCACGTCGTGACCGAACTCCCGCAGGTGCTTGCCCGCTGCCAGGCCGGCGAACCCGGCTCCGATGATGGCGATCTTCATGGTGGTCCTCACTCGCTGAGTTTCGGGATGGCGGGCACGGCCTGTTCGGGGCCCATGGCGGAGTAGCCACCGTCGGCGGCCCAGTCGGCACCGGTGACGACCGACGCCAGGTCGGAGGCGAGGAACGCGACGACGCGGCCCACCTCGATCGGATCCCCCACGCGACCGGTGAGGTGGAAGGGCGCGGCGACCCGGTCGGTCTTCTCGCGGTCGCCCTCGGTGAGGGCGTCCATCACCTTCGACCAGGTCCAGCCCGGGCTGACCGAGTTCACGCGAATGCCGTCGGCGGCATAGTCCATGGCCATCGATCGGGTGACCTGCACGAGCGTCGCCTTCGTCGCGGGATAGACCCAGCGGCCGGTCTGGGCGACCGAGCTCGAGATGGAGGTGAAGTTGACGATCGCGCCGTGACCGGAGGCCGCGAGCAGGGCCCGGGTCGCCTCAGCGAGGCGTACGGCCGAGACGACATTGATGTTGAACGCCGTCAACCAGTCGGCGCGGGAGGTGGCGGCCCCCTCGTCGAGATAGGAGCACGCCAGGTTGACGAGAATGTCGAGGGAATCGAGACCGTCCACGAGGTCGGCGACCGCGGCATCGTCGGTGATGTCGAGGTGAGCGACGCGTACGCCGAGTTCGGCGACCAGAGGTTGCGCTCCCTCGGGGTCGATATCGGCGACGATCACGGCGGCGCCGCGGTCGTGCAGGGCCCGCACCACGCCGTGACCCACGAGGGTCGCGCCGCCGGTGACGAGGGCCGTGCGGCCGGCGAGTGAGCCGGGGTCGCTGTTGAGGGCACTGTTCATGCCCACCGACGGTAGGTAGCGCCTTCGGCAGCGGCTATCCGTTTTGCGTCAAAGCGGTTGGGAATCTGGCGGGAGGGCGCTCAGGCCCTCCCGCCCGGGTCAAGTGTTCCGCCCGGATCAGGCGCTGCGACGCCGGCTGCGATTCCGGCCGGCCGGGGCCGCTCCGCCGTTCGACCGACGGGGTCGCCCGGACCGGCCGGATCGACCCGACCGGGTCGACTGCCCGGCCTTGGTGGCCGAGCCCGAACGCTGTCCGTTCTGCGCCGGCACGGTCACCACGAACGGCCCCGGGAACGAGCGCTCACCGGGCGCCAGCTCACCCAGCAGTGGGTGCGACGCCGTCACGCGGGTCGTGGTCGGCCGGATCCCGGCCTTGCGGGTCAGGTCGCGCACGTCGCGGACCTGATCGTCGAGCATGAGCGTGACCACGGTGCCGGAGGCACCGGCGCGGGCGGTGCGACCGGAGCGGTGCAGGTACGCCTTGTGTTCGACCGGCGGGTCGGCGTGGATGACCAGCCCGACGTCGTCGACGTGGATGCCGCGTGCGGCGATGTCGGTCGCGACGAGCGTGTTCGCGGTGCCGGAGTGAAAGGCGTCCATCGTCCGGGTTCGCGCACCCTGGGACAGGTTGCCGTGCAGTTCGACGGCCGGCACTCCGGACGCATTCAGCTGGCGCGCCAGCTTCTTCGCCCGGTGCTTGGTCCGCGTGAAGACGACCGTGCGACCCGGTGCGGCCACGAGATCGACGAGCACCGGCAGGTGCGCCTCGGGCGTGACGTGGAGGACGTGGTGGTCCATCTTCGCCACCGGCGACTGCGGCGAGTCCGCCTCGTGAGTGACCGGTTTTGTCAGGTAACGCGATACGAGGCTATTCACGGCGCGATCGAGCGTGGCGGAGAAGAGCATCCGCTGCCCGGACGCCGGCGTGCGGTCGAGGAGCCGCTTCACGACGGGCAGGAAGCCGAGGTCGGCCATGTGGTCGGCCTCATCCAGGATGGTGATCTCGATGGCGTCGAGGCTGACGTGTCCCTGACCGAGGAGATCCTCCAGCCGGCCGGGGCACGCAACGACAACGTCGACACCGCGGGCCAAAGCCTGCACCTGCGGGTTCTGGCCGACCCCACCGAAGACGGTGCGGCTGCGCAGCCCGGTCGCCTGGGCCAGCGGTGCCAGCGCCTCGTCGATCTGGGTCGCCAGCTCACGCGTCGGCGCGAGCACGAGCGCCCGGGGCCGCTTCGGCTGCCGCCGGCCACCCGACTCGGTCAGCCGCGCGACGAGCGGGAGGAGAAAGGCATAGGTCTTGCCCGACCCGGTCCGGCCGCGCCCGAGGACGTCGCGCCCGGCGAGACTGTCCGGCAGCGTGGCGGCCTGGATCGGTGTGGGGGTGGTGATTCCGCGCTCGGCGAGGACCTGGCACACGGTTGTGGGGACGCCGAGGGACGCGAAGGAAGAAGAGGTCATACGGGGATGGCTCCGGGGTTCTGATGCAGGTTCCGCCCGGCGCCCATGGCGCAACGGCATCGACAGGATGAAGAGAAGCGGTCCGAGGCAGAACGAGCCGGACCAGATCTCCCAACGTACCCCCCGGCCCAACTTTCTCCCAGTCGCGGACCGTACGCCGGCATGGCGGCTATCCATTTTGCGACAAACATGTCGGGAACCTGTCGGTGGTCGCCCAATCGCAATACCAGCGGCCTACAGTGTGAGGTGAGGCACTGCGTACACCGTCGTATCAGTGAGGAGGCAGCGTGACTTCAGTCGGCCTGCGGACGCGGGATGTCGATGTCGCCCGCGACGAGATCGCTCGCCTGTTCTGCCCGCACCAGCTCCGGCCGGCGGGCAAGGGTCTCGATGTGCGCATGAAGGCCCACACCCTCGGCAAGGTCGACCTGGTCGGGCTCGACTACGGGCACACCGTGCGGATCACCCCCGGAGAACTCGGCACGTTCTATCTGGCCCAGCTCCCGTTGCACGGCTCCGCACGGATCCGGTTCGGACGTGACACGGTCACCTCGACGTCCGGGGTCGCGGCCGTGCTGTCACCGGACGATCCGGTGGACATGATCTGGGCGGAGGGTACGCCCCAGTTGCTCTGTCGCATCGATCGCAGCGCGCTGGACGAGGAGTTCCGCTTGCTCACGGGCGAAGAGCCGAACACGCCTGTCCGCTTCCGCCCGGTCATGTCGGTGGGAGACCGCGGGGGTCGGACCTGGATGACCCAGCTGCGCCGGAGCTGGCAGCTGTCCACGAAGCAGCCCTCCGACGGTGCGCCCGACGGCGTCGGCGATCTGCTGACCTCCCTGCTGCTGTTGCAGCCGCACAACCATTCCGCGTTGCTGCTGCGCGCGGCCAACGATGTCGGCATCACCCGGCGGGCCATGCACTGGATGGAGAACCGCGTCGCCGAGCCGGTCAGCATTCCCGAGGTGGCGGCCGGGGTCGGCGTTGGCGTACGCGCCCTGCAGCGGGCCTTCCGCAACGAACTCGACACCACACCGCTCGCCTGGCTCAAGCGCCGCCGGCTCGAGATCGCCCGCGAGCGACTCCGATCGGCGCGTCCCGGTTCGGCCACGGTGACCTCCGTGGCCGCCGGGGTCGGATTGAGCCACCTCGGGCGATTCGCCCTCGAATATCACGCCCTGTTCGGCGAGAATCCGTCCGACACCCTGGCCGCGCAGGCCATCGTCGTCGGATCCTGACCACGTTCCGCTTCGGTGATCAGCACTGATCACGCGTCCACCAGTCGAAGGAAACCGCATGTCCGTTCTGTCCCAGCTCGCCGATGCACTCGCCCAGGGTTCGATCGAGGTCATCGACCTCACCTCGCCGCTGTCGTCGGAAACCCCGATCCTGCAGCTCCCCGAGCAGTTCGGCCAGACCTGGCCCTTCCAGCTCGAGCTCATCAGCGACTGCGATGACAAGGGCCCGGGGTGGTATTGGAACAACTTCCGCACCGGTGAACACACGGGCACCCACTTCGACGCGCCCAACCACTGGATCAGCGGCCGCGACCAGGAGGACATCGCGTCGGTGTCCCCGGCCAAGATGATCCGCCCGCTCGCGGTCATCGATGTCACCGCGGAGGTCGAGAAGGATGTCGACTTCCTCCTCACGGTCGATCACATCAAGGCCTGGGAGGCCGAGCACGGCCCGCTGCCCGAGGGCGGTTGGTTGATCGTGCGGACCGGGTGGGCACCGCGTACCTATGACCAGAACGAAGCCCTCGGCAACTCCGAGACCGGACCGCACTCCCCCGGCATGACCGTCGAGTGCGCGAAGTGGCTCGCCGAGGAGGCCCCCATCGTCGGCGTCGGCGTCGAGACCGTCGGCACCGATGCCGGCATCGCCCACTCGATGGATCCCCAGTTCCCGTGCCATCACATGATGCTGGGCGCCGGGAAGTATGGCGTGACCCAGCTCAAGAACGTCGACCGGCTGCCTGCGACCGGCGCGATGATCATCGCCACCCCGCTGCCGATCGTGAACGGCTCGGGTTCGCCCGCGCGCGTCCTGGCACTGGTCGAGCGCTGAGCGGTCCCTGAGGAGCCGCCTGCGGCCGTCTCGAAGGGCCTCAGCCATCGTCCCCGGACGCGAGGACGTCGGCGAGGCTCCACTCGATCGGGTGCTCGAGCTGATCGAACCGGCACGACTCGGGCGTCCGGTCAGGCCGCCAGCGCTGAAAATCTGCGTTGGACCTGAACCGGACGCCGTCGTGCAGATAGTCATATTGGACCTCGGCGACCAGCAACGGAAACGTCAGGTGGACCTCGTCGCGGGGCTGGGTCCAGCGGGTGACGTGATCGGGTACGCGGGCCCCGAGCGGCCCGGCCGTCGCGGGCGCCCAGGGGTGGGCGTCGAACTCGGGCGTACGCCGGGGCAGCTCGAGCGTGGCGAACATCTGCGCGAGCTCGCCGCGCATCGCGCCGGGGAAGCCGGCGGTGATGCCGACGAATTGGAGTACGCCGGCGTCGTCGAACAGTCCCAGCAGCAGGGAGCCGAGCTGGGGGCGTTCCGGGGTGGACGTCCGGTCGAGGCGGAAGCCGCCCACGACCATGTCGGCGGTTCGCCGGTGCTTGATCTTGGTGAGGGCCCGCTGCCCGGGCAGGTAGCGACCGTCCGGATTCTTCGCCACCACACCGTCCAGACCGGCGCCCTCGAGGCGCTCGAACCAGTCCTGTGCCAGGGCCAGGTCCATCGTCACCGGCGACAGCAGGAGCATCGGCGGCGCCTCGTCGAGGATCGTCTCGAGCAGGTCGCGGCGTTGGTGCCAGGGGTGGTCGAGGAGCGACGTGTCGTCGATGCAGAGCACATCGAAACAGATGAACGACGCCGGGAACTGCACCGCGAGTTGGGGCGCCTTCGCTGCGGTCGCGTGCCGGGTCGCCAGACGCGTGTATTCCAGCTTGTCCCCTGCGATGATCACGATCTCCCCGTCGAGCACGCACCGCTCGGGCAGGAACTCCGCGGCGATCACCAGCTCCGGGAAATAGACCGTGAGGTCGGTGCCGTGCCGGCTCCAGACCTTCACGTGCTCGCCATCGCGCGCAAGTAGTGCGCGCCAGCCGTCCCACTTCGGTTCGTACGCCTGCCCCGGCGGGATCGTCGCCGCGGTCTTCGCCAGCATCGGCGTCAGCGGGAGGTCAATCGGCAGCACGTGGGGTCTCCGGGAGCATGCTCCTCAGGCTAGATGATCAAGGCACCAGCGGCCCGGCGTGGAACATCACACCCGGATCCCCGACGAAGGCTTGTCTTCGAGCACACTCGAAGTTCTAGCCTTCGAATCATGACGAGCTCCCTGGAGGATCTGCTCGAGGTGGCGATTCGGCGCCTCGAGGCGGATCCCTCCGCCATCCCGTCCTTCGCCCAGATCGCCGAGGTGGCTCGGACCCGGGAGACGACCGACCGGCCCCTCGGCATCGCCGAGGTAGCCGATCGGACCGGGATCACGGCCCACACGCTTCGCTACTACGAGCGCATCGGCCTGGTCAGCACCCCGCGCCACCTGAACGGTCGGCGCTACTACGACGAGGCGGCACTGCAGCGAGTGGTCTTCATTGCCCGGATGCGGAGTTCGGGCATGGGCCTGCGCGACCTGCTGCGCTATCTCGAGCTGACCGACCGTGGCGATGAGGAGGCGGGGATCGAATGCGCCGCCATCCTGCTGCGCCACCGAGCCGCACTGCGCCGCAAAGTGGCCGAGCTCCAGCTGGCCCTCGCCATCACCGACTTCAAGATCGCCCATCTCGACGACCATGCCGGTCGGACCGGCGTACCAGATCCGCACCTTCCCACGAACGGAGCCGACCAGTGACCACCCTCCCCCAACGACAGATCCGATCCCTCACCGTCGGAGCCCTCGGCCTGGGCTGCATGGGCATGAGCAATGTCTATGGCCGCCCCGATCCGGTCGAGGCCGAGGCCACGATCCATCGGGCCCTCGACCTCGGGGTCACGCTCCTGGACACCGCCGACTTCTACGGCGCCGGCCACAACGAGCGCTTCGTCGGGAACGTGATCCAGTCTCGGCGCGACGAGGTCACGCTCGCGACCAAGTTCGGCATCCTCGCGGTCCCACGCATCGGGCTGCCGCGCGGAATCAGCGCCCGGCCGGAGCGCGTACGCCGCTGTGTCGACGCCTCTCTGCGTCGGCTGGGCACGGACGTGATCGACCTCTACTACCTCCACCGGCTGGATCCGAAAGTCCCGGTCGAAGACACCGTCGGCGCCATGGCCGACCTCGTGCGAGCGGGCAAGGTGCGAGAACTCGGTCTCAGTGAGGTGTCGGGCCCGACGCTGCGTCGGGCGTACGCGGTCCATCCCATCGCCGCTCTCCAATCCGAGTGGTCGCTGTTCAGTCGCGATCTCGAAACCGATGCACTCCCGGTCGCGCGCGAGCTCGGAGTCACGCTTGTCCCCTACAGCCCGCTGGGGCGGGGGATGCTGACGGGTACGCCGGCCTCCACCACCGATCTGGCCCTGTTCGACTACCGCCGGTTCCTCCCGCGTTGGCGCAAGCAGAACCGGGACCAGAACCTCGCGATGATCGCGCGGCTGCGCGAGCTCGCCGACGGTCTCGGCATCGCTCCCGGGCAGCTGGCGCTCGCCTGGGTGCTGGCGCAGGGTGATGACGTGGTGCCGATCCCGGGAACCAAGCGTCGGCAATGGCTGGAGCAGAATGTCGCAGCCGCGGACGTGCGCATCCCCGCCGACGTGATGGAGGAACTGGATCACCTGCACGCCAGCGGGGACCGCTACGGGGCGACTCTCGGGAAGAGTGTGGATCGCTAGTCGATCACCGACGGGCGTCAGCGGCCGATGGTCTCCGCGATCCGGGCGAGAAGACCGTTGACGAACGGCGGGGAGTCGTCGGTGGAGAGATCGTCGACCATGGCCACGGCCTCGGCGATCGCGACGGTGTTGTGGATGTCGGTGTATTCGATCTCGAACACGGCGATGCGTGACATCAGTCGATCGATGCGCGGCATGCGCTCGAGCGTCCACCCGACCGCGAGGGCAGCACGGATCCGGTCGTCGATGTCGTCGAGATTCTCCTCCACACCGTGCACGAGTTCATGCGTGAACACGCGCACGGGCGGGGTGACCTCATCGTGGTCACGCTCGGTGAGGACCTCGATGGGCGACAACCGGCGAATCTCGGCCTCGAACAGGATGTCGAGGGCGCGCTTGCGGGCCTTGCTGCGGGTCGACAGTTTGCGGGGCGGCTTCTGTGACTCCGCCGGCCCGACGAGCTGCAGTTCGGGGGGATCCTGGGCGTTGCGCCCGCCCCCCGGCCGGTTCGTTGACATCAGTTGGTGACGCGGCCCAGATAGTCGCCGGTGCGGGTGTCGACCTTGACCTTCTCGCCCTGCGACAGGAACAGCGGGACCTGGATCTGCTTGCCGGTCTCCAGGGTCGCCGGCTTGGTGCCGCCCGTGGAGCGGTCGCCCTGCAGGCCGGGCTCGGTATAGGTCACGACGAGTTCGACCGACGCCGGCAGTTCGATGAACAGCGCGTTGCCCTGATGGGTCGCGACCGTGGCCATCTGCTCCTCGAGCATGTAGTCCTTCGCGTCACCGACAATGTCGTCGGGGATCACGATCTGGTCATAGCTGGTCATGTCCATGAACACGAAGCCGGTGCCGTCGTGATACAGGTACTGCATATCGCTCCGGTCCACCGTCGCCGTGTCGACCTTGCTGTCGGAGTTGAAGGTCTTGTCGACGGTCTTGCCCGTGAGGACGTTCTTGATCTTCGTCCGGACCACGGCATTGCCCTTGCCGGGCTTGTGGTGCTGGAACCACAGCACCTGCCAGAGCTGACCGTCGAGGTCGAGGACCATGCCGTTCTTGATGTCGTTCGTCGAAGCCACTGTTCGCCCTTCCGCAAGATTTCCGACGGCCCAGTCTAGCGGCTCGGGCGTACTCTCCCGACCACCGAACGACCCCGGTATCGTCCCGTGCATGGATCAACCGCTGATCGAGCGCCTGCGTGGATTCTCGACGACGATCTTCTCCGAGATGTCCCAGCTCGCGGTGAAACATGGCGCGATCAACCTCGGTCAGGGGTTCCCCGACTTTCCGGGCCCCGGTGAAGTGCTCGACGCGGCCGTAGACGCGATCCGGGCGGGCCACAACCAATATCCGCCCGGGCACGGCATCCCCGAGCTGCGCCACGCGATCGCCGAACACCAGCGCAGTTGGTATGGCCTGGATCTCGACCCCCTCCGCGAAGTCATGGTCTCGGCCGGAGCGACCGAGGCGATGAGCGCCGCGATCCTGGCGCTCTGCGAGGTCGGCGACGAGGTCGTCGCGCTCGAGCCCACCTATGACTGCTATGCCGGCGCGGTCGCGATGGCGGGCGGGGTTCTCAAACAGGTACGCCTGCACGAGCCCGCGTACTCCCTCGACAAGGCCGAACTCGCCGCCGCGATCAACCCGCGTACGCGGCTCCTCATCATCAACTCACCGCACAACCCGACCGGCCACGTCCTGACCGCCGATGAACTCCAGGCAATCGCCGACCTGGCCATCGCCCACGACCTGATCGTGCTGACCGATGAGGTCTATGAACACATGGTGTTCGACGACCGCTGTCATACGCCGCTGGCGACGCTGCCGGGCATGTTCGAGCGCACCGTCACGATCTCGTCGGCGGGCAAGACCTTCTCGGTCACGGGCTGGAAGATCGGCTGGCTCTCCGGCCCGGCCGCGTTCATGGATGCGATCCATGTGACGAAGCAGAACATGACGTACGCCAACGGCACCCCCTCCCAGCACGGCGTCGTCGCCGGTCTTTCGCTCCCGCGGGAACGGCTCGTGGAGATCGGCACGGGGTATCAGCGGCTCCGCGACATCCTCGGCAACGGACTGACCGACGCGGGTTTCGACGTGCATCCGGTCGGTGGCACGTTCTTCATGATGGCCGACATCACGCCGCTCGGGTTCGACGGCGATGGTTATGAGTTCTGTCGCCGGCTACCCGAGCGTTGTGGGGTGGCCGCCATCCCGGCACAGGTGTTCTATGCCGACCCGGCTTCCGCCTCGCATCTCGTCAGGTTCTGCTTCGGCAAGCGCTCCGACGTCCTGGAAGAGGCAGCGCAGCGGCTCCGCGAACTCGCCCTCGACTGACGTCCGATGGAACACGGCGTACGCTGAGCGCTTTGTTTGGAGTAAAGGTGGAGCCATGACCCACTCATCCCGCATCACCAGGGCCACGCGTGCGGGGATCGAATCCGACCCCGTGACGGGTGCCGTCATCCCGCCGATTCACCTGAGCACGAATTACGCCTTCCGGGAGTTCGGCAAGCCTCGGCTGCACGACTATACGCGCGCGGCCAACCCGACGCGGGAGATGCTGTCCGACGCCCTGACCACCCTGGAGGGTGGCGCCGGTGGCGTCGCGTGCGGATCGGGCATGGCGGCGATCACCACGGTGCTGCTGGCGGAGCTGAAGGCCGGCGACTCGATCGCGATTCCGCACGACTGCTACGGCGGGTCGTGGCGGCTGTTCCATCGCCTCGCCGACAAGGGCCACTTCACGATCCACACGATCGACTTCACTGACACCGATCTGGCCGTGACCGCCCTCAGGGAGACGCGTCCGACGCTCGTCTGGCTCGAGACGCCCTCCAATCCCCTGCTGCGGATCACCGACCTCGAGCCGGTGATCGCCGCGGCCAAGTCGGTCGGCGCGGTGACGGTGGTCGACAACACGTTCCTGACGCCGCTGCTGCAGCTGCCCCTGGCCCTGGGCGCGGACGCGGTGATGCACTCCACGACGAAATATCTCAACGGCCACTCCGACGTCATCGGTGGTGCCCTCGTCGCCGCGACCGCCGAGCGCGCCGAGCTCTATGACTTCTGGGCCAAGACCTCCGGGACCATGGGCAACGCCTGGGATGCGTGGCTGACCGTTCGGGGCCTGCGTACGCTCCGCGTCCGCATGGATGCCCACGAGGTCGGCGCCATGGCCGTTGCCGAGGCGCTGGCGGCCCACCCGGCGGTGAAGACCGTGCACTACCCCGGCCTGCCCGACCACCCGGGTCACGAGATCGCGGCTCGGCAGCAGGCGGGCTTCGGCGGCATGGTGAGTTTCGAGCTCGCCGATGAGGCGGCTGTGCGCGCTTTCGTCGAGGGTCTCGAGTGCTTCAGCCTGGCCGAATCGCTGGGCGGCACCGAATCACTCGTCTCCCACCCGATCACCATGACGCATGCCTCCATGAGCGCCGACGCACTGGCCGAGGCGGGTCTGACCGATGGCCTGCTCCGCCTGTCGATCGGCCTGGAAGATCCCCAGGATCTCGTCGCCGATCTGGTGGCGGGGCTGGACCGCGCCGCGGGCTGACGGGCTCTTCGAGACGGTCGCAAAGGCGGCCTCCTCGGGGATCGAGCTCCTGAGTGCCACCATGGCCTTATGGGAGCCACAGCTGATCACATCCGGCTGACGGAGACGTACGCCGCGCACAACTATCGCCCTCTGCCGGTCGTGCTGGCGGCCGGCGAGGGGGCGTGGGTGACGGATGTCGAGGGTCGGCGCTATCTCGACTGCCTGGCCGGCTATTCGGCCCTCAACTTCGGCCACGGTCATCCGCGGCTGCTCGGGGTGGCCCATCGCCAGCTCGACTGCCTCACCCTGACGTCGCGGGCGTTCTTCAACGACCAGCTCGGGCCATTCGCGAAGGAGCTTGCCGAGCTGACGGGCAAGGAGATGATCCTGCCCATGAACACCGGCGCCGAAGCCGTCGAGACCTCGATCAAGGTGGCCCGCAAGTGGGGTTATGAGGTCAAGGGGGTCGCGCCGGAGCAGGCGTCGATCGTCACGATGAGCGGCAACTTCCACGGGCGCACCACGACGATCGTGTCGTTCAGCACCGATCCCGATGCATTCGGAGGTTATGCGCCGTTCACCCCCGGTTTCCGGACCGTCCCGTTCGGCGACGTCGAGGCCGTTGCCACGGCCGTCGACGAGACCACCGTGGCCGTGCTGCTGGAGCCGATCCAGGGTGAGGCCGGTGTGATCATCCCGCCCGACGGCTATCTCCGCGCGCTCCGTGAGGTGTGCGACCGGGCCGGCGTACTCCTCGTCGCCGACGAAATCCAATCCGGACTCGGCCGCGCAGGAACGACCTTCGCCTGCGATCACGAGGAGGTCGCGCCCGACATCTATGTCCTCGGCAAGGCCCTCGGCGGTGGTCTCCTGCCGCTGTCGGCGATCGCCGCGGACCGAGCGGTGCTGGACGTGATCACGCCGGGTACGCACGGGTCGACCTTCGGCGGCAATCCCCTCGCGACTGCAGTGGGGCGCGAGGTCGTCGCGATGCTCCGGGAGGGTGAGCCCCAGGCCCTGGCCGTCGAGCTCGGAGCCCAGCTCGAGGCGGGTCTGCGGCCGCTGATCGGGAACGGCCTGACGGAGCTGCGGTCCCGCGGGCTCTGGGCCGGCATCGATGTGGACCCGGCTTTCGGGACCGGGCGTGAGGTCTGCGAGCGCATGCTCGGCCTGGGGGTGTTGGCCAAGGAGGCGCACGGCCAGACCGTACGCCTGGCGCCCCCGCTGGTGGCCTCGGTCGACGACATCGATCTGCTCATCGACGCGATCCGGCGCTCGCTGGGCACGTCGTGATGAGCGTCACACGGTTTCGGGTTTACTGAGGACTCCCTCGATAGTTAGGTTTGCCTCACCTAAGCCTGATTTAGGGTTGCCTAACCTAAGACGAAGGAGTCGCCCCCATGGTTCGCCGCTTCGCTGCACTGCTCACAGTGTTTCTCCTTGCCCTCACCGCCTGTGGTCAATCGGGAGGGGGATCACCAGCCGCAGCCCCGGCGGCGGAGAGCCGCACGATCAGGCATGTGCAGGGCGAGACCACGATCGAGGGCACGCCCGAGAAGGTCGTCGTCATGGACTTCGGCGCGCTCGACACGATGAAGGCCCTCGGCCTGTCGGACACCGTGGTGGGCCTGCCCAAGCGGGGCCTGCCGAAGTTTCTGAGCGAGTTCGGGGATGAGAAGTACGCCGACGTGGGCACTCTGCAGGAGCCCAATCTCGAGACCATCAACAAGCTCGATCCGGATCTGCTGATCATCGGCGGCCGCTCCGCGGCGAAGTATCCCGAATTGAGCCAGCACTGGCCGACGCTCGATGTGTCGTTCAAGACCGACAAGGGCCTCATCGACGGCACGGAGGCGTCGGCGACCCCGATCGCCGAAACCTTCGGCAAGCAGGCCGAACTGTCGGAAAAGATGGCGGCTCTGCGGACCAGGGCCCAGGGCCTGGAATCCAAGGGAGCGGCCGCGGGCCGGGGGTTGATCGTCATGACCTCGGGCGGCAAGGTCAGCCTCCACGGTGAGAACTCCCGCTTCGGCGCGATCCACACGATCCTGGGTGTCCCCGTCGCCAAGGAGAACATCGCCACTGACGGCCATGGTGAGCCCGCCACCTTCGAACTGCTCGCCGAGATCAACCCCGATGTGATGTTCGTCGTCGACCGCGACGCCGCGATCGGCACCGAGGGCCAGAACGCCCGCCAGATCCTCGACAACGAACTCGTCCACCGCACCAAGGCCTGGCAGGACCAGAAGCTGGTCATGCTCGACGGCTCGCGGTGGTATATCGCGATCCACGGTCTCGACAACGCCGGCGCCATGCTCGACGAGGCCGCCGCAGGGCTCGAGGGATGACCCTCCTCGACCTGGCTCGCAGAGATTTCCCCGGTGTCGTGACCTCCAGCACGGCACCGGGGAAGGTCGTCGGCAACCGGATCCGGACCCCGGGCGCAGGGGCGGATCCGGCCGCCGTCCGTCGACGCACCCTCCGAGTCGGGATCTGGGCGCTTGCCCTGCTGGTGTTCGGCGCTCTCGTGGTCGCCAGCCTCCTGATCGGTGCGGGCACCCTCGACGCGCAGGTGTTCTGGGCTTCCCGGGTGCCGCGGACGGTCGCCGTCGTCCTGGCCGGCGCGGCTATGGCGCTCGGTGGGCTGCTGATGCAACTGCTGGTCCGCAACCGGTTCGTCGAGCCCTCGACCGTCGGCACGACCGAGTCCGCTGGAGCTGGTCTGCTCATCGCCACCATCTGGATGCCGGCGATGCCGGTGGCGGGCAAGATGGGGGTGGCGGTCCTCGCCGGAATCCTCGGCACTGCGCTGTTCCTGCAGGTGATCCGGGTGGTGCCGGTGCATTCGGCGATCATCGTGGTTCCGTTGGTCGGGCTGATGCTGTCCGGCGTCATCGCTGCGTCTACGACCTTCATCGCCTACCAGTTCGACCTGCTCCAGACCATGACCATGTGGATGACCGGCGACTTCTCCGGAGTGATCCGGGGCCGGTTCGAGCTGCTCTGGCTGGTCGGAGCCCTGCTCGTGGTGACCTATGTTTTCGCCGATCGTTTCACGGTCGCAGGCCTCGGCAGGGACCACGCCACCAGTCTCGGGCTCAATCATCGCGTGGCCATGGCGGTCGGGCTCGGCATAGTGGCTGTGAGCTCGGCCGTCTGTGTGGTCGTGGTCGGCGGTCTGCCGTTCCTCGGACTCGTCGTCCCCAACCTGGTCAGCCTCGTCATGGGCGACAACCTGCGCCGCTCACTCCCGGTCATCTGCCTCGGCGGCGCCGGCTTCGTGCTCGCGTGCGACATTCTCGCGCGGGTCATCAATCATCCCTATGAGCTGCCCGTCGGCATCATCGTCGGCGTGGTCGGGGCGGCGGTTTTCCTGACCATGCTGGTACGCCGGAAGGGCCTGCGATGACCGCCGTCCTCCAAGCACGGACACCCTTGCGTCAGACGCCCGCGCGGGGCGCCCGGCCGGGCGTACGCCTCGTGATCATGGGCGCATTCGCGCTGGCCGCCGTGGCGGCGTACTACCTGATCGACTCGGGCGGCAACCTCGACTTCGTGTTGGCCTATCGCACGCGCAAGGTCGCGGCGCTCGTGTTGGTGGGGTGGGCGATTGCGGTGTCGACGGTGTTGTTCCACACGATCACCACCAACCGGATCCTGACGCCGTCGATCATGGGGTTCGACTCGTTGTATGTGCTGATCCAGACAGCGGGGATCTTCTTCCTGGGGGCCAACCTGGTCAACTCCCTCGGCCCGGAGCTGCAGTTCGGCGTCAATGCCGGGCTGATGCTGGTCCTGTCGGTGGGGCTGTTCACCGGGCTCTTGCGGCGCCTGGGCCGCTCGGTGCACCTGCTCGTTCTCGTCGGCATCGTGGCCGGCACGCTCCTGCGCTCCGGGGCCGCGCTCCTGCAGCGGATCATGGAGCCCAACGCGTTCCTGATCCTGCAGAACCGGCTGTTCGCGTCGTTCAGCGCAGTCCAGACCAACCTGCTCATCATCTCCGCCGTGCTGATCTCGGCGACCAGCGTGCTTGTGTGGCGCAAGCGGCATGCGCTGGACGTCCTTGCGCTCGGTCCGGAGGTGGCGACCGGCCTCGGGGTCGACCATCGGCGGGCGCTGCTGTGGATCCTGGTCGCCGTCTCGGTCCTCGTATCGGTCTCCACGGCACTCGTCGGACCGATCACCTTCTTCGGGTTGCTGGTCGCCAACCTGGCGTACCTTCTCGTCGGATCCCATCGCCACGCCCACACCCTTGTGGCCGCTTCGCTGCTGGCGGTCATCACGCTGGTCGGCGGGCAGGCCGTCCTGGAGCACGTGTTCGATCAGGGCACGGTGTTGAGCGTCATCATCGAATTCGTCGGAGGAATTGTGTTCATCGCTCTGCTGCTGGGAGGTCGTCGCCGATGATCGCGATCGATCACCTGACCAAGAGCTACGGGGCAGCGACCGTGGTGGACGACGTCACCCTCGACCTGCCGACCGGTGGGGTCACCTCGATCATCGGACCGAACGGCGCCGGAAAGTCGACGATGCTCGGCATCATTGCCCGCCTGCTCGACTCCGACTCGGGTCGGGTCACGGTGGCCGAGCTCAATGTCGCCGAATGCGATAGCAGGGAGCTCGCAAAGGTCCTGTCGGTGCTGAAACAGGACAATCACCTGGCTGTACGCCTCACGGTCGCCGACCTCGTCGCGTTCGGGCGCTATCCCCACTGTGGGGGCCGACTCGGCGATGTCGATCGGCAGATCGTCGATGCCGCCATCGACTATCTCGATCTCGGTGATCTTCGGCACCGCTTCCTCGACGAAATGTCCGGCGGCCAGCGTCAGCGGGCCTTCGTGGCCATGGTGCTGGCGCAGGACACCGACTATGTTCTGCTGGACGAGCCGCTCAACAACCTGGACATGCCGCATGCCCGAGCGATGATGCGACGGCTTCGGCGCGCGGCCGACGAATTGGGCAAGACCATCGTGGTGGTCATTCATGACGTCAACTTCGCCTCCGTCTGGTCCGATCGGATCGTGGCGATGAAGGACGGGCGGCTGGCTGCGGTGGGTACGCCGGACGAGATCATCGACGAGGGCGTCCTCGGTGAGATCTATGACATGAACATCACCGTGCGCGAGGTGGACGGGCACCGATTGGCTCTGTACTACGCCTGAGAAAGTACGCCCGAGCGGGCGTACTCTCCCCTGCATGGCGAGATGGCGCAGCACCTATCGAATGTCCGAGGGCAAGCGCATCGAGGGCAGCTGGCGCCCGATCATCATCCACAACATGAACTGGTATCTCACCGATCTCTTCGTCTATGCCGACGGCCTGGTCGACTGCTGGGGCCTGGGCAGTTTGGCGGATTTCGAGGGCAAGGTGGCCTCCGGGTGGGTGGCCACAAGCGTGCCCGACGGGGCGCGGGTGTCGAACATAGATCTGGGTTCGTTTGAAGTACGCCGGGTCGATCTGCTGCCGGGTGAGCTGCTGGTGGCGGCGGTCCGGGATGAGGTCGAGCGCCTCGCCAGTCGACCCACGACCTCGGTTCGGTGCCGGGCGGCGTACCGGGCTGTGTTGGAGAATCCGCGCGACGAGAAGCTCCGCACAGAGCTCCGGGAGGCGTACTTTGCGGTGCCCGAGCATCTGCGTGTCTTCCTTGGCGGTCAACCGCGCGCGCGAGTCGGCGGTGCGGGAGCGGTGGGATGAGATCCAGCTGGGACTGATGGCAGCGGTGCTGCGGCAGAAGTACGCCCGCTATCCCGAGCTGACCGAGATCCTCCGATCCACCGGCACCGGTCCGATCGACTATCAGGGGATCTTCGGGGACCCGGCGTACTGGACGGAGGGCAAAACCGCCGAGGCCCGCAACTGGGTCGGGCGGCTGCTCGAAGTGGTGCGGTCGGAGGCGACTCTGGGGCTTCTCGGCCCCCCGCGGTGAACGCCGCGACATTCCTCGCAGAGGAACGGAAACCTGCGAAGGAGGCAGGGCTTCGGTTACGGTGGAGTAATGACCACACCGGAGCTGCCCGCCCACGTGTCCGAGATCCTGGACGGCGACTATGACCTCGAGCAATGTTTCGAGATCATGCGCGCGGCCCGGGTGAAGGCCGAACACGTGTTCAAGGAAACCGTGTCCGACGCCGAGATCGATGGTGTCGTCAGCGGCATTTTCGCCCCGCTCAACGACCTGAGCAACGAAGTCGAAGTCACCCTTCGCCGCCTGCACCTGCGCATCACCGAGACCCAGGACGCCTCGGCCTGAGCCCTGGTTCATTCGGTCTCGCCGGGTGATTGTGGGTTTTGTCGGACCCGACCACTAGGTTGACGCGGGTGGAAATGATCCGTGTCCGGGGTGCCCGGGAGAACAACCTCAAGTCCGTCGATATCGATATCCCGAAGCGCCGGCTGACCGTCTTCACCGGCGTGTCCGGGTCGGGCAAGTCGTCGCTCGTGTTCGGCACGATCGCGGCCGAGTCGCGGCGCCTGATCGATGAGACCTATGAAGTGTTCGTCCAGAACTTCATGCCGTCGCAGCCCCAGCCCGATGCCGATGAGCTCGCTGGGCTCACTCCCGCGATCATCGTCAGCCAGGAGCAGCTGGGGGCGAACGTGCGATCGACGGTCGGCACGACCACGGATGCGTACTCGGTTCTCCGTGCTCTGTTCGCCAACCTCGGTGATCCGGTGCTCCGCTCTCCCCTGCGGTTCTCGTTCAACGATCCTTCCGGGATGTGCCCGACCTGCGAGGGGCTGGGGCGTCGATCCGCGATCGCGGCCGAGCGGCTCGTGGACTTCAACAAGAGCCTCAACGAGGGTGCGATCGACTTCCCGAACTACAACGTCGGGGGGTGGTATTGGAAGTTGTACGCCGAGTCCGGCCTCCTCGACCCCGACAAGAAGATCGCCGACTTCAGTGCTGACGAACGCGACCTGCTGCTGCATGGCGAGGAGCGCAAGGTCAGCCTGGGCGGGGTCAACCTCACGTTCGAGGGTCTGATCCCCAAGATCGCCAAGTCGGTCCTGACCAAGGACATCGAATCCATGAAGCCCGGCCTGCGCGCGGCGGTCGAGCGGATCGCGACGTTCGCGGTGTGTGACGAGTGCGGTGGGTCGCGGCTCAACCAGCTCGCGAATTCGGTACGCCTCGGCGGCCGGTCCATCGGCGAATGCGTGTCGATGCAGGTGGATGAGCTCGATGCCCACCTGGCCACGCTCCCGGTGAATCCGCTGGTGAAGAAGCTCCGCGACGAACTCGCCGGGTTCATGTCGATCGGGCTCGGCTATCTGAGCCTGGATCGCCCGGCTGGCACGCTGTCCGGTGGCGAGGCCCAGCGCGTGAAGATGGTGCGCCACCTCAGCTCGGCTTTGACTGATGTGACCTATGTCTTCGACGAGCCGACCATCGGCCTGCATCCCCACGACGTGCAGCGGATGAACGAGCTGCTGCTCAAGCTCCGCGACAAGGGCAACACCGTGTTGGTGGTCGAGCACAAGCCCGAGGTCATGGCCATCGCCGACCAACTGGTCGACATGGGTCCGGGGGCGGGCTCCCACGGTGGCGAGATCGTCTATCAGGGCGACATGACGGGGCTGCGGAAATCGGGTACGCGGACGGGTGACCACCTGGAGCAGCGCCAGCCGGTGAAGGAGTCACCGCGTGAGCCCACGGGTTGGATCGAGATCCGTGATGCGCGGGAACACAATCTGCAGGGCGTCGATGTGGACGTGCCGAAGGGTGTCTTGGTGTCGGTCACCGGCGTCGCGGGATCCGGCAAGTCGTCGCTGATCCATGGCTGTCTGCCGACCGAGGGCGTCACATTCGTGGACCAGACGGCGATCCGGGGCTCGCGGCGGTCGAATCCGGCGACGTATACGGGGATGCTCGAACACATCCGCAAGGTCTTCGCCAAGGCGACCGGCACGAAGCCGGCGTTGTTCTCGGCCAACTCCGAGGGGGCCTGCCCGGACTGCAAGGGCCTCGGCGTCACGATCTATGACCTGTCCTTCGTGGCCAGTGTCGAGAACGTCTGCGAGACCTGCGACGGCAAGCAGTTCACGGCCGAGGTATTGGAGCTCAAGCTCCGCGACAAGTCCATCGCCGATGTCATGGCGATGAGTGTTGAAGAGGCTGCGGGGTTCTTCACGGAAAAGCCGATCAGGGCGATCCTGGAGCGGCTGATCGATGTGGGGTTGAGTTACATCAAGCTCGGCCAGCGGCTCAACTCCCTGTCGGGTGGCGAGCGTCAGCGGCTGAAGCTGGCGATCCAGACGACGGACACGCCTGTGCTCGTGCTGGATGAGCCCACCAGCGGCCTCCACATGGCCGACGTCGACAACCTGATCGGCCTGCTCAACCGGTTCGTCGACTCCGGTCACACCGTCATCGTCATCGAACACAACCTCGACGTCGTCGCCCAGTCCGACTGGGTCATCGACCTCGGCCCCGGGGCGGGCCAGGAGGGCGGTCGGCTGGTGTTCTCGGGTACGCCCGCTGACCTCGTCGAGCATGCCCGCCAGGGTGGTGCCTCCCTCACCGGCAAGCACCTGGCTCAGCGCTGACTCCTGGGGCGATTTGGGTTGAAGGATTTTGGTCGTCCGCACGACAACAATCCTTCAATCCAATTCTTCTCGGCCCTTAGGTGAACCGAATCGGTTCCAGCGACGCAGTGTGCGGGCGTGGAACTCGACGACTTGGTCAAGAATCAGCATTACGCGGTCTCACGGAGCCAGGCGCTGCAACACCTGACACCCGCGGCGCTTCGGTGGCAGCTAAAGAAGGGGTTGTGGCGTACTTTCCACCCCGGGGTATACATCGCACACGCGGGGCCACTCACTTGGATGACCCGAGCGAATGCCGCGCTGCTCAGCTGCGGGAAGGACTCAGCGCTTGCTCTGGGTTCTGCGGCCTACCTGTTGGGGATCAACGACACGGAACCGCAGATTCTCAACGTCCATCTTCCCAACAATGTCAGCCGAAACAGACCGACCGGCGTCAGAATCCGCCGACGCAAGCCCTTTGTCACTGTTGTTCGCAAGGGTCTGAGAGTGACTCCCCCTGCCATGACGGTGCTCGATCTGGGAGATTTGGCCACGGCTTCTCGCGAAGACGCCATCGCTGTCGCCACTCGGGCCGTCCAGCGAAAGAAGGTTACGGTCGAGGAGCTCATCGAGAAGCTGGACAAGCGACGCGCCCATCGTCACCGGCATGCATTGACACTCGCACTCGGTGTTGTCGCCGAGGGCGCCGAGAGTGTGCTTGAGGTTGACTTCGTGCAGCAGGTCCTGCTGGCGCATGGGCTCCCTCTCATGCGGATGGCCGTCCCCGACGAGGTGGGTGGAAAGTCGATCCGCCGCGACTTCGTGGATGACGAACACAAGATCGTGCTGGAAGTTGACGGCACCATCGCCCATGAAGGACAGCGTCGTCGGGACAACCGGAGGGACAGGGGCACGGCCGCCCAAGGCGCCCAGACGCTCCGGGCCGGATGGGTGGACGTGTACTACGAGACCTGCGAGTTGGCTCTGGACATCTTCCACACCAAGCAGCACCGAGGATTCGGCGGTGAGATCCGGCAATGTGGACCAACCTGCGCGGTGAAACTCATGAAACGTTCCGCCTAGATCTGGATTGAAGGATTGTGGTCGCAATCGCAGCCAAAATCCTTCAGCCGAGAATGATCTTGGACATCGGGACCGGGTCTCGCTCACGGTTGATGTGGCCACCGTCGCGGGCCCTCGAGCCAGTTGGGAGGCCCTGCGGTCAGGCCCGGCCGTGGCGGGCGGTGGCATGAGCGAGGCCCACCAGCGACGACGCGGTCAGCTCGGGCCAACCGTTGATCTGCTCGACCCACTCCCACGGCAGCGCCGCCGCCCCATATCGCGCACCCAGCAGCGTCCCGGCAATGGCCGCCACGGTGTCCGTGTCGTTGCCGATCTCGATGGCCCTCTGCAGGGCCGCCCGAATGTGGAGCTGCCCGATCCGGATCTGCTCAGCCCGATCCGACCCATCCTCAGCCGACGGACCCTCCAGAGGAGCCTCCTCCCCCGCGCCGACAGGATCGGTTTCACGGATGGCGGCCCAGGCAGCCTGCAACGCGACGACGGTGAATCCGTTCGCGGTGAACCGGGCAGCCGGACCGGCATCAGCCTCATCCAGGCGTTCCGACCAGTACGCCACCCGGTCAGCCGGCAACAGGTCCAATCCGCCCCGCACATCGAAGCGCCCCTCCAGCACCGCCACGCGTACCGCCTCCGACCACAACACGCACGACTCCGGCGCCAAGGGATCCGCATGCGTCAGCTCACACACCGCCCGGGCCGCGGCCGCCGTGGCCTCCCGGTCGTCCAGACGCGACAGGCCGACGATCCCCGTCCGCATCAGCCCGCCATTACCGGCGGCCCGGCCGGTGCGTTCGAAGTACGCCCGCGCCCGCGCGGTCAGCTCCTCCCCCGACACCTCCGCACCGTCACCCAGAACCGCCCGGGTCTGTACGCCGATGTCCGGCGGATCGGTCCGCCGCCACGCCATGAACCGGTGTGCGACCAGAGTCAGAGCCTCCTCGGACGTCAGGTCATGGCCATCACACGAGACCTGCGCGATGCACACAGCCATCTCGGTGTCATCGGAATACTGCCCCGGCCGATAGCCCCCGAGGCCACCTCCGAGCATCTTCGCCTCGCCCTCGAGTCGGGTTGTCCCGAACTCATACGGAACCCCGAGCGCGTCGCCCACCGCCTGGCCCAGCAACACCCCAGCGGCGCGATCGGCCACCACGTCGTCCATGACTACTCCTTCGTACGTCCGCGACTAATCCTCCCAGCGCAGACCGGCGGCGCGGAGGGCGTGGCGCATCCCATACATATCCAGGCCGAGAACCCCACCCGCCAGTTCGTCCCGTTTGGCCCGCTCGTTCGCACGGCGAGCGCGAGCAGCGAACACAGTCTCGGGCGCCCGCATCTCCGGCACGCAGACCACACCGTCGTCGTCGGCCACGATGACATCGCCGGGCTCCACGCGTACGCCACCGCACTCCACCGGCACGTTCACCGACCCGATCACGAGCTTGCCCGACCCCTGAGCCGAGACCCCGCGACTCCACACCGGAAACCCCATTTTCGTCAGCTCGTGGACATCGCGTACGCACGCATCGATCACCAGCCCCCGTGCCCCCTGAGCCAGGAACGACGTCGCCAGCAGCGCCCCGAAGAACGCGTCCCTGCACGGGGCCGTCAGGCCCGCGACCACGATGTCGCCCTGGCGGATCTGCTCGGCCGCGACGTGCATCATCCAGCTGTCACCGGGCTGCAGCAGGACGGTGACGGCGGTTCCGGAAACCCGGGCCCCGGGATAGATCGGCCGAAGGCCCGGGCTCAGCAAACCGCTGCGAGCCCGGGCCTCATAGGTTGTGACGCTCCCGAACGTCCCGAGCTCGTCCACCAGATCCGCCTCGGCACGACGGATCTTCGTGTGCACGACACCGAGCTCCGGCATGACTCTCCTAGGACCGATAGGCGTACCGCCCAGTCTCGCCCATCACCCCCGCGCACCGGGAGGTCCCGGAGAAAGGAATCAGCGGAACCGCGGGTCGTTCTTGGCCGTGGTGTTGATCTTCAGGTCGAGGGCACGCGCGATGTCGCCCCAGCTGACATAGGAGAAGTTGGTCGGGTCGCGCTCATCGTCCACGCCCGGGCCGGACTCCGGCTCGTCATGAGTCACGAGCAGGCCCTCGGTGTACTGCCCCACCGGACGGTTCGTCACCGCCAGGCCATCGGAGCCGTGGATCGCGTCGGCACCGTTGATGCCGTCGACCTTGAACGAGCCGACGAGTTTGTTGCGACCCTGGCGCTCATAGACGAAGAATTCGTCCGAGCCCTGCGACGACAGGATGATGTAGCCGGTGGTGCCGGGACCGTAGTACAGGTCCACGCCCTCGGCGTCGGCGGTGATGTTGCCGCCATAGCCCTTGTCCTCGCCGATGGGCTCGCACGCCTCGGTCTCGGGGTCGAAGCGATCGTGCACGCCGAAGTCGGTGACCTTGTCGATGAGCTCGGGCTTCTTGTTCCGGTTCTCCAGATCGATACGCCAGAGGCCCACGTCCTCCTGGGCGGCATACAGAATGCCCGACCGGTTGTCGACGGTCACGCCCTCGAACTGCGGCTCGACGCCCGGCTCCTCGCAGGGAATCCAGGTGGTCCCGTCGGGCAGAACGAACTGGCCCGGCATGGTGATCGTGCGCTCGACCTCGTACCCGACGGTTCCGTCCGCGTTGCCCACGATCCTCGCCACGGCCAGGTTGGTGCGGCCTTCCTGCGTGACGACGGCGTACGCCTCGTTGCCATTCCGCGGCTGCCACACGGCCAGACCGTAGGCGGTGTGCTCGTCCTCGAGCTCGGCGGCGTTCCTGACGAAGAGGTACGCCTGGTCTGCGGCGGTCACCTCGCGCAGCGGCTGGCCGGCCCGAGCGCCCGCGGGGTCGATCGCAAAGAAGCGGATGGAGTCGTTGTAGCGGTCCGACACGACAGCGAGGTCGAGGGTCTGACCGCCGACCTTCACGCCGTAGGCGATATCGACGTTGTTGAACCGGCCGTCGTTGGGCAGCGGGGTGGCAGGCAGGTGCTGGAGCTCCTTGCTGCCCAGGTCATAGACATAGAGTCCGCCTCCCTTGGCGGTCACGATGACCAGCGAGTTGGCGGAGTTGACCGGGTCGACCCAGATGGCGGGATCGTCGCCGGAGGCGTTCCCGCCCTCCTCGTCGTCATAGAGGACGGGAGTCTCGTTGTCGGTGGTAACGGTCATGGACTTGACCGGCTTGGGGGCCGGAGCGGCGTGGGCCTGGACGCCCGCGGCGGCGAGGGCGAGCGCGAGGGCCGATGCGGCCACAGCGCCGAAAGAAGTCTTCATGCCATCATGACTATCGATTGATCATGAATTCTGATGTGCGATTGGGTGACTGTTCCGTTCCCCGTGAGAGGCAGCCATCGTGACCCTCGAACGACTGCTCGGCGAGATGCTCACCGAGTGGGAGCTCTCTCCCACCGCCGACCCCATCCTCCGCGTCGCCTCGATCGTGCAGCCCGTCACCGATCGCGACAAGCGCCGCCTCATGCTCAAGGTCGTGCAGCCCGACCCCGAGACCCACGGAGAGATCCCGGCACTGCAGGTCTGGAAAGGCCGTGGCGCGGTTGAGCTCATGCGCGCCGACCCCCGCCGCGGCGTACTTCTCCTCGAAACCCTCGACCGATCCCTCACCGAGGAGCCGACCGACGAGGCGTACGCCCAGATCGCCCGCCTCTGCGGCGTAGTCCATCGGCCGGCCTCGCCGAAGCTGCCCTCCTCGTACGCCCTGGTCGCCGGGTGGCTGGATGATCTCGCGGGTCTCGGTCGGGAGGTCCCTGCGCCGCCGCGCTTCGTCGAACAGGCCCTCCGCGCGGGGCGCCAGCTCATCGCCGGCGAGCCGACTCATGTGATCCACGGCGACCTGCACGACGAGAACGTGATGTGGCGCGCCCGGACCAACGAGTGGGTCGCGATCGATCCGAAGGGGTTCAACGGCGACCCGTGCTACGAGCCCGCTTCGATGCTGTGGAACCGCTGGGAGGAGCTGGAGTGGTATGGCAATCCCGGCGAAACCATCCGCGACCGCTTCTATGCCCTCGTCGACGGCGCGGAGTTCGATGAGCGGCGATCGCGCGACTGGGTCGTCGTGCGCGCGATGATCAACGTCTCCTGGGCCGTGTATGACGCCCGGCGGGAGCGGCGCGACCTGTCCGACGACGAGCACACGTGGATCACGCAGAACATCACCCTGGCCAAGGCCATGCAGGACGTACGCCCCTGAGCGCCCGCTACGCTCGCCCTGACCCGGGGAGGAACCATGCCGAAGCGAAGGCGCCATCGAAAGGTGATGCCGGAGGCGACACGCAGGGCAGCCCCCATCCATTTCTCGGCCTCCGCCCCTGCCGAGGTCGCCGGGTTGGCCACGCAGATCCAGGACCCCGACCGTGAGAAACCCCTGGTCGTGGTCACCGTGGACTATGACGCGCCCGGCCCTTATGTCTCACCCGCCGACCTCGCCGAGGCGGTGGGGACGCGCGCGACGGTCTGGTTCATCACCTCCGCAGAGCTGTCCTATGCGCTGACAAGTGCGCTGCCGGGCAAGGAGTTCAGTGCCTACAACGGTGCGGTGCGGATCTATCCCCCGGGCACGGATTGGCTCGCTGACCCCTTCCGCGCGCCGCTGCTGCTCGCCCAGACTCCCGAGCGTCGCGACAGCCTGTTCGAGGACGTGGTTGCGGAGGTGAATCGGCTGGATGCGGTGGTGGGTACGCCGACCCCGGACCCGCCTCCAAGCCCCACACGCCCGAACGACACGACCCTGACCTGGGTCGACGATCCGGCCTTGGCGGCGGAGCTGGCGCGCGAGCTCGTGTCGGAGGACCGGACCCGCCCCATCGTCGTGATCACGATCGCGGCGCAGGAGTCCCAGCCGTTCGTCGACCCGGGGGCCGTTGCCCGGGAGTTGCACGGGATCGCCCCCGTATTCGTCCTGCCGACCGGCGCGGTGACGTGGGCCTTCTCGGATCTGTTGCCCAGTGGCACGGATGTCTATGGCGGGGCCTCACGGGTCTATCCGGTGCGCGACGGATGGCTGTCCGATCCCTATCGATCGCCGTTGCGGTTCGCCACGAACCGGGCGGAGGGTGCCGCGGTCGCCGATCTGCTCATCGGTGACGCGCTCGGGATGGCCGCGGAGGGCGGCTATCGATCCGGCGTGGCCATGAGCCTGCCCGAGGTGAGCGGCGAGGTGCTGGGGATCACGGCCGGGCGTGCGCTGGTACGCCTTGACAACGGTGACAACGCCTCCGTCTGGCCCGAGCTCGTCGCCCCCGGCATTCCTGCGAAACAGGTCTTCCGCAGGGGCCAACGAGTCATTGGGCGGGTGGATCCGGAGTTCGGCCGCCTCGACCTGACCGACTCGGTCCGATCGCCTGCGTACGCGCTCGCCGAGGTGCAGGTCGACGACGTGGTGCTCACGCGGGTGGCCTATGTGGACCCGGATGTCTGCGTACTCGAACTCTTCCCCGACTTCCTCGTCGACGTGCCGCGCGAGGACATCGTGCAGGGGCCGAACGCCGTCGACCTGCGGCGGTTCCTCACCGAGGGTGAGGTCCTGCGGGTTCAGGTGACCGAGCGGGGCGAGACCGATGAGGACTGGCGGCTCACGGCGCTGGTCGATGACGAGGGCCTCCTGCCCGCGCCGGCCCCGGCGCTCCTGCCCGACGGCCCGCCCTGGCTGATCCCGGTCAAGGAAGTCGAGGAGATCGACGAACCCCATCCTCCGGCGCCCCGGCCACGGACTCCGGCGCCTGTCGAGACCGTTCGGGAGCCGGCCTCCGCCTCCGACCCGGCGTTGCGCCAGCAACTCGTGGACGCGCGTACCGAGAACGCCCGCCTCCTCGCCGAGCTGCGCGAGAAGCAGCGCGAACTGAACGAGCACCGGCAGCGCGAACAACGCGCCAAGAAGCAGCTCCGCGAGGCCAACAACACGATCGCGCGCCTGCGCAAGGAGTCGTCGGACGGCCGGGATGCGCTGGCGTCATGGGAGGCGTACCGCGGGCGATTCGACAATCCGACCGATCAGCTCAGGCTCGACATCGAGCTCGCGTGGGCCCGGCGGTTCCCCGAGGGCGACCGTCCGCTGGCGGAGTGGACCGTCGGATCCCACTTCTTCCGCAGCTGGGGCGAGATCGAGGGGATTTCCCGGAGCAAGGTGGTCGATGTCCTCGTCGAGGTGCTGACCGGGCTGGACGCCGAGCAGCAGGCCCGGGAGCTGCATCAGCTCCGCACCGGAGACGGCGGGAACGACCCGGTGGTGACCCGTCCTGACGGCGCGACCGCCTGGCGGGTATCCCTGCAGGTGAAGACCCCCTCGGCCCGGCGGTTGCACTACTGGCGCCTGCCCGATGGGTCGATCGAGTTCTCGAGCGTACGCCTGCACGACGATTTCCGACCGTAGGAAAGAATCTGTCCGACGGCTCCGTTAACGTCTGTGCATGACCACCCATGACCCTCGTGAATCCGACGTCGCCGCATGGGCGAAGCATTACCTGACCGAGCGGGGTGTCGCGTCCGAGGTGGCCGATGTCATCCGGGCCGCGGTGGCCGGCAGTGAGCCGCTTGATCGCGTCCTGGCCGGGGAAGCGTTCGAGGGTGGGGTGTCCGACAGCGCCGCACGGCCCGTGGTCGAGGGAGTCTTTCTCGAGCGGCTCGCGCTTCTGGCGGGGCGTGCAGGTGTCGGGGTTCCGCGGGATCGGGCCGGAATCGTTCATCGGTTTCAGGCCGATGCCGGGGTTGACCATCGTGTCCGGGCGCAACGGTTCCGGCAAGTCATCGTTCTCCGAGGCGATGGAGATTGCGCTGACGGGCGCGGCTCACCGGTGGAACAAGCCGAACTCCCAGTTCGAACCCGAGCATCGCAACCTCCATGTCGGCGAACCCTGTCGCGTGCGGCTCGACCTGGTTCACCAGGGTGAGGCCTCGTCGCGGATCGAGGTGGAGTGGAAGCCCGATGCGCCGCGCGACGCCTTCCGCCGGACGCTCGAGCGTGAGGACCAGCTCCCCGAGGAAGGCATCGCCTCACTCGGTTGGGACGAGGCCCTGGTGACCTACCGTCCGCTGTTGTCCTATGAGGAACTCGGCAACCTTCTGGCCGGCCGGCAGATCGACATTGCGCAGGCGGTGCAGAAAGCGCTGGGGCTCGGCGAGATCACGGCGGCCAAGACGCTGATCAACGATCGGCTGAAGACGGCCGGTCAGCCCCGGGACCGCGAGAAGACAGCCCGCGGTGCCGCCCGGGCCGCGCTCGAACAGGCGGTCACCGACGTTGTGGACGATGCCCGCATCACCGAGGCACTCGGGGCCTTCGCCACCAAGAGCCTGCGCAAGAACGTCGACCTTACCCGCGCGCGTGAGCTGGCCACCGGTGGCGGATCGGACACCTCGGTCAAGTCCCTCGAGGCGATCGTCGAGCTGGAGGTGCCGACCGAGGAGGCGGTCCGGGCCGCAGCCGACGAACTCCGCTCGGCTGATGCCGCCGTCGCCGAGCTGGCCGGGGCGCTCACTCACCTCGAACAGGCCCAGCGCCAGCTGCTGACCCAGGCGCTCGACCTCCATGAGCACGCCGGGGACCAGGCGTGTCCGGTGTGCGGTGAGGGAACGCTGGATGCCGCGTGGCGCGCCCGCGTCCAAGCGACCCTCGATGCGTCCGGTGAGGCAGCTCGGCTGCGGGACCAGGCCCTACAGCGCCAGCGGAGCGCCCGCAGTCGGGTCCGCGCCCTCGTCGGTTCGCTGCCCCGCACGGTCATCGAGCACAGCTTCGACCTCACCTCCCAGCCGGCCGCCGTCGCCGCGTGGGCGCGGTGGGCGTCCCTGCCGACCGAACCGGCGACGTGGGCGGATCATGTGGAGAAGGGGTACGCCGACCTCGCCGCCGCCACCAGCGCGTGGCAGGCCGAGGCCGCACAGGTGGCGCAGGACCGACGGGATGTCTGGGCGCCGCTGGCGGTGATGCTGAGCGAGTGGATCGGGGCCTATGAGGCGTACGCCGAAGGCCTGGCCGCCGAGGAACGACTCAAGTCGGCCAAGAAGGTGATGGACGAACTCGAGAAGGCGGCCCAGAGCGAGCGCCTCGCGCCGATCACCGAGCGCGCGCAACACATCTGGAACCTCCTCAAACAGGAGTCCAACGTCTATGTCGCCGACATCGCGCTCTCACCCCGCAAGCTCGAGATCTCCGCCACCGTTGACGGTGAACCGGTGGGCGCACTGCGCGTGATGAGCCAGGGTGAGCTGCACGCCTTGGCCCTGGCGCTGTTTCTGCCGCGGGTGACGCTGGAGGCCTCCCCGTTCCAGTTCGTCGTGCTCGACGATCCGGTGCAGGCGATGGATCCGGCGAAGGTCGAGGGCCTGCTCGCCGTCCTGCTCGAGATCGCCGAAACCCATCAGGTCGTCGTGCTGTCCCATGATGATCGCCTCGCCGATGCTGCCCGTCGGCATGGGACGGGCGGTGCCCAGATCAACCTCCTGGAGGTGCAGCGAGGGGAGAATTCCGTCGTTCATGTCGTGCCAGTGCTCGACCCCGTGCGGCGACACATCAATGACGCGGTGTCGCTCTACAAAGACCCCAACATCCCGCCGAATCTGAAGACTCAACTCGTGCCCGGCGTGCTCCGCATGGCCCTGGAATCTGCGGCGCTCACGCGCTACTTCACCCGCCAGTTGCGCGCAGGCCGGACGATTCCCGAACTCGAAGACGCGTGGCAGGATGCCCGGACAACGCAGCAGAAGGTGGCCCTCGCGCTGCATCCTCAACCGATCGAGCTGTGGAAGAACGAGTGGGTCCACCGGGAGGCCCTGAGAGTGCCGGGACCAAGGCCCACACCGGCACAACGGTCGACAAACTCCACGGTGACATCAGTGCCGTGCTCAAGAGTGCCGAGAATCTGCGGGACCACGCATGACAACCATGCTTGTCATCGCTGACGCATTCCTGTCGGCCGCCACTCCGGGTCGGGTCCGCCAGACCTGCTGGCTGGCTCGTCGTGGCCTGGAGCAGGTCGTCGATCGGCTGGTCGTGGCTCGTGCCGAGGGCATGGAAGACGCCTCCATGACCTCGAAGCTGGTGGCTTTGCAGGTGCTCTATGTCCACACCCGGATTCCGGCGTTGGCGTGGCATTCGTGGCATGCGCTCTCCCGCGCGTGTCACCAGCATGCCTATGAGCTCTCCCCCACCTACGCCGAAGTCCGGGGCTGGTTGGAGGACGTGCACGAGCTGGCCGCTGAGGCGTACGCGGCGGAGCAGGTGTGATGGGGATGTGTGATCGGTGCTCGCGTACCCACCCGTCCGGCATAGTGGCCGCATGACGCCGTTCCGCTCAGACCCACGGACCGACAAGGCGGAGGGACTGGGTGCCTGGGGTGTGTTGAGCGCCTCCGACCGGATTGAGCGCGAGATCCTGGATGCCCTCGACGCGGCCGAGGAGGTGCATCGGATTGTTGCGGTGCAGGACCCGTGGGGGCTGCTCCTGCTGACCGCCCGGCGCCTGGTGTTGGCGCGCGACGAGGCCGGCCTGGCGATTCGCTCGTTCCCGCTGACGTCCCAGTTGACACGACAGGGAGGCGGACGCAGGAGAGTGACCGCACGCATCGACAACGGTCAGGGGATGTTCCTCGGGGTCCGCATAAAGATCCAGGATTTCGACGCCCTTGAGGAGTCGCTTGGATCGACGCGGTCGAGCCCGCACCAGGAACCGGGTCCGGCCTCCGAGGCCGGAGCCACGGCCTCCTGGCCGGTGTATCCGCCCCTTGCGGAGGAAGCGGGGGTGGCCGCACCCGAGCCACGGTTTCCCCTCTATGGGCAGTCAGCGGAGCTCCCGCCGAACCTGCCGAATACTGCGAGCACCGGAGTCGATCCGAGCGTCCTTGCCCTGGCGGAACGCATCGCTACCCGACGTCGGGACTGCACGCATCTTCAGGCCTTGACCGAAGTTCCGGAGGCATCCAAAGACGACTACCCGCCCGAGGCACTGAAGGCCCGCAGGAAGGCTCGTCATCAGGTTGACATGGCCCTCCTCTTTCTCAAGGACGCAGAGAAGGAATCGCGCTCCATGTCCGCGCGGTGGAGCTCGATCAGCCTGGCCGAATCGTCTCTCGACAGTGCCCGCTCATGGTTGGGAGTGCCCCCTCTTCCGTCCCCGGATCGCTGACTCCATATTTATTCAACCGAAGGGTTGACTACGCGCTGACATGAGCGTACGGTTTTAATCAACCGGAAGGTTGAATATAGAGGAGGAGAGCGATGGACGACGAAGGAGTCGACAAGCTGAACCTCGCGTTCGCGGCGTTGGCCGATCCGACCCGCCGCGATCTGGTCGCCCGGCTGAGCCTGGGTGACGCGACCGTGAATGAACTGGCGGCGCCCTACGGGGTCAGCCTCCAGGCGATCTCGAAACACCTCAAGGTGCTCGAGGCGGCAGGCCTGGTCTCCCGACGCAGGGAGGCCCAACGCCGACCCGTGCACCTCGAGGCCGAGACGTTCGGGCTGATGCTCGATTGGATCCAGCGCTATCAGCGCCAGGCCGAACGCCGATTTCAGCGACTCGAAGACGTCCTCGCCACGATGAGCGAGACCGAGCCCCCCAGTCCCCCGGGCGTACCCACGCCCCACCGAAAGGAACTCCCATGACCCGCTATGACCAGGCCCACGTCGAAGCCGATCCGAACGTGCCGCTCATCCGCATCACTCGTGATTTCAATGCCACGCCGGCCCAGCTGAGGCGTGCGCATGTCGACCCGGAGCTCTATGCCCGCTGGGTCGGACCCCATGACGTCGAGACCGTCATCGATCACTGGGACGCCCGCACCGGCGGCTCGTGGCGCTTCCTGAACCGTCGGGGCGGGGAGGAGTACGGCTTCCACGGCTCCTTCCACGAAGTCTCCGACGACCGCATCGTGCAGACGTTCACGTTCGAGGGCTGGCCCGAGGGCGTCTCGCTCGAGACACTCCGGTTCGAGGACCTGGGCGATGGGCGTACGCGCCTCCACGCCCAGTCGCTCGTCGACTCGTTCGAGGGCCGCGACATGTGGCTGCAGAGCGACATGGAGACGGGTGTGAATGAGGGGTACGCCAAGCTCGACGCCCTCCTCGCGGACGGCACTATCTGAGCAGAAACACCACGGCGGCCGAGGGGAATCCCCTCGGCCGCCGTTGTATGAGCTCGTCGAATCACCCAACGATGGAGCTTGTCGACATCACACGCCCGTCTTGGCCAGTCCGCCCTTTTCGGTCTTCTTGGCCGGCTTCGCGGGCTTGGTCGGCTTCGTGGTGGCGGTGCACTTGGCCTGGAGGTTGATGCCACCCTCCTGGACGTTGATGGTGCGGCCGTTGGCGTCCTTGGCCAGCCAGCCGAAGTTGTTGGCGGTGCTCTTCGCGGTGAAGGTCTTGCCGTTGGCGATGGTGACCTTGTTGGTGTCGCCGGAGTTCTGCTGGCCGTGCTGCAGGGTCACCGGACCACCCGTGTTGTTGGTGAACGTGGCGGCGTTGCAGCTGTAGGAGACCGTGAACTTCTTCGCCTTGGCCTGGTTGTCGGCCTCGGCGCACTCGGCGGTCAGGTCGACGCCGGGCCACGGAACGAGCCCGACCTCGGTGCCGTTGGGCAAGGTTGCGGTATAGCCGAAGTTCTTGCTCTTCGAGTTCACCTTGACGCTCTTGCCGGCGGGAACCGTCACGCTCCTGACATCGCCCGAGCTCGCGGTGCCGTAGTTGACGTTGACGGCCTGGTCGTTCTTGTTGGTGAAGGTGGCCGAGTTGCAGCCGTAGGAGGCGGTGATGTCGACGGGTGCGGCGTACGCCTGCGACGCGGTCAGGCCGGTGGCAAGGAGTGCTGCGGCGAAAGCGGTGGCGATGATCTTCTTCATGGTGACCCTCCGGCTCAGGGACAGTTCGTTCTGTCGACCTGCTTGAATCCGGGTTCCGGGGGCCAGTTCCCTACCTGAAGGACTGTGACCAATCCGTGATTGGAGGCCTCCAGGACGTTCCCGCGGGAACGTTTCGGGGCTCTGTTTCCACGGAATAACGGTGCATTAAGGTGCCCGCATGGACATGAGGCACGCGCGATTCGGTGACATTTCCGCCCTTGTGGCGTTCAACGGCGCGGTCGGCAAACAGGAGTGGCAGCAGATCCTGAACGACCCCTGGGTCACCGTGACGATCGCCGAGGATGCGGACGGCTGGCTGGGGTGGATCACCTATACGGTCGATGAGCTGCGCCAGATCGTGGTGCGGGACGATCTCTGGGGTTCTGACCTCGTGGCGGAGCTCTATGGCGAGGGCTATCGGCACTGGCGTACCGCCGCTATCGAGCGCGCCCGCGCCTGGGTGGCCGAGGACGATCCGCTGCGGGAGTTCCTCGAGGCCGAGCGCTGGCGCCCGACCGGGCGTACGCGGCGCATTCCCTCCCGGCCGCATCAGTTCATGACCGAGCTCATGCTCGAGCCTGTGGCCAAGACCGGGTGAACCCAACGACCGACGGATTAGAAGTCCGTTGCTCTTGGCTGCCTCTGCCGGTTCTTCACTCCGGAACGCATTTGGTTGAAATATCAACTATCTTCTACGGTTGATTCATCACGCGGTTCCCCAACGGTTGCCGCTCGAATCTGAACCTGGCAGGAGCCTGATATGAACCTCGTCCTCAATCCCCCCACCGTCGTCCGTGACATCGCCCTCCTCGTGGCCCGGGTGCTGCTCGGCGTCGTGCTGATCGCCCACGGCCTGCAGAAGTTCGTGACCTGGACCCTCGCCGGCACTGCCGAGGCATTCGGCCAGATGGGCGTTCCGGCCGCGTCGGTGAGCGCTCCCGTGGCTGCGGTCATCGAGCTCGTCGGTGGCGTACTGCTTCTCGTCGGCCTCTTCGCCCCCATCGCCGGTCTGCTCGTTGCGCTGCAGATGGGTGTCGCCGCCGTCCTCGTCCACGTCGGCAACGGTGTGTTCGTCTCGGAGAACGGCTGGGAGCTCGTCGCCGTCATCGCCGCTGCTGCTCTCGCGGTGGGCGTCGCCGGCGCCGGTCGCTATTCGGTCGACTCCTGGCTGCGCGGTCGTCGCTCGACCTCTGCCGCTGTGTCCGCCGATGAGCGCGAGAGCGTCAACGCCTGATCCTGCGCTGGGCTGACCAGCACACGCCTCGAACGGCCCCCTTCGGATGTCTCCGGAAGGGGCCGTTGGGCGTTGTCGGACAGTGTCAGACAGCCAGGGCGGGACCTGCCGATCATGTGGGGGCCGGGATTATGAAACCGAAAGGTGGTATCGCGGTCCGCTCACTTCCCTGTTTTCGAGAGGCCTCCCCAGCTGGCGGGCTGGTTCTTGAAGGTCGGCCCGGGAGTGGGAGCGGAGTTCGGGTCTGACGACGCGCACTCGGTCACGAGTCGCGTACGCGCGTCGTCCGGGCTGAGTTCGTTGCCCTGGGGATCGGTGACGGTGAGATCCGCGGCGCGTACGCCGGCCAGTCCGATCACCTCGCCCGGGCCAATCTGCAGCGGCGGGAGATTGGACCCCTTCGGGCCGTAGTGCACGAACAGCGTGTCGGTGGAGGTGTTGGTGAGAGTGGCCTGGTCGCAGGTATGCCGGCTCGCGCTCATCTCCGCCCAGCCGTTGCCGCCCAGCGCCATGAGCGCAGCCACCAGCCCAACGGCGACGGCGAACGCGACCAGGACTCTCACGGCTGGCTCCGATCAGGGAAGAGGACCTGATCGATGCTACGAGCGGGCGTACGCCCTTGTCACCACACAGTCGCCCGACCTTCGAGCGTGCCTTGAAGGTCGAGGTGGCTCACACCGGTCAGTGATGTCGTGGATTCGGGCCGGACTCGCCTCGTTGGGCCTCTGGCAACTGACATGCTGGGCCTCAAAGCCCCCCATGATGGCGAGGTCGCACGATGACTATTCCGAGGATGCTTTCCGCACCCCTGTTGGTTCTGGTGCTGGGCGCTGCTGCGTGCGGCCAGGGCGCGAGCGAGCCGGCGTCGGCGCCGTCGACTCCGGCAGCTTCGGCAAGTCCGGTCCCGGTGACGACACCCGCTGTCACGGCCTCGGCCGAGGCGGCACCGGAAGCGGAGCCCACGCCGACGACGGCGCCGAGCTCATCCCCGCCGTCCTCCCAGCCTGCTGCCACAACCATGAGCACCACCATGGCGGACTGGACGCTCACGACTGCCGGATGGGGTCCCGTCAGGATGGGCTCTCCCCTGCCGCCCAACCTGCGCGGTCAGCTCAAGCCCGCCTGGGAATGCATCGGGCCGATCATTCAGGACAGCAGTGGCAATGACCGGATGGAGTTCTGGACCGGCCAGCCCGATGGTTCGGGAAACATCACCACCCTGCACATCGTTGATCCCGCCGTATCGACCCGCGCCGGGATTCGTCCGGGCGACAGTCTCGAGAAAGTGAAGCGGACCTATCCGTCGGCCACGCAGTTCCGCGCCGCGACCGACATGACGGGCGATGTCTATGTCCTCGCTGACGACGCCACCGGCCTGTTCTTCGAAATCAAGCGTGGTGCCACGACGGTCGAGCACATTTCCGTTCAGCGCATTGACTCCTTCAGCGCGTTCCAGGTCCAGATCTGCGGTGGCCCTTAACGGAGTCCGCGATTGAAGCATCAGCCGTAGGCAAGAAGGGCGACTTAGTCTGAAGCGTGGTCTCCTCCCCCAGTCGCGGCAAGAAAAGGTCCGTCGCTATCGAACCAGCGCTCACCATCTCCAATGAGCAACGCCGAGCACGTCTTGCGCGGCGCCAGGCCATCGCCCCGTGGGCGCGACTCACGGACCAGGTCGACACGGCCCGCGCCGTCGTGGCCCTGCATGCGACCGAGTCGGCGAGCGTCCACCTGGCCCTGCATGCTCGGATGACCGAGGTCACGGTGGACCAGATCGAGGCCGCCCTCTATACCGAGCGAACGCTCATCAAGCAGCTCGCCATGCGCCAGACCCTGTTCGCGTTCCCCCGAGACCTGCTGCCAGCGGCGTTGAGCTCCGCGTCGGCACGCGTGGCCGGGCCGCTGCGGCGTACCCTCGTGAAAGAAGCCCAGGCCGCAGGACTCGCCATCGACGGCGAAGCCTGGCTGGCGGAGGCCGCACGCGAGATCTGCGATCTGATCGAACGCGAAGGAGCGGTGACCGCGGCCGAGGTCCGCGCCCGGCTCCCCCACCTCGGGGCCCGCACCGCCCGTTCGCCTGGCACCAAATGGGGCGGTGAGTTCCCCATCGCACCCCGCATCCTCGCTTTGCTCGGCGCGGAGGGTCTGCTGGTTCGCGCCGAGAACGCCGGTCACTGGCGGCTCAACAAGCCCACCTGGACGACCATGGCCAGCTGGTTGGGCGAGGCAGTGGAGTCAGGTGAGCCTGCGGAAGGGTACGCGGAGTTGGTCCGTCGCTGGCTCTGGTCGTTCGGTCCGGGGACCGAGGCCGATCTCGTGTGGTGGTTGGGTGGGACGAAAACGGCGGTCCGCACCGCTCTGGCCGACCTCGAAGCCGTCCCGGTCCTCCTCGAGGGAGATCGCATCGGCTATCTGCTGCCCGACGACCCGGCCCTCGACGGGCCGGAAGCTGATGCTGACGCTGACCCCTGGGCGGCACTGCTGCCCGCACTGGATCCGACGACGATGGGCTACCGCGAGCGGGAGTTCTATCTGGACCCCGCCCATGTGCCCTATCTGTTCGACTCGGTCGGCAACGGCGGCGCCACTGCCTGGTGGAACGGCCGGATCGTCGGTAGCTGGGTGCAGGACGACGATGCGCGGGTGCGGGTCATGCCGCGCGTCGAGCTGCCGGCCCACGCGACCCGGGCCCTTCACGTTGAAGCCGACCGGCTCACCGATTGGCTCGACGGGGTGATGGTCCCCGCCGTCTATCGCACCGCCCAGCGCAACGGGGAACGTCTGCCGTAACGAGTTCCGGCGAGTCGGCCGGAGATCGAATAGACCCGGCAGGCAATCGCCGGCGCGATAATGCTCTGCGGTGGCCCCTAAATCGACGGCCGGAGGGCCTTGATTCTCACGACATCGCTTCTGGACTGCACCCAATCGCGCAGGTCAGGGTCTATGTAACTCAGGATTCCAAGAAGATCGGCGTGCCGGCCATTGAGGTCAAGTGCAACGATTCGGTGATGATGCGCAATCCGGTTTCGCAAGCTGCGAAGGCGAGCCAACGGGTCTGCCACGTGGTGATGTGAGCGCGTTGGCGCATGGGGAAATGCATTGACCAGATCTGGCCAGAGAAAGCGTTGCTTGGCTGCTACAAGTTGGTGCCAGAGGCCAAAAGTCGTCTCCGACACGATCTGATCGTGAGTAGGCGGCTTGTTGTTGTTGCGCACACGCAGCTGCGCCGATGCAATCTCCCGATAGGGTTGGCGATGTCGCCCTTTCGTGCGGGGGTTCCTGCCCAACTCTTGGGCAGGATCATCGAGCCAGTCCCCGAGCCTGCCGAGCCGCGCATGGCGGGCCTGCATCTGGACGTCGAGTGCGTTTCGGAGAAAGACCTCCAAGTGGCCCAGGTCGCGCCAGAAGGCCCCTGCGAGCTGTGCGTTCCACTCATAGAGAGCCAGTGCCCCGACGCGATCACCGTGCGAGTCTCTGAGGTACGGCTGAAGCCGGGGTAGGCCGATACCGGTGACAGCGGCGGTTTGATTCGGTGCATCAATCCTCGTTCGTGCTAGCCTTGAGTCAACGCTCCGGAACCGTCCCTGTAGTCCGCAAGGACCGATCACACGGCCGGAGCTTTTTCATGCCTCAAGTCTCACGGTCGGCACTGACACTTTCTTTCTGACGAGGCCTACCGGCCGACATGCCTTGCCAAACCATCGAGGATGACGTCCAGCCCGAAGTCGAACTCGCTGGCGTACCGATAGTCACGCCCCACGACCAGCTCCCCCAGCATGCGGGCGAGATTGGGGTAATCCTCCAGCGGCAGCTCCATGTCGTCGACCATGTGCTCGGTGGATTCGCCCGGCTGGAAGGGGAGGTTCTTTTCGGTGAGGACGAAGCCATAGACATAGGAATCGGTCACCGAGACGGCATGGGTGGCAAGCTCGACGCTGAATCCATTGACGAACAGGCACCCCAACGTCGCATCGTGGTGCCGCAGCTGGGCAGGCAATGCGGCGCGTCGCGCATCGACCAGGCGCAGAGCCCAGGGGTGGGCGCCGAGGACCGCGCGGGCGCAGTGGGCGCGTGCTGACAGAGCGGGACGCCAACCCTCTCCCGGATCGGGATCCTCGATCTGTTCGAACACCCAGTTGGCGAGGTCATCCAGAAGTTGTTCCTTGCCTGCAAGGTGGTGATACAGCGACATGGCCTCGACGCCGAGTTCCTTCGCGACGGTGCGCATGGACACGCCCTCGACCCCCGACCGGTCCGCCACCGCGGCGGCTGCCTCGATGATCCGGGGCCGGGACAACGGCGTACGTGCAGCCATGCCACCTCCTCGTCGGACTGAACGGTCAGGTTACTCGGTGACCGAGGTACGACCATCAGCCAGCGTGTCGACGCCTGTCCTCGGCCACCGCCACGCGAGGACGGCGATGCCGAGAAGCAGGATCGTCTCGAACACGCTGCCGAGCACGTAGTAATGCCACGGGTCACCGATCGCCAGAGCGACGACCGACGCTGCGTAAAGCACCGCCACCACGATGTTCACCCACCGGTTGATCTTCGCAGGGATCAGCAGCGAGACGACGATCATGAGGATGGGAACGGTGACATAGAGGGTCGCGTTCACGAGGAACAGTTGGTCGATGGCGAGGTTGGCGATAGGTACGCGGCCGGCGAGCGCCCCTTGGATGATGTCTGCGCGATAGAAGCCGAAGATGTCGACGTAGGCGTAGAAGAACAGCATCGCTGTCCACAACAAACTGAGCGTGACCTTGCGATTGACGGGGCGATTGTCCAGGGACATGAGGACCTTCCTTACTGATGTAAGCCTGTGATTCGAGAATAGGCTTACGCCCGTATGGCGGGTAGCGGGAAGATCCCTGAGGATCCCCTAAGCTTGGGCTCGATTCCGGCGCGGATGAAGCTCTCATAACTCGCCAATCAAAAAGTGAGTTCCTAAGGGGCGTCAAGCCACCTGGGTGCTCGTAGGCTGAGTGTTGGCGGGCTGGGATGTTGGAGCGCTTGGCGACTTCTGTGACTCCTCGTCCGCCGCTTGCTTGCGTCGATCGCGCATCCGCTTGTGACGGATGTTGTCGCGGTGGCGGGGCTGGGGTTGGTAGCGCTGCTTGATGATCGCGCGGCCCTCGTCCTCGGTGATCGGGGTGCCGTCGACGTCGCGTAGGGCGTAGGGCTGGTTGGTGCGCATGCAGGTCGCGATCCGGGTGATCATGAGGGTGGCCAGGTGGCAGATCGCGGAGTCATGGTGCCGGTCGCCGGCCATGAGTCGCTGGTACTTCGCTGCGATCTGGGGGTCGATCTTGCGGGCGGCGTCTGCGGCCATGCAGAGCATTTCGCGTAGCAGCGGGTCGCCGGCCTTGGTGATGGAGGACTCGACCTTGCTGACTCCAGACTGACTGACTTTGGGCACCAGCCCGGTGTAGGCGCGGATCGCGGCCAGTGAGGTGAACCGGTGCGGGTCGCCGATCCGTCCAGCGATGACCGCACTGATCACCGGTCCGACACCCGGTGCTGAGGCAACGATCCCGTGGGGGTCGGTGTCGGCGTAGAGGTTCGCGACCCGCTCGTCGATCTGTTTGATCTGACGGGTCAAGAACAGCGCCTGCTCGGCCTCGTGGGCGATGTCCACGGCGAGCTCAGCGAAGTCCATCCCCTCGTGGCCCCACAAGGTGAGCGTCTCGGTGGCTGCGGCGATGAGCCCGGCGGCGTGGTCCTCGCGCCAGGCGCCACGGGAACGAGCAATCAGGAATCGGCTCAGACGCGCCTGGCCGAGTCTGATCACGGCGTTGGGATCGGCGTAACGAGCGAGGAACTCCAAGGCGGCGATGCCGTAGTTCGACCCGAGTACCGCATGCCAGGACGGACCGAGCAGCTCCACGAGTGCATCCAGCCGGGCATAGACCGCGACCCTGCGCTTCACCATGGTGGAGCGTTGTTTGACCAGCCGACGCAGCGCATCAGCTGGGCCCTGTCCGGAATACTCCCGTAGTCCTTCGGGATGCAACAGCGGGAGCCGCGCGAGCAACTCGGAATCGATCCGGTCGTTCTTGGTGTGCTTTGAGTAGTACTTGCGCAGGTCCGCGGACTGCGTGGTCGGGACCATGACCACCCGCGCACCGCGGCGGCGGAACCATTCCGCGACCACGATCCACGCGTTCCGGGTTGGCTCGATCACCACCGTCAGCTCACTCGGATCCGGAACCTCCAGATCGGCCCATAGCCGCTCGAGGTCCGGCGGTCTTGTCCAGAACTTCCTGCCACGCCAGACGGTGACGCCGTCACGGGCCAGCGTTGCCTGATGCGCAGTCCGGACAGCCATATCAATGCCCAACGTCAATGCCATTGTGTTGCTCCTGTCAGTCGGATTCGCAGACCAGGTGACTGATCATCGCGGCCACGGCCCAGACATTCTCTAAGCAGGAGTCCACGCCCATCAGCAGGCTCCGAGTTCCCGAACAAGGACACCGCTCGACCAGACACCAGGTCCGCGGACGACCACTCACTATTCAGGGATCACCACGTGTCCCGGTCAGACGTTCGGCCCGCCCGCGGACCCACTCACAGGCTAAATGTCAGACCGCCCGCCTAGCGTGTGAAGCGCTGGCCCGGGCGTGAGTTACCGCCTGCTAGCTGTCCCCAGAAGCCCCCCATCCGAGAAGGAGTTCGACATGACGAACGACAGCAGCATGATGCCCGCCTCCGACCAGGGGCAGGAGCCGAGCGACGGCATGGAAGAGCTCGCGGCGATGTGGCGGAAAATCGCCAAGACTTTGATGGGCTGCATCGACGGGTTGGGCATGTGCGAGCCGGGAGACTACATCCGGATTGAACTGATCGGTCCAGAGTCGGAAGGGTTCGAACCGAACTACTACCCCTATGTCCAGATCTCGGCTACGGGTGAGCTGGACCGGGTCACCGTGGAGGTCGCGGGCAACGTCCTGTTGCATCCGCTGTATGAGTTGAACGAGGAACAGGTTGCCGTGCTCAGGCGCACGGGATGGGACGGCAACGATGTGCACGCCGGTGACCTCGACTGGGCGTTGGAGGTCAATGGCGACGTGGACGACTATGACCTCATCGCCGACCAGTTGGTGATGATCCTGAGGGACTATTTCCGCATCGCCCACCCCCAGATGCTCACCTTCCGGCAGAAGGGCCTGTTGCCAGCGGTGGAGGAGATGCTGGGACTGACCGAGACCGTCAAGGTGCCGCTCGACAAGCCCACGCTGGCCAAGATGGGCGAGGTCGATGGCCATGCGGTGGGTGTTGCGTACGCGACCGAGGATCGGGAGGAGCTCCTGAAGATCGTGGATGACGTGGTCGGTGAGTAGTCGGGTGACGTCCGAGCTTCGGACCGCCCATTCAAAGGCCGGGCGATCGTTCTCCAGAGGGACGATCTTGAATCGATCTTCTTGGTACTCGCTTTCCGAACTCACGCGGTTACGAACCAGACTGGCGAAGTCATCGGCCGCCTGCAGGGCCCCCACGTCATTGGCAACGCGCTGTGCGGCCGCTAGGAAGACTTGGAAGGTCGTCATCCGTTGTTGCCCGTCGATCACAAGCGAAGTCTGCGTGCGTCGAGGTACGCGGGGCAGATCTTGGGTCACGAGGGCGCCCAAGAAGTACTCGGGTACATCGTTGAGTGTGCCGTCAAGCATGGCTTGCTCGGCCCTTTCCGCAGCCTTGCGGAGGTCTTCCCAGAGAGGGACCCAGTTGTCGGTTTCGTTCCACACATACGGGCGCTGAAAGATCGGAATGCGGTAGCGATGATCCTTGCTGAACACTGATCCGAGTTGCTCGTCTCCAGCCTTCATACAACTCTCCGCTCCGAGTAGTGGGACGTCGATGTAAACGAGTGACTCCAGGGTCTCTCTGATGCCCTGACCAGCCTAACCATGAATGGACTGACCCACGTGCTTCGGGGCAGCACTCCAGCTGGTCCCGAATTGGTGGAGCGTGCCTTCGGTGCCCGACCGGTCTAGGTCTTAGTGTGAGGCTGGGGGCACTTCCCTCGAAGGGATGGCCTTGTCAGAGTCGTCTTTGCAAGGAGGGGCAGCAGATGATGCTTCGTCATGTTGGGATAGAGCACTTTCGCGGAATTAGGGCCGCGAAATGGAAGATTGACCGACGACTCGTCGCGCTCGTTGGCGCCGGGGATAGCACCAAGACCACCCTGATGGATGCGATCGGACTGGTGCTCAGTCCGAGCTATACCACCCAATTCACTGACGCGGACTTCTACGAATTCGACATCACGAACAACATCGTTATCGAGGCAGTCGTCACAGAGCTGCCAGACGGCCTGGTCAAGGAGAGTCAACTCGGGAAGGATCGCTCCGGGTTGATGCCTGACGGCACGCTCGTCCATGATCCAGTCGACGACGCGGAAGAGTGCTTGATCGTTCGGCTGACCGTGACGAAGGATCTCGAGCCCACCTGGGCGGTCGTGCGCCCCGGGTCCGACGACATCCGTCCGATCTCGGCGAGCCAGAGACGCCGTCTGGGCTTCTTCCGGTTGGGCGAGCGGCCGGACTATCACCTCCGATGGGCGCGCGGGTCAGCGCTGTCAGCCTTAACAGACGGGGGCGACGGCGCCTCGTCCGTTATCGTGGATGCCCACCGCCAGGCTCGCGCAGCGGTGTTTGAAGCAGAGCCGAACGCGCTCCACACGGCCGCTGCCACGGCCCTAAGCTCGGCAAGCGTTTTCGGAGCAGCCGTATTCGACGAACTGCGTCCCGGTTTGGAGCCCGGGTCGGCCACCTCCACCCACGCCCTCCTGCTGCACCACGGCTCGATACCTCTTTCCAGCCTCGGGCTCGGGACGCGACGGCTTACCAGTCTGGCGATCCAGGACCAAGCCATGGAATCTGGCTCGATTATCGCGATCGATGAGATCGAGCATGGACTCGAGCCTCACCGGCTATCGCAGGCGCTTTATCGTTTGCGACAACGCACCGATGCCAACAGACTGCAGATCATCCTGACAACGCATTCTCCAGTCGTCGTGAAGGCGCTGAGCGCGACCGATATCCAAGTGGTCCACGCTGATGGAACAGGGAGCACCACCTGCAGGCCCGTCCCTGTTGACCTAGAAAACGTGCAAGGAACTCTGCGGAGCGCGCCGGAAGCCCTTCTCGGTCGTCGCATCATCGTTGGGGAAGGGGCGACCGAAGTCGGATTCATGCGGACGCTGCTGCGCCAATGGGACGAGCAACGTCTGCAGGAACACCTCAACAGCACTGCGGCGGTAGGAGTAGTCCTCGTCAACGGCGGCGGCGGTGCTCAATCGTTGCAGCGTGCGAAGAACTTCCACATGCTCGGCTACTCCACCTGCGCGCTCCTCGACAACGATGACACAGGCATTGCGGCCTCAGCTGCGGCAGCAGAGGTCGGAGGCATAGCTCTGCATCGCTGGTCGCAGGGATTCGACATCGAGCACGAGATTATCCACACGCTCTCGATGGATGGGGTCCAGGCACTGGTAGATCTCGCTGTTGAATTCCGCAGTGAGGAATCGGTCCGCGCCGTCGTATCCGCCAAGCTCGGTAGCGAGCTGCTCGTGGGAACCGACGTCGCCGCATGGCAGAAACAGGCCGGAATCGATGACGAAGCACTGCGTTCAGCCATCGCCGACGCAGCGGTCGTAAAGGAGAAGGAGTGGTTCAAGCGGGAAGACCGAGGCGAGGAAATGGCCGGCATCGTCCTAGCGCACTGGGCCGACCTGACCAACACCCATCTCCTGTCGGTACTCAACGAGCTCCAAGCCTTCGCGTACCCTGAGCCAACGGGCTCAGCCTCAGCCGGCGACGCTCACCCCGTCCGATGACTGAGGGCACGCGCATCGAGGACGCAGTCAGGTCAGTGCTTTCCACGCTGCCGTGCTCGATAGCTCTGCCCGCCGGTACCGGGAAGACGGAACTCATCGCCGCCACGGTCGCACAAGTCGCTCACGCGGGTGGATCAAGCTTGGTGCTCACGCACACCCACGCTGGCGTGGACACACTTCGACGACGTATGAAGAAGTTCGGTGTCCGACGAGAAGACGTCGCCGTCCGCACTATTGACTCGTGGTCCTACGATCTGATCGCGCACTTCCCCGAGTTGGCCGGACTCAAGGTCACGACAACTCCTGACTGGAGTGAATCCGCCCAATACCACCTTGCCGCAGCGTTGGCGGCCCGCAGCAACGCAGTCGTCAAGATGCTGGGACTCAGCTACACGAATCTTTTCGTAGATGAGTACCAAGACTGCGTGGCAGAACAGCATCGACTCATTCATGCACTTTCGACAACGGTTCCGACCACCATCCTCGGCGACCCTCTGCAGAGTCTGTTGACTTTCGGCATCACCCCTCCGGTGGAGTGGGAAACAGACGTTCTTCCCCATTTCCCTGCTGTCGAGCTCTCACACCGACCGCGCCGCTGGGAGCCCGACCACGCCGATTTGGGTGAGTGGCTGATGAACGTTCGAGACGACCTGATGAGCGGCTCGCCGATCCGCCTCGGATCAACGCCAGTTCGCTGGGTTCGGAAGGTTCACGACCGCACTTTTGTCGCGGAGTGTAAGAAGATGCTTGCCCACGAAGGCACGATCGCGGTTATGGGCAAGTTTCGCACCGACTGCGTCAAAGCAGCGAGCATGTTAAACGGCGGTTACTCGGTCATGGAAGCACTCGATGAAAAGGTGACCGTCGCCCTGGCTGCGAAGATCGACGCGGGAGAGGCTGCATCGGTCGCCTTCGACATCGTTGAGTTCGCAATCAAGTGCAGTATTGGACTCGCCGCCCACATCCCGTCGGAAAAAAGGAAGCGACTCCTTGAAGGCAAGTCCTTCACAACGACCAAAGAGGCATTGAAGTCCGCCTACGAGGCCCTCACTCGAGTCCGGGACACACCGACCCCCGATGCAGTACTCAGGGCGTTCCATCTCCTTGGCAAGTTGTCGGGTGTCAGAATCCACTGTCGCGAGGCATGGAACGAGGTCTCGCGCTCGCTTGCCAGCGCAGCCGCAGAGGGGTGCACAGTGACCGAGGCGCTCCTGCAGGCTCGCAACCGCACCCGTGCCACCGGGCGTGCGGCAGCCGCGAGAGTCGTCTCGAGGCCCCTGCTCGTCAAGGGTCTCGAATACGATCACGTAATCATCCTGAACCCGACCAGCTACAGCACTCAAGAGCTCTATGTCGCGCTGACCCGCGGCTCGAAGTCTGTAACCGTGATCAGCGAGTCCAGCACCCTTCCAGCCCCAGTCATGGCCCAGCACAATAAGAATCGGAAGCGCAAGCTCTAATACGGCTGCTCGGCGCGCCGCTTCTGCCTCACCCCGGACTGCAAGTCCGCCTCTCGCCTTAAGCAGTTCCAGCCGCACGAATGGAATTCTCATTCGTTTGGGCCTCATGGAGCCGGGTGGACCTTTGTGCTTGAGTCGTTCTGATCATGCGGCCGCGTGCCCGTGGACGATGGCGGTGACCTTGGCGAGCAGTTCAACCAGCCCCTCATAGAGGTCAGGGTTGGCCATCGCCGCCTCCGTCATGGCCGCCGAATCCGCAGCAACAGACACGACCGCCCCGGTGACCTTGTCCTTGAACTTGGGTGATGACTGCAGCTGCTCCGGCGAATTCTCGGCACTCATCGCCTTGATGTCCTCATCCTCGGTCAGCACGCCCCATACTGCTCTGGTCCACGCTGCCCCGGATCCGTTGCCGAGCTCGAGTCCGCTGGCGGCGAAGAGGGCGTTGACCTTGTCGATCGCTTCCGACAGTGCCACCTGCTCGGGCGTCGAGCCGCCGAAAGTGCGGTCGCCGTCGTAGGCCGGGGCGTCCAGATCAGCAGAGGTGGGCCCCGAAATCGAGCGGTCGGTGTCGATTTGCTTGGCGACCACCGCCAGACCCGTCAGCTCGACCGAGGTGGTGTCGATGGACTCGATCAGCGAGTCAGTGTGGAGGTTGCGCACCAGCAGGCCGGCCAGGATGGCCCGACGGTGCAAGGTCGGGTCCTGGTAGTCGACGACCTGGCTCAGGAAGTCCCACGCCGAGCGGTAGCGCCCGGCATCGGTGCGGAAGGCCAGCACTTCTTGGCGCTTAGCCGGCTCGGTGGCTCCTGCCAGCGCCGCGTTCCAGCGATGCACGATGGGCGCCAGGAGCGGCTGCAGCGACTCGCCGTCCTCCCCGGTGAGGTATGCCTCGCTGATGGCGTAGAGCTCGTCGCTGTCGTAGTAGCCGGCCAGGTCCAGCCGGTCAGTCAGCGAGTAGAGCGCGTTCGGATCGGTCTCCTGGGAGATGTACGCCTCGGAGTAGTAGGTGGCGAACGCACTCTGGATCTTGACCGGATCGTTGACGAAGTCGAGCACGATCGGCAGCGGCTTGTTCGGCGCCGTGCGGTTCAGCCGCGACAGGGTCTGCACGGCGGCGATGCCAGAGAGGTCCTTGTCGACGTACATCGCGCACAGCAGCGGCTCGTCATAGCCGGTCTGATACTTGTCGGCCACGATTAAAACGCGGGCCTCGTCGGTCTCGCGGAAGTGCTTGGGCAGCGCCTTCTCGGCGACGCCGGTCATGCTCGGCTCGGTGTAGCTCTGGCCGTCGACGGTGATCTCGCCGGAGAACGCGACCAGCGCAGCCATGTCGTGGTAGCCCTTGTCGGGCAGGTACTTGTTCATGGCCAGGGACCAGCGCACGGCCTCTTCACGAGAGCCGGTCACGACCATCGCGCGGGCGCGGCCGTCGAGTGAGCCCGCGACTTGGGCGCGGAAGTGCTCGATGACGATCTCGACCTTCTGGGCGATGGCGACCTTGTGCAGGCGGACGAAGCGCACGATCTGCGACACCGCCTTGACCCCGTCGACCTTGATCTGGTTCTCGGAGTCGGTGACGTTGTCACGCACACGCGCGAACATGTCGTAGGTCGAGTAGCGCTTCAGCACGTCGAGGATGAAGCCCTCCTCGATCGCCTGCGCCATCGTATAGGTGTCGAAGGCCTCCCAGCCCTTGTCCGTCTTGGTGCCGAACAGGCGCAGGGTGCGGTGCTTGGGTGTGGCGGTCAGCGCGACGAAGGTGATGTTGCTCGCCGTGGCCACGGCGGAGTCTTGGGCCAGCAGCAGGTCGTCCGAGGTGATCTGGTCGTCTTCCGGATCGACCTCCGGCGCCGCTGCCAGCAGCTTGCGCAGATCGGAAGCCGCGTCGCCCGACTGCGAGGAGTGCGCCTCGTCCGCGATCACGCACCAGCGCCGGGAGCGCAGCTCGGCGGAGTCGTTGATGATCTTCAGCGCCTCGGGGAACGACTGCAGGGTCACGGTGATGATGTGGTCGCCCTCGGTGAGCGCGTCGCGCAGCTGGGAGGACTTCGAGCCGGCCTTGTCGGTGATGCCGACGACATAGCCCTTCGAGGCACCCAACAAGCTGACCGCGCGACGCAGCTGGTCGTCGAGCACTCGACGATCAGAAACAATGATCACTGAGTCGAAGGCCTTGTCCCCGTCGTACGCGTGCAGCCGCCCCAACCGATGCGCAAGCCAGGCGATCGTTTTCGTCTTGCCTGATCCGGCCGAATGCCAGACCAGGTATCGCCCACCTGCTGATGTCTGGGCAACATCAGTCGTGATGTTCTCCACGGCCCGCCACTGGTGATATCGCGGGAACACCAAAGTTCCATCACTCTCGCGTACTGCGAAGGAGCTCAAAATCCGGATCAGTGATCTAGGGGTGAGCACCTCGCGCCACAGGTAGTCCGTGGGCGATCCTGTCGGCGAAGGTGGGTTTCCGGCGTGGCCGTTGTCGCCCTTGTCGAACGGGATGAAGAACGTGTCGGCACCTTTGAGCGCGGTGGTCATCAGCGCGCGCTGGTTGGACACCACGAAGTGCACCAGGCACCGACCCGGCTGCAGCAGCGGCGTGCTCTTGGTAGGCATGCGGTCCTTGCGGTACTGCGCGACCGCGTCGTCGGCCTTCTGCGTGTGATCGGTCTTCAGCTCCATCGTGATCACCGGGATGCCGTTGACGGTCAGCACGACGTCGATGGTCGAGGTCTTGGTCGGGTCGAACCTGACCTGGCGCAGCACGCGCAGCCGGTTGTCGCGGAACCACTGCTGGGACGCGGTCAGCAGCGGGTTCTCCGGCGGGAACTCCACCATGGGCCCGAACTTGGCCGCCGGTCGGCTGGGGGCGACGAAGTTGAACCCAGCCCGGAGCACCCCGAGCAGGCCGTTGCGTTCCTTGAACGTGGTGGGATCGATCACCGCCTTGGTGTCCAGCATCTTGGCCAAGGCCTGCAAGAGCCGGTGCTCGGCCTGCTGCTTGGAGGTGCCGGTCAGGCTCGGGTTCACCGCCTTCTCGTACTCCTTGGGGTAGCGGTTGGCGAGCCACCACAGGGCGTCCGCCTTGTGCAGGGCCAGCGCCGGGTCCCACTCAGGATCAGGTGCACCAGAGCCGGAGTAGTACCAGCCGGATGAGCTGAGCGAGTCGCAGATGTCCGACTCGAACTGCTGCTCCATGATCAGGGCGTTGCTCATGGTGCGGGAACCTCCTTGCGGCCGGTGACGACCTCGGTGATGAGAGTTGCGCGGCGCTCGGCTAGGAGAGCCTTCAGTCGCTGGGCGTCAGCGATCATGTCGTCGATGCGGGCGGTCTGCTCGTCCAGCTCAGCGACGATGCGACGTTGTTCAGCGAGTGGCGGCAGGGGGACGGAAAGTCGCTTCATAGCCCCAACATTGAAATGGGCCTGGACAGATCCAACTTTCTGCGAATCCATCAACAACATCGTGTCATCCGACGTCAGGAACCAGTACAGGAAGTGAGGGTCGAGGCCTTCATGAGGGCGGGTAATCACCAAGTCGATGGCATTCGCACCGTTCCAAGATGCGGGCACCATGGCAGTTACACCAACTTGCCCTGTTCTCACGGTTACCAGATCGCCTTCTGAGAGCTGCGACTTTGCATGGAGAGCGTGGCCAGCGTCAGAAATATGGACCACATCAGCGTCACGGATGAACCCGGGCCCCACATTCAAGCCACGCAGAGCCGGAACCCCCTGCGGGTGCTGGACGTAGAGTTTGGAGGGCTCGATCACGATCCCAACCGTCACATCCGCGACATACTGCATCAGGACGGACTCGACCTCTAGTCCACGAAAGGCAGCATTGCCCACCCAACTGCGTCGCTCCACCAACGTCCGAACAAGATGGTCCAGCTCGGCGTCCATCGTGTCGATCTCGGCGGTCTCGCGGTCGAGGTAGTCGGCGGAAGCTGACTGCTGAGACAACGAAAGATGGGGCACCCTAAAGCGCCCAACCTTCTCTGCAGTGAAGTGAGGAAGTGTTGCGGTAGAGGTCGCAATTTCAATAGCACCGGAGCTCAACGATGCGAGCAGGCAGTACGTGAGGAAGCGACCTTCTGAGCGGTCTGGATACGGACGGAGCCGCACGATGGAGTTCTGAAACCCCCAGCCATGCAAGTCGTTGCGGAGGAAAGCAGCTCGACCACATCCAGCTCCGCCTTCCACAACCACGACATCACCACGTCGCAAGTCGAGGTTCATGACTTCTCGCGCAGAGAACCACATGGGCTTCTCTTCGACGGAGAAATCCAGCACCCCATTCGGCTGAACGTGGGCGGCTCGCAGGTACGGCTGACTGCGCTCATCCTCCGAACGCCGGTTCGGCTGGACCATCTTCCCGAGTGTCACCTCGGCAAGAGCGCCAATCGGTGCTTCAAAGTGACTCACTCGTCATGCACCGCCTTGAACTTCTCCCCCAGCGACCGCATGACCTCGAACACCTCGGCGTCGATCTCCTCCAGCGAACGCATGGGTGCTGGCTTGTAGAAGAGCCTGGTGAACGGGATCTCGTAGCCGACCTTGCTGGCCTGCTCCTCCCACACCGCATCCGGTGCGAACGGCAGGACGTCGCGCTCCATGTGCTCGGTGACGTCCTCTGAGAGAGCCACACGCTCGGTGAGTTTCGAGCCTGCCACCAGCACCGGCTTGCCGGTGCGGCCGACAGCAAGGGGCGCAGTCTCATCGTCGAGGGCGACGGCGTCCATGATGGCGTCGACCAAGCCAGTGGTGACCTTCAAGCCTTGCCGTTTGGCCGCACCCCGGATCTCGGTGGGCAGATCGTTCCAGGGGCCCTGGAGGCTGCGTACAAGGCCCTCGTGCTCGGGCGTGGCGTCCTTGTGCTGCAGGGCTCTCTTGACGGTCTCGTCGGTGACCTGGACCGCCAGCCGGCGCACCCGCTGCACCGGCACGTCGCGGTAGCCCAGGTCGTCAGCAGTGAGGACCTTCGAGATGTCGGAGTCGGTGAACGCGTTGTAGGCCTCCAGCACGACGTCGCGGTCCAGCTCAGTCATCTCCCTGCGCTTGTCACCCATGCCCTTCTGCATGGGGTGCCAGGCACCGGTGCCGTCGATCAGCTGGATCTTGCCCTTGCGGCGCGGTTCCTTGTTGGTGTCGAGGATCCACACGTAGGTGGCGATGCCGGTGCCGTAAAACATGTTCGTAGGGAGAGCGATGATCGCGTCCACCAGGTCTTTGGTGAGCAGCCAGGTTCGGATCCTGTCCGGACCCGAGCCCGGTCCTCCGGTGAACAGGGGCGAACCGTTGGAGACCACAGCAGCGCGACCACCTGCGCCATTTGGGCCGGCCGGTCGCAGCTTGGTGGCGCAGTGGGCCAGGAACAGCATCTGGCCGTCCGAGACCGCAGGCAGGCCGTGGCTGAACCTGCTGCCGGTGACAGCGGCCTGCTCGGCGACAGACTTGCGGCTGGCAGTCCAGTCAGATCCGAATGGCGGGTTGGACAAGATGTAGTCGAAGGTCTGATCTGCGTACTCGTCCTGGACCAGGGTGTTGCCGCGCCGGATGGCATCAGGGCGTCCGCCCTGGATCAGCAGGTCGGCCTTGCCGATCGCGTACGCAGTCTCCATGAGCTCCTGGCCGTACAGGCCGACGTCGATGCTCGGGTTGAGCTCCTTCAAGGCCCGCGAGGCGACCAACAACATGCCGCCGGTGCCCGCGGTCGGGTCGTAGACAGAGCGCACGGGATGCGAGCCGGTCAGGCCCTCGTCGTCGGAGCTGAACAGCACGTCGACCATGAGCCGGATCGCGTCGCGCGGGGTGTAGAAGGCACCGGCGCCCTTGCCCTTGGTGTTGAACGCGCGGTACATGACGTCCTCGAAGATGTCACCCATCGAGGTGTCAGGGAGCCGGTCGGGGTGCATGTCGAGGCCCGCGAAGTGCTTGACGACGCCCCACAGGTGGCCGGCCCTGGCCAGGGTCGCAGCCCGCTCCTTGAGCTTGAAGTGGTCCCAGATGTCGCCGATCGAATCGGAGAACGAGTCGAGGTAGAGCTCCATCGACTCCAGCACCTTGTCGTCGGTCTTGGCGATGGTCGTGAGATCGAGCTTGGACGAAGAGTAGAAATGCAGCCTGAACTTGTGCTGGATCGTCATGTCCAGGATCTGGCCGGACAGGTTTGTGGAGCCGAGGAAGTCGAGCAGGGCCGGCTTGGTGTCTGCCAGCAGGCACTCCAGACGGCGCAGCACCGTGAACGGGATGATGTAGTCGCCGTAGTCCTCCTCCTCGACCACGCCCCGCAGATACTTGTCAGCCGTGTCCCAGATGGCCTGCTTCATTACCCGCGCGGTGTGCGCCCCGTTCGGTCCCACAGGTTCGTCCTTTCAACCAAGTTGGGATCGATACTGGCAGCCCCGTCTGACATCTTGGGGCGAGGCTCGCGGCGACCAAGCCCACACCCCTACCGTAGGTTGTCCAACTCGGCTGACGCAGGCGGCCATCAGGAAGCGAGGCGGGCGTACGCCTCAGCGAGGACTTGCTCGTCGGGGCCGGCGAGGATCTCGGCGGACCCAAGGCCGTTGAGGATGACGAAGCGCAGAGTCGACCCACGGGTCTTCTTGTCCAGGCTCATGGCGTCGCGGAGCTCGGGCCAGGCATCAGCGCGATAGGACACGGGCAACCCCAGAGACTGCAGGACGGTCCGGTGCCGATCCGCCAACTCATCGTCAATCTTCCCGAGCAAGCGGGCAAGTTCGGCGACGTACACCATCCCAACGCCCACGGCTTCGCCGTGGCGCCAGGTGTAGTTCTCGAGCTTCTCGATCGCGTGCGCGAGCGTGTGGCCATAGTTCAACAACTCACGCCCAACCTGCGCGCCCTTGGAGGTGGACTCCCGCAGGTCCCCGCTCACGACGCGGGCCTTGACGGCGATGCCGCGGCGTACGATCTCGGCCAACCGGTCCGAATCCCAACGCAACGCGTCCTCGGGGTCTTCCTCGACCAGATCCAGGATCACCGGGTCGGCGATGAAGCCACACTTCACAGCCTCGACCACGCCGGCCTTCAGGTCCGCCGGCGGCAGCGTCTCCAGCAGCGACAGGTCACACAGCACGCCCATCGGCTCGTGGAACGCGCCGACGAGGTTCTTGCCGGCGGCAATGTTGATACCGGTCTTGCCGCCCACAGCCGCATCGACCATGCCCAGCACCGTCGACGGCAGCGTCACGAACCGGATCCCCCGCAGCCACGACGCCGCCACAAATCCACCCAGGTCGGTCGTCGCTCCCCCGCCCAGCGCCACCAACACATCCGAGCGCGTGAACCCCGCGTCGGCCATCGTGTCCCAGCACTGCACCAGCACGTCCGCGGTCTTCGCCGCCTCCGCGTCCGGCAGCTCGATCATCGTGACCGTCCCACCCAACTCATCAGCCAAGGCACGAGCCCGATCCGCGAGCACTGGGGCATACAAGAACGCCACCCGATCCACCCCGTCGATCAGCCCGCGCAGCAGCTCCAAGGCACCGACGCGGGTGTGCACCTCATACGGCGTCTCGGCGTTGACCTTGATGATCTCCAGATCACTCATGTCAGCTGCTCCAGGATCTCGGCGACGATATCGCCGGGTTCGCGATCGTCGGTCTTGACGGTGATGGTGGCGCACTCGCGATAGAGCGGCGTACGCACATTGAGCAACTGCACCAACTGGCTCCGCACGTTGCCGAGCAGCAGCGGCCGGGCCTGATCCAGGCCGATCCGTTTCGTCGCGGTCGTGATCGAACACTCCAGCCACACGACGTCGTGGTCCTTCAGCGACGCGCGCGTGTCCTCGTTCATCACCGCACCACCGCCGAGGGCGACCACTCCCCCGTTCTGCAGCGCGACGGCCGTGGCGGTCTTCTCCAGCTGGCGGAAATGCGGCTCACCGTGCAGCACGAAGATGTCCGCGATCGTCTGCTTCTCGTCCGCCTCGATCGCCGCGTCGACATCGACGAACTCCCGACCGAGCGCCTGCGCCAGCAGCGGCCCGATCGTCGACTTGCCCGACCCGGGCGCACCCATCACGACCACCGTCATCGGGCGATCTCCAGCCCGCGCGCGGCGACATCGGCCAGGTAGGCCTCATGGTTCCGCTTCACCTCGGCCACCGAGTCGCCTCCGAACTTCTCCAGCACCGCCTCCGCCAGCACCAGCGCGACCATGGCCTCCGCCACGACGCCGGCAGCCGGCACCGCGCACACATCCGAGCGCTGGTGGTGGGCGACGGCGGCCTCACCGGTGGTGGTGTCGAAGGTACGCAGAGCGCGCGGGACCGTTGCGATCGGCTTCATCGCGGCCCGCACACGCAGCACCTCGCCCGTGGTCATGCCGCCCTCGGTTCCGCCGGCCCGATGCGCGGCGCGCTGGACGCCGTGCTCGTCCTTGAGGATCTCGTCATGCGCATCCGACCCGCGCGAGCGCGCCAGGTCGAACCCGTCGCCGACCTCGACACCCTTGATGGCCTGGATGCCCATGAGGGCGTACGCCAGCTTGGCGTCGATGCGCCGATCCCCCATCGTGTGGGAACCCAGCCCGGGCGGGCAGCCCCACGCGAGCACCTCGACGACGCCGCCCAGCGTGTCGCCGTCCTTGTGGCACTGGTCGATCTCCTCGATCATCGCCTGCGCGCCCGTCTCATCGGCACACCGCACGGGTGACTCGTCGATCCGCGGCAGGTCGTCGATCTTCGGCAGCAGACCGGCCGGCGCCTTCGCCTGACCGAGCTCGACGACATGCGAAAGAACAGTGATGCCGACCGCCTGCTCGAGGAAGTTCTTCGCGACCTGACCGAGCGCCACGCGAGCAGCGGTCTCCCGAGCCGATGCGCGCTCGAGGATGGGGCGGGCCTCGTCCCAGTCATACTTCTGCATGCCGACCAGGTCGGCGTGCCCCGGGCGCGGCCGGGTGAGCTTGGCCGCGCGGGCCTGCGCCTCCAGCACGTCCGGGTCGACCGGGTCGGCCGCCATCACCGTCTCCCACTTGGGCCACTCGGTGTTGCCGACCTGGATCGCGATCGGCGACCCGAGGGTCTCCCCGTGCCGTACGCCGCCGAGGATCGTCACCGCGTCCGCCTCGAACTTCATCCGCGCGCCCCGGCCATAACCCAGCCGCCGCCGCGCGAGCGCGCCCGCGATGTCGTCGGACGTCACCCTGACGTGCGCGGGCAGCCCGTCGATCGTCGCCACGAGGGCGGGTCCGTGCGATTCCCCTGCGGTCAGCCAGCGAAGCATGATTCCTCTTCCACGCCCCGACGCGGGGCAAACTTCTCGGTCGGGTCCGTGCCCACGACCGGGTGATTCTCTCAGAGATTCCCGCGGGTACGCAGAGCCTCCCGGCCGGCAGACATCATCGCGGCTGCGGGCGCGGGGTGCCCGGTCATCAACTCGACCTGGGCGAGAGCCTGACCGACGAGCATGTCGAGGCCGGAGAAGACCGTGCGGCCCCCGGCGAGACCAGCGCGGCCCAGGTCTGTGGGCCACTGGTGATAGATGGCATCGAAGATCGTGCACTGCGTATCCGCCGCCAGCTTCGCCACCGCATCCGCCGCACCGGCGGTCACGGTGGAGATGAGCAGGTCGGACTCGGGCAGAACACCGAAGTCCACGATCTCCGGCGTCACGCCCGTCGCATCGAACATCGGGGCCCACGCCTCGACCTTCGACCTGGTCCGGGCCGACACGGTGATGTTCTTCACGCCCATGACCGTCAGCGCATAGAACGCCGATCGTGCCGTGGCGCCGCCACCTAGGATCACCGCATTCCTGAGGGGCAGACGGGCGGGCGTACCCGATCCGGAGCCCGCGACCCACGCTCCGGGCGGACCCGCAGCGCCGGCCGAGGTCAGCGGCCGCACGAACCCCTCGATGTCGGTGTTGTGGATGACGATGCGGTCGCCGTCGAAGATCAGCGTGTTGGCAGCCCCGGTCAGCTGCGCCTCGGGCGTGACCTCGCCGAGGTCCAGCGCTTCGTCCTTGAGCGGCATGGTCATCGAGAACCCACGCCACCCCTCACCGCGCGACGCGACGAACTCCGCGAGTTCGCCCTTGTCGACGGGGAAGCGCTCATAGCGCCAGTCGGTCAGGCCCAGCGCCTCGTATGCCGCCGTGTGCAGCACCGGCGACAACGAGTGGTCGATGGGGAAGCCCAGGACGGCGCACCGCTTCTGCTCAGGTGCTGGCGGGGCGACGAGACTTCGAGATGGCTCGCTGGCGCTCGCCTCCTCAGCCATCGGTTCGCTCAACACTTGCCAGGGTTCTGCTGGCACCACTGCTGGAACTTGCGCACATTGGCCTGGTGCTGGTCGAAGGTGTCGGCAAAGGCCGTTTCACCGGTGTCCAGGTTGATGGCCACGAAGTATTTCCAGCTGCCCTCTTCCGGGTTGGCCGCTGCTTCGAGCGCGGCCTTACCGGGTGCGGCGATCGGGCCGGGCGGCAGGCCCTCGTGCACATAGGTGTTGTAGGGCGACGGGTTGGCGCGCTCGGCATCCGACGTGGTCGCGCCGGTGCCGCGAGGCTTGTTGACCGCATATTCCACCGTGGTGTCCATCTGGAGCTTCATCGGCGGCTTGCCCTCAAGACGGTTGTAGATCACGCGTGCGACCTTGGCCCGGTCCTCCGGGCGGCGCACCTCGGCCTCGATGATCGACGCGACGACGACGATTTCCATCGGGTCGCGATTCAGCTCGGCGGCGCGGGCCTCGAGCTGGATCTCGTTGGCCTTGCGGGTGAAGTTGGCGGTCATCTGCTTGAGCGCGTTGTTGGGATCGTTGCCGGCCATCTCATAGGTGTCCGGGAACAGGAAGCCCTCGGGGTTGCCCTTCGCCATGACAGGCAGGCCATAGGCATCCGGATTCTTGAGCGCCTCGTTGTAGGCCTCCTCGGGGATCCCGGTCTGCTTCGACAGTTCGGCGACCTGCTCGCTCAGGCGCAGGCCCTCGCGGATCAGGAAGCGCTTGCCCCCCTTGATGCCGGCGTCGAGCATCGCCTGAAGCGCTTCGCGGGCGGGCATCTTGGTCTTGAGCGTGTAGGTGCCGGCCTGGAGCGAGTTCGCGTTCGGGGTCTCCCGCACCGCCTCGTTGAAGGCGCGCGTGGACTGGATCACGTCCGCGTCCACCAGGATCGAGCCGATCTCGTCGAGCGTCGATCCCTGGGGAATGTCGACCTCGACATCGGCCTCGCCCGGGCCCGGATAGTCCTCGGCCACGAACGCGCCGGCGACGGCACCGCCGATCTTGTTGTAGGCGAACAGGCCGCCGCCCACCAACACCGCCAGGGACACGATGACCGCAAGGGCGCTCTTGAGATGGCGCGCAGTCTCGTTCCAGTCCCGCGGTTCGCCCGGGCGCTTCTTCTGTTCCGGCTCCAGCAGATTGCTCAACCTGAATCCCTCGTCGTTGATCTAGAGCGGCTCACCGGGCGCAGAACCCGTCCGGCGCTCGATGTCGAGAGCATGCTCCAGAATCGTCACCGCGGCGACCTGGTCGATCACGGCACGCTGCTCACGGGCGCTGCGCCCCCGCTCATTGAGCGCCCGCGCTGCGGACACCGTGGTCAGTCTCTCGTCGAGCAAGCGTACCTGAACTCCCCTGATCCTCTTGGACAGCGAACGCGCGTGCTTCCGGATCTTTTTCGCAGCAGGGCCCTCGCCGCCGTCGAGCGACCGCGGGAGGCCGATGACGACCTCGAACGGTTCGTACTCCCCCACCAGCTCCGCGATCCGCCCCTCCGCGTCGCGGTCGGCCTTCACCGTTTCGATCGGGTACGCCAGCACTCCCGCCGCATCGCACGCCGCAACCCCGATCCTGGCGTCGCCCCAGTCGATGCCGAGGCGTACGCCGGTTCGGAAGGTCGGCTGCTCTCCCGGAGTCTCGGTCACGACGTGACGACCCGGCCGACCTCATATTCCACGGCCCGGAGCGCGTCCGGGATCGCGGTTGCATCGGAGCCGCCGCCCTGGGCAAGGTCGTCCTTGCCGCCGCCCTTGCCGCCGAGCTTCTCGGTGCCGAGCTTGACGAGCGCACCGGCCTTGAGGCCGCGATCGCGCGCGCCCTCGTTGGTGGCGATGACGAGGGCAGGCTTCTCCGGCGTACCCCCCACGAGCATGACCACACCCGGCCGCGAGCCGAGGCGGCTGCGGACTTCCTGGGTGAGGGTACGCAGGTCGCCGCCGCCGACGCCCTCGACATGCTTGCCGACGAACGAGACGCCCCACATGTCCTTGGCCGCATCGGCGATGCCCTGGGCATTGCCGAGGATCTCCGCCGACTTGTAGGTCGCGATCTGCTTCTCCGCGTCCTTCAGCTGGACGAGCATCTTCTCGATGCGCTCGACCAGGGCGTCGGGACGGACCTTGAGCATGCCGGTCAGGTTATTGACGAGCGTACGCTCCGCGGCCAGGTGCTTGAACGCATCGGTCGACACGAGCGCCTCGACGCGACGGATGCCGGAGCCGATCGACGCCTCGCCGAGCAGCGACAGCAACCCGATCTGGGACGAGTGCTGCACGTGGGTGCCACCGCAGAGCTCACGCGACCACGGGCCACCCATCTCGACCATGCGGACCATGTCGGGATATTTCTCACCGAACATCGCCATCGCACCCAGGTCCTTGGCCTCGGCCAGCGGCAGCTCGCGCGAGGTCACGGCGTAGTCCATCTTGATGGCCTCGTTGGCGCGACCCTCTACCTCGTCCTTCTGGTCGGGGGTCAGGCCGGCGGTCGCGTTGAAGTCGAACCGCAGATAGCCGGGCTTGTTGTAGGAACCCGCCTGCACGGCCGTCGGGCCGACCACGTCGTGGAGCACGGCGTGGATGATGTGGGTCGCCGAGTGGGCCTGGCACGCGCCCATGCGGTGGAACGGATCGACGCTCGCGAAGACCGACTGACCCGACTCGAGCAGGCCCGAGCCGACCTCGACCTTGTGGACGATCAGGCCGTCGATGGGCTTCTGCACGTCGAGCACGTCGAGCCGGAGGTCACCCGCATCGATGGTGCCGCGGTCGGCGTCCTGGCCACCGGACTCGGCATAGAACGGCGTGTCCTTCAGGACGACCTCGACGATGTCACCGGGCTCGGCGGCCTCGACGAGCTCGCCGTCGCGGACGATGCCGAGCACCTTGGAGTCGATCGCCAGGTCGTAGTAGCCCCGGAAACCGGTCTCGCCCTGGGCACGCAGCGACTTGTATGCCTCCGTGTTGGCCGCGCCACCCTTCTTGGCCTTGGCGTCGGCCCGGGCGCGCTCGCGCTGCTCAGTCATGAGCTCGGTGAACTTGTCGCGGTCGACGGCGAGGCCCTGCTCGGCCGCCATCTCGAGCGTCAGGTCGATCGGGAAGCCATAGGTGTCGTGCAGCTGGAACGCGCGGTCACCCGACAGCGTGGTCTCGTTGTCGGCCTTCGCCTTCGACACGGCGACATCGAAGATTTGCGTGCCCGCGGCGAGCGTGCGCCGGAACGCGTCCTCTTCGGCGTACGCGGCCTGGGAAACCCGCTCCCACTCCTTCGCGACCTCGGGGTAGGAGGTCGACATGAGGTCGCGGCTGACGGGGAGGAGCTCCGGCAGTACGCGGTCCTCGACCCCCAGCAGGCGCATCGCGCGCACCGAACGGCGCAGGAGGCGACGGAGCACATAGCCGCGGGCCTCGTTGCCGGGCGCGACGCCGTCGGTCATCAGCATCAGCGACGAGCGCACGTGGTCGGCGACGACGCGCATGCGGATGTCGTCCTCGTGGTCCTTGCCATAGCGCTTGCCGGCGAGTTCGGCGGCCTTGTCGATGACGGGATAGACCTCGTCGATCTCATACATATTGTCGACGCCCTGCAGCAGATAGGCCACGCGCTCGAGGCCCATGCCGGTGTCGATGTTCTTGGCCGGCAGATCACCGGCGATGTCGAAGTCGTCCTTGGCGCGCACGGCCGACAGCTCGTTCTGCATGAACACGAGGTTCCAGATCTCCAGGAACCGGTCCTCGTCCACGATTGGGCCGCCGTCAGGGCCGAATTCGGAGCCGCGGTCGATATAGATCTCCGAGCAGGGGCCGCCGGGGCCGGGGACGCCCATGTTCCAGTAGTTGTCCTTCAGACCGCGCTTCTGGATGCGCTCCTCGGGGATGCCGACCTTCTTCCAGAGCTTGATCGCCTTGGTGTCACCGTCGGGAAAATCGGGATGGTGGCCGGGACCGAGGACCGTCACCCAGACATCCTTGGGGTCGAACCCGAGGCCGCCCCGGTTCTGATCGCCGGTGACGAGCTCCATCGCGTACGCGATCGCGTCGGCCTTGAAATAGTCCCCGAACGAGAAGTTGCCGTTCATCTGGAAGAACGTGCCGTGGCGCGTGGTCTTGCCGACTTCCTCGATGTCGAGGGTCCGCACACACTTCTGCACGCTCGCCGCGCGGTCGAACGGCGGCGTCTCCTGGCCCGTGAAATAGGGCTTGAACGGCACCATGCCGGCGTTGACGAACAGCAGGGTCGGATCCTGATAGAGCAGCGGGGCCGACGGCACGATCTCGTGGCCGCGCGCGGCGAAGAAGTCGAGGAAACGGCGCCGGATGTCGGCAGTCTTCATGTGTCTGATCCTTGGCTGCGTCTGGATTCGGGTGTGACCGCGTGCTCGGGCCACTTTCAGGACAACGTGGTCGGCCCGAGGATATTCCCTCGACACCGTCCCAGCCCACCAGTTTAGGCCTCCCGGACCAACACTCCTGCCAACTCCCGAGCCGTGGGTCAGCGGGTCTTCAGGGGCGCGTCGACGGATGGTCGGCGGGCATGAGGCGGCGGGTCTTGATCTCGTCCTCGCGCTGGCGGGCGCCTTCGACCATGTTGGACAGGAACTCGCCCATGCTGTCGGTCATCGCGACCTTGCGCTGGCCGAGCGCTCGCCCGACGGTACGCCCCAGATTCCCGGCAGAGCTGGCTTCGGCGATCTCCCTGGCCTTGTCACGACCGCGGACGGCCACATAGCCTCCGGCCACCGCGCCCAGCCCGAACCACACCAGTCTCCGCATGCCTGTCCCCTCATCGCCTCCCGACGGTTCGAGAAGGCGGGAGTCAGCGTAGTCGAAGCCGTGCGGATCAGATCAGTTTGGTCTTCAGCGGCTCGACGATGACACCGGAGGTGGTGGGCGTGAAGCTGCCATAGACGCGATGGACGTGGGCATTGCGGCGCTCGGCGACATAACGGGTCTTGCCGTCGACCTGGACGTGCACAGCGGCTCCGTCGTCGGCCCCATAGCCATCGGGCAGCCGACCCTCGGCGATCCAGCTCGCGAAGTCGGGGGCGCGGTTCTGCTCGCCGTCGAAGTGGGGACAGAACGACCCTTTGATGAGGCCCATTCCGCCGTGCCACGGCCGCAGCGTCGGCCCGAACGAATCGGTGGAGCACGCCTGGAACCAGACGTTGGCCCCGGCCGAGATGCCCGCCAGCACGATGTTGCGGTCCTTCATCACGTCGCGGATCGTGTGGGTCAGCCCGTGGGCCTCCCAGAGCGCGACGAGGTTCACCGTCGAACCACCGCCGACCAGGAGCACATCGGCCTCATGCGCCGCGCGCTTGATCGAGTCGCTGGCGTTCTCCCACAGGGTGAGGACGCTCGTGCGGACGCCCATCGGGGCGTACGCCGTCAGGAAACTGTTGATGTAGCGCGGGTCGTCGGCCGAGGCCGTCGGGACGAAGCACACATGAGGAGTCTTGGCATCGCTCAGATTGACGATGTAGCGATCCAGGTGCGTCACTGCACCATTGCTGGACATGGAGAAGCCCCCGCCTCCCATGGCCACGATGTGCGTAGTCATACGGTCATCCTTCCACGCAGGCCCCTCACCTTGCAGGGCAGTTGACGAAGAGGGGACCGGCTGCGGGCTACGGTCGCCCTGTGAATCGCACGGCACACCGGTCCTCCGCCGCCCTGGGCAGGGCGCTGACCGGATTCTGGGTGCATACGGTCGTCGAACCCATCCGATCCGGCGGCCCGCGTCCGCAGCGCTGGTCGGGGCCGGTCCGCCTCGTCATGGCGCTGGCCTTCGTCGTCTATATCGGGCTGCTGGCCGCCGTTCTCGTCTCCGGGATCGACGGCATGACCGGCGCCGACGGCATTCCCACCCGACTCATCGCCGCCGTGAGCACGTCGGTCATCCTCTTTCTGCTGCTGGCCGCCTCGGTGCATCTGCGCTGGGGCTGGACCGTCCTGATCGGCGTCTTCGCGTTCGGCATGTTGGTCGCGGGTTCCCAACCGTGGCTGGTCTTCCTGGCCTGGGTCGAGGAGAGCCGGGGTGCGCTCGCCTATCTGTTCGTGCCCCTGCTGCCGGTCTGCTGGATCGCGATCCTCGTGCTGTGCCTGCTGTGGCGGCGGCGTACGCTCTCGGTCGCCTGGCTGGTGGGGCTGGGAGCGCTGGTGTTGGTGAGTCATACCGCGCCGGCGCTGCTCGCCGTCGCCGTGGATCCCCGGGGCGAGCTGGCCGTGGTCTCGGCGTCGATCCTGCCGCTGGCGTTCCTGTTGTTCTGCGCCGGTCCGTTGGCGATCGCGTCGGGTACGGCCTTCGCGGAGTTGACCATCCGCGCGGTGACCTGGTCGGTGCTGGCTGCGCGGCCGCTGCTGGCCGTCGGCTTCTGGCGGGTCGCGGTGGCGCTGCTCGTGGTCGCCCATGGGGTGGTGGCGATCCTCCTGCCACCCTCGGCGCTCTGGTCCGCCGCGACGTCGGTCGGCATCGTCGGGGCTGCTGTGGCGGTGTCGGCGCTGACGGTCACGTGGGCCCGCCGCCGCGGGCCGGAGGTGCCGCCCCGCCCAACGGAGATCGCCTCGGAGTTGTCGCGCTGGGCCTATCTCATCGCTCCCTATGCGATCCTCTGGTTCCCGATCGCACTCGTGTTCGCTGACGTCGACACCTCGCTCTTCTTCGCGGCCGGTCACTGGGCCGGTGCGATCGCGGCGATCGTCCTCACGTCCCGGGCGATCGGACGGGGGGACACTCTGGGGGCAGCGATCGGGCCCGCACTGGCCGTGGGCATGACCGTGCTGGGGATCGGGCTGGTGGGTCCGGAGCTGGTGCGTGAGGCGGCCATGTATCCCCTGCTCGCCCTCGTGCTCGTCGGAGCGCTCGTACGCTGGGCGGTGCTCCGCCAGCTCACCGAGCTGCACTGGCTCCTGGTGTCGATCGGCCTGCTCCTGCTCCTGGCGATCCGCTGGCGCCACATCCTGGCCGAGCCGATCGCGGCGGCGCTCGGATTCTCCGCGGCCGGCGTACTCTTCTTCGGCCTCATCTGGCGCGTCCTCACCGACGCCGGGTTCACCCGGGTGGACGGGCAGAAATTCCCCATCGAGAGTCGGGCGTTCCTGTTCGCCGCGCACGCGATCCTGGGCGCGGCCGCGGTGGCCCTGCTGGTCTATCGCGACGGACAATCCATCGGCCTTGACCCCGAATCGATGGCCAGCCTGGGCGATGTGGCCATGGGCCGGTTCGCGATGATCGCCGTGGTCGTCGGGCTGATCGAGCTCGGCCGCTTCGCCGTCGACCCCGATCCCGAGAGCATCGTCGACGAGTTCCTGCCGACGGTCCCGTCGCGGCGGTAGGCGTACCCGCTCAGCGGTCCTTGCCGAGCAGACGCCGGATCGCGGTGAGCCGCTGCTGAAGCGCGGCTTCGGCGCCGTGCCCGGTCGGCTCGTAGTAGCGCGCGTCGACCAGCTCATCCGGCAGATATTGCTGGGCGGCGACACCGTGGTCGGCGTCGTGGGCGTACTGATAACCCTTGCCGTGGCCCAGCGCCTTGGCTCCCGGATAGTGCGCGTCGCGCAGATGGAGCGGGACCTGACCGATGTGGCCGGCCTTGATGTCGGCAACAGCTTTGTTGAGGCCCATGTACGCCGCATTGGACTTTGGGGCCATCGCACAGGCCACGACGGCGTGGGCGAGGTTGATGCGGGCCTCGGGCATACCGATGAGCTGCACGGCCTGGGCCGCGGCGACACAGGTCTGGAGCACAGTGGAGTCGGCCATCCCGATGTCCTCCGACGCCAGGATCACCAGTCGCCGGGCGATGAATCGCGGATCCTCTCCGGCCTCGACCATGCGGGCCAGATAGTGCAGCGACGCATCGACGTCCGACCCGCGCATCGACTTGATGAACGCGCTGACCACGTCGTAGTGCTGGTCGCCGTCGGCGTCATAGCGCACGGCCGCGCGATCGACCGCCCGCTCGATCGCCGCCAGGTCGATCGTCGCCGACCCCTGCGCATCCGCTCCGGCGGCGGCTTCCTCGAGATAGGTGAGTACGCGGCGGGCGTCGCCGCCCGACATGCGGCGGAGGGCATCGCGGGCTTCGTCGTCGAGGGCGAAGGTGTCGCCGGCGCTGGTGCGTACGCCCCGCTCGTCGGACAACGCCCGATCGATCAAGGTGTCGATGTCGTCGGTGGACAGCGGCTGCAGGGTCAGCAGCAGCGACCGCGAGAGCAGCGGCGAGATGACCGAGAAGCTGGGGTTCTCGGTGGTGGCGGCGATGAGCGTGACGATGCGGTTCTCGACCGCGGGGAGGAGGACGTCCTGCTGCGACTTGGAGAAGCGGTGGACCTCGTCGACGAACAGGACCGTCCGGGTGCCTTTGGCGAGGTCGCGGCGGGCCTGATCGAGTACGCCCCTGACCTCCTTGACCCCGGCTGTCACCGCCGAGATCTCCACGAACCGCGCATCGGTCGACTGGGAGACCACGGCCGCGATCGTGGTCTTGCCGACCCCGGGTGGACCCCACAGGAACACCGACATGGCCGCGGTTCCGGCGGCGAGCCGGCGCAGTGGAGAGCCGGGTGCGAGGAGATGTTGCTGGCCCACGATCTCGTCGATGGTGCGTGGGCGCAGGCGTACGGCCAGGGGCGCACCCGCATGATCGGTATGGCTCAGGCTCCCGCCGGGCGTGGCGGACGCCGCGGTCGGCGTACCCGGAACGGGATTGCCGAACAGGTCGACCTCATCGCTCACGGCAGCGCCCACGTGTGCACGGGCTCGTTCCCGTGCATGCCCTCAACATAGAGCTGGAGCATCCGGTGGAGAGCCTCATCGCGGGACGCTCCCGCGGCCTCGAAGCGTTCGACGGCCTGCACCTGCCACGCCGCGCCGTTGAGCCCGGTCAGGCACCGCTGCTCGATGATGGGCAGATAGCGATCGATGACCGACTGGGCCACGCCCCAGCTCGCCAGGCCGTCGGCCGCGAGCGGAAGCAGGTGGCGCAGGATCAGCTCGTCGACGCTGAGCTCGCCGAAGCCCGGCCAATAGACGTCGGCCTCAAGCCCGTGCTTCGCACAGTGGGCGAAGTTCTCGAAGGCGGTCGGGAAGCTCAGCCGCGACCAGACCGGCCGATCGCTCGTCGCGAGGGAGCGGACGAGACCGTAGTAGAACGCCGCATTCGCCATCGTGTCGATCATCGTCGGGCCGGCGGGCAGGACCCGGTTCTCGACGCGCAGGTGGGGCTTGCCGTCGACGACGTCATAGATCGGGCGATTCCAGCGATAGATCGTGCCGTTGTGGAGACACATCTCGGGCAGCTCGGGCGCGCGGCCCGATTCCAGCACCGCGAACGGATCCTCGTCGCTCACCTCGGCCAGCAGGCTGGGGAAATAGCGGGTGTTCTCCTCGAACAGGTCGAACACCGAGTTGGCCCAGCGCTCGCCGAAGAAGACACGAGGGCGTACGCCCTGATTGCGCAGTTCGACCGGACGCGTATCGGTCGCCTGCTTGAACAGCACGATCCGGGTCTCCGCCCAGAGCCGCTTCCCGAACAGGAACGGCGAGTTGGCGCCGACCGCGATCTGAGGGCCTGAGATCGCCTGCGCGGCGTTCCAGTAGGGGGCGAACTCGCCCGGGGACACCTGGAGGTGGAGCTGCACCGAGGTGCAGGCCGACTCTGGCGCGATCGTGTCGGCCCACATCTGCAGGCGTTCCGTCGGGCCTTCGATGTCGATCTCGATGTCCTCGCCGCGGGCGATGAAGATGGAGTCGTTGAGGGCGGTGTAGCGGCGCTCCTCCGAGATCCAGTCCTCCCCGAAATGCCCGGACCTCAGGGTGGGCAGGATGCCGATGCAGCAGATGTGGGAGCCCTTGGCCGCCGCGCGCTCCTCGGCACGGTTGAGGGAGGCGCGGAGTTCTTCCTCGCGCTGGAGGGCCGATTCTCCGCCGAGCGTGCGCGGCGGAGAGTTGAGCTCGATGTTGTAGCGCGCGAGCTCCGTCTGATAGTCCGGGTCGGCGATGGCCTGCAACACGTCGGCGTTGTGAAAGCTCGGGTTGCCGTCGGCATCGATCAGGTTGAGCTCGATCTCGAGCCCGGTCATCGGGCGGCCGGCCTCGAAGTGGTGATGGGACAGCATCAGCTCGAACACATCCAGCCCACGTCGGACCCTGGTGCGAAAATCGCGCCGCTGTTCACGCGTGTATTCCGCGCTGCTGACTTCCTTGCCCAAGATCGACTCCCTCGGCGAATCGCTGGTGGTTGAGGCAGATCCTCAGGCCAAGCCTAGGGGGAACCCGTGGGTATCCGGGGGCCGCCCGGGAATGTCGGTGCCGGTTCCTAGACTGGGCAGGGCCCGGTGTTGGTGTCCGGCCAACCGAAGATGCGAAGGAGCCGTCATGGAGAACTCACCCCTGGCCAAACTCAACGATGTCCCCACCTTCACGGTGACCAGCTCTGATGTGGCCGATGGCGAGACCCTGCCTGGGCCGCAGCTGTCGGGGCGGATGCAGCTCCCTGGCGGCGCCGACACGTCGCCGCAGTTGGCCTGGTCGGGCTTCCCCGAGGGCACGAAGTCGTTCGCGGTGACCTGTTATGACCCGGATGCGCCCACCCAGTCGGGTTGGTGGCACTGGGCGGTGCTGAACCTTCCCGTCGACTGCACCGAGCTGCCCACCGACGCCGGCAACGCGGATTCGCCGAACCTCCCCGAGGGCGCGATCCAGCTGCGCAACGACGCCGGATTCCCGGGCTATCTCGGTGCTGCCCCGCCCGAGGGCCACGGCGATCATCGCTATTTCTTCATGGTCCACGCGGTCGATGTCGAGAAGCTCGACGTCGGTGAGGATGCGACCCCGGCGGTGCTCGGGTTCAACCTGTTCTTCCACTCGATCGGGCGCGGTTGGATCGCCCCGGTCTTCGGTCGGTGACGGGTTGATCGAACTTTCCGTAGCACTGGGGCTGGTGACCCTGGTCCTGGTGCTCACGGTCGTTTCCATCCGCCGCGATGCCCGCTGGCTCGGCAATGCCTATCTGTTCGGGCTCTCGGTCCTGGTCGTCCTGCCGGTCCTGGCACTCATTCCGGGGTTGGGCCTGCTGGTGATCTTCGGCGGGTTGTTGCTGTTGGTGCTCGCGCCGTTGGCGACGCTCGTGCTGATCGGGTTCCTCATCGCCAACGGGGTGCAGATGCTGCGCCGCGAACGCCGGTCGTTCGCCCACCTGCTGTCGTTGCTGGCCGGGATCGGCATCGCGGTTGTCCTGGCGCTCGCGCTGGTGGTGCTGGTCACGGGGGCGACGCCGCTCGCGCCCATCGCGACGTTCGCTGTGCTCGCGCTCGGTTATCTCGGCGGCGAGTTCGTGCTCTATCTCGGCTATTCCTGGGTGTACGCCCGGCTGGCCCGCCGGTCCCGTCCCAGCCACATCGTCGTTCTCGGTGCCGGTCTGCGGGGCGGCCGGGAGGTCGGGCCGCTGCTCGCCGGGCGGGTGGATCACGCCATCGGTGTCTATCGGCGCGAACGGGACGCCGGGCGCGAGCCGGTGCTGGTCATGTCCGGTGGACAGGGTCCCGATGAGCAGGTGTCGGAGGCCGCGGCGATGGCCGACTATGCGGTCCGCCAGGGCGTACTGCCGGGACACATCCTCCAGGAGGACCGCTCCACCAACACGCTCGAGAATCTGCGGTTCAGCCGACAGGTCGTGCTCGCCCACGCCGGTCGGAGCGATCGGCCCGAACTGCAGGCCCTGGCCGCGAACGGTGACGAGGCTGGGCCCGGTGCTGTGGCGGTGGTCGAGCCAATCGAGGAGAAGCCGCGGCTGCCGTGGTTCACTCCCCCACTCGAGGCGTCGATGCTGGTCGTCACGAGTGACTATCACGCCATGCGCGCAGCGACGCATGCCCGGAAGGTTGGCCTCCCGGCGCATGCGATCGGCGCACCCACTGCGCGGTACTACTGGGTGAGCGCCGTCCTGCGCGAGTTCGTCGCCCTCGTCAACGAGCGCCGGGTCAAACACCTGGTGCTGATGGCCTTGGTCGCCGTGCCCCTCACCCTGGTCGTCACGCTGCTGGTGTGAGGGGGTCGTGGGTCGGCGTACGCCTCAGCAGGCGTCACCCGCCCACGGCCTTCCGCAGGAGAGCCCGCATCCGGTCCTTGACGCCGTCGGTGATGGCGGGGATGGCGAAGTGGGTCGGCCACATTTCACCGTCATCGAGCTGGGCTCCCTGGTTGAAGCCCAGCGTCGAATAGCGGGTGTCGAACTTGCTGGTCAGCTGCAGGAAGACCACCACATCGCCGTCCTTCTCATAGGCGGGCATGCCGTACCAGAGCCGCGGGGCCAGATCCGGCGCGACCTCGGTCACGACCTGATGCAGGGCGACAGCGATCTGCTTGTCTCCGGAGGGCAGCTCGTCGATCTTGGCGAGGAGCGCCTCAAGGTTGTCGCCTTTCTTCTTCCCACCCTTCAGGGCCCGGAGTTCGGCGGCGCGTTCTTTCATGGCCTGGAGTTCGGCCTGGCTGAAGCCTTCGGTATCTGTCATGTCTCACCCTTTCTCCTGGACGCGAATGAGGTTTCCGGCCGGGTCCCGCACGACGAAGTCGCGGATGCCGTAGTCCTGATTCTTCGGCTCCTGGACGACCTCCACCTCGGCGCCCGCCAGACGCTCGAAAAGTCCGTCGAGATCATCGCAGGCGAGATTGACGCCGGCATAGGTGCCCTTCGCCATCAGGTCCGCGATCAGCTGGGCCTCGGCCTGGCTGATCCCCGGGTCACAGACCGGGGGCTGCAACACGATGTTGGTGTCGGGCTGACCGGGCGGGCCGACGGTGATCCAGCGCATCGTGTTGGCTCCGACGTCGAGCGTTACCCCCAAATCCAAGATTGTCGCGATAGAAGCGCAGCGAGGCCTCGGGATCGATCGTCACGTCAGGAGCGTACGGTCCGTCATGACCTTGAGCTTGGCGAACTCGTTGAGCAGGTCCTGCACCGTGGCGTTCTTCTTGTCCTCACCGGAGAGTTCGAAGACGATCCGGCCGGCGTGCATCATGATGAGCCGGTTGCCGAGCCGCAGGGCCTGGGCCATGTTGTGGGTCACCATGAGCGTGGTGAGCTCATAACGATCGACGGCCTTCTCGGTGAGTTCGGTGATGAGCTCGGCGCGGGACGGGTCGAGAGCAGCCGTGTGCTCGTCGAGCAGCAGGATGCGGGGGTTGCTGAACGTCGCCATCAGCAGGCTCAGGGCCTGGCGCTGACCGCCCGACAGCAGGCCGACATCGACTTTGAGCCGGTTCTCGAGACCGAGCTCGAGCGCCTGCAGCTCCTCGCGGAACACCGCCCGCTTCGCCTTGGTGAGCGACTGCCGCAGACCGCGCCGCTTGCCACGCGAATAGGCCATCGACAGGTTCTGCTCGACCGTCCCGTTGGGACAGGTGCCGGCCATCGGGTCCTGGAACACGCGCCCGACATAACGGGCGACCTTGTGGTCGGGCTGGCGCGTGACATCGGTGTTGTCGATGTGCACCTGGCCGGCGTCGGGGCGATAGACCCCCGCCACGATGTTGAGCAGCGTCGATTTGCCGGCACCGTTGGAGCCGATGACCGTGACGAAGTCGCGCTCCTCGAGGCGCAGCGACACGTTGTCGAGAGCCACCCGCTCATTCGGCGTATGGGGGAAGAAGACCTTCTTCACATCGCGAAGTTCCAGCATCTACTGCTCCCCCCTCTTCGAGAGTTCCTCGTTGGTGGGTTCGAGCCCGGGCTGACCCGGCGGTCTCGCGGGGGCGCCGGCCATGGCCGGTTGGTACGCCCCACCTGCGGCCTTGAGCATCTGTTGCTGCTTGCGCCGGGCCGCCCAGCGTTTGAAGATCGTCAGGCGCGGGAGCAGGAGCGCGAGCACCACGAGCACGGCCGAGATGAGCTTCATGTCGTTCGGGTCGAAACCGGCCGACAGCGCGAGCTGGATGACCTCGCGATAGATGACCGAGCCGAGGACGACGGCTGCGGTGGCGACCGCGAAGTGTCGGGCGGGCAGGATGGCTTGGCCGATGATCACCGAGGCCAGACCGGCGACGATGAGGCCGATGCCCATGCCGATGTCGGCGTACCCCTGGTATTGCGCCATCATCGCCCCCGACAGGCCGACGAGGGCGTTGCTGACCACGAGACCGAGGATCTTCATGTTGTCGGTCGACACGCCCTGGGCGCGGATCATGGCCTCGTTGTCGCCCGTGGCCTGAAGCGCCAGGCCGGTGTCGGTCGACAGGAACCAGTTGGTGATGATCAGGACGACGATCACCACGGCGACGAAGATGCCCACTGATGCCCAGGTGCCGAACAGCCCGGCCCGGCGCATCTCCGACATCGTCGTCTCGGCACGGAGCATCGGCAGGTTGGCCTTGCCCATGATCCGCAGATTGATCGAATAGAGCGCAATCTGGGTCAGGATGCCCGCGAGCAGCGGGTTGATCTTGCCCTTGGTGTGCAGGAGGCCGGTGATCAGACCGGCCGCCGCCCCCGCCACGAAACCGAACATCGTGGCCACCCACGGGTTGACCCCGCCGAGGATCGCCGACGCCGCGACGGCAGCTCCAGTGGTGAAGCTGCCGTCGACGGTCAGGTCGGGGAAGTTGAGGACGCGAAACGTGATGTACACGCCCAAGGCCATGATCCCGAAGATCAGCCCGAGATCAGCGGCCGAAAGGCCCTGATTGAGAAGGGTCTGGATCATCAGCCGACGTCGGTGGCCTCGGCGACGAGGTCGGCGGGCAGCTCGACGCCCATGCGCTCGGCAGCCTTGGTGTTGATGGTCGTGACGAATTCCTTCTGGGACTCGACCGGCATATCGGCCGGGTTGGCGCCGTCCTTGAGGATGCGGACAGCCATCTCGCCGGTCTGATAACCGAGCTTCTCGTAGTCGATGCCGATCGTGGCCAGACCGCCACCCTCGACCGAGTCGCCCTCACCCACGATGAGCGGGATCTTCTTCTGCTCGGCGACCTGCACGACGGCAGCGAGGCCGGAGACGACGTTGTTGTCGGTCGGCACATAGATCGCGTCCGTGTTCAGCGACGCGGCGGCCTGGGCGACCTCACCGGTGTTGGTGATGGTCTTTTCCTCCAGAGTCAGGCCCTCGGCCTGGGCAGCGGCCTTGGCGGCCTCCACCTGGACGGCGGAGTTGACCTCACCGGAGCTGTAGATCACACCCACGGTCCTGGCGTCCGGCTTGATGCGCTTGATCAGCTTGATCTGGTCGGCCACGGGGTTCATGTCGGTCGTGCCGGTGACGTTGGCACCGGGCTTCTCGTTGCTCTCGACCAGCTCGGCCGCGACCGGGTCGGTGACCGCGGTGAACAGGATCGGCTTGTTGGTGACCACCTGGGCAGTCGCCTGGGCCGTCGGCGTGGCGATCGCGAGGATCAGGTCGAAGTTGCCGGTGTTGAGCTTGCCGGCGATGGACGTGGCAGTCGCCGGCTCGCCCTGGGCGTTGTTCTCGTCATAGGTGGCCTCGATGCCGGCATCGGCCAGGGCCTTCTTGAAGCCTTCACGCGAGGCGTCCAGCGACGGGTGGGCGACGATCTGGGTGATCCCGATCTTGTATTCCTTGTCGGCGCCCCCGGCCCCGGGAGTGCTGCCGGAGGTCTGGGTGCCACCCGATCCGCAGGCGGTGAGCGCCAGTGCGGCGGTAGCAATAATCGCGCCAAGGGCGCGTGCGGGCGACTTCTTCATCGCTGATCCTTCCGGTTGTCCCGAACGTCCGGGCTCCTCGGCATCATTGGCTGTGGTCCGCACAAGGTAGCCGATTCACCCCAAGAAAGCGCCGGACGTCCGCAGGCGTTATGGACCAGAGACCTGGAGGCTGCGCACACCTGGGGGCTTGAGACGCGGGGGTGCACAGGGATGGCTGAGCCGCAATATGCAACTGGCTCCCCTCTGTGTCAAGAGGCGTGTTTCAGGGGTGGTTTAGGCTGGTTGGTGGCGGGTCCGTGGAGAGGCTTGTCCGAAGAGTCGGTGTGGGGTTGTGAGCCGGCCGCGCTGGAGTGAGAGTCGTGATCCTGGTGCCCTCCCGGGCCCGTCCTGGTGGTGTCGAGGGCGTCGTTGATCATGGTCCGGTAGATGATGTCGGACAGGCGTCGTTTCAGTGCTCGCATGGCTTTGAGTTCGTCGTGGGTTCCGTGGTGGTGCTGGTTGTAGCACTTCAGAGCTTCGGGGATTTTCAGCCGACGTTGGGTCTGGCCCATGGTGTGGAGCACGGAGTTGATCCGCCGGTTCCCTGCCCGGGAGAGCCGGTGACGGGTGTGGGCGCCGGAGGAGGCATCGATCGGGGCGGTGCCGTTCCAGGACGCGAAGTGGGCTTTCGTGGGGAACCGGGTGATATCGCCGACCTCGACCAGTAGCGAGGCCGCACCGAGCGGGCCAATCCCGCATAGTTCCATCAACCGGGTGCCGGTGGTGTCGACCAGCTCGGTGATCTCGAGGTCCAGGGCGTGTTTGCGCTGGTCGATCCGGCGGATGTCATCGATCAGTTCCCGGGCCATCCGTTTCAGCATTTTCTGTGACGCGGTGCGGGCTCGCACGCTCTGGACCAGGGCGGTGGCCCGGGTCGCCGATAAGCGGGTGGGTGCCCCGCCCGGGATGAGTTCGCTGAGCAGGTGATGCAGCTGGGCCACGGTCCGGGTGCGGTCGGTGGCCAGGGCTCGACGCCGGTCGGACAGGATCCGTAACACGGTCCGGGTTTCGTCGGGCACCACCGGCCGGAGCTGGTCGACCCGGACCCCGGCCAACGCGATGGCATGGGCATCGGTGTCATCGGTCTTGCGGGCATTACCGGTGGCATAGACCCGGGAGCTTGTCAAGTTTTCTGTGTAAGTGATCTGGGTCACATGGGTTATAGGTATTGGTTCATGCGGTCGGGGTAGACGAGGGCGAGTTCGCCGAGGGCGGCTTTCCAGCCCTGGATGGTCGCGCCTTCGACGAGTTTGCCGGGTGCTTTGCGTTTGCCTTTGGGGACACCGGCTTCCTTGGCCCGCTCACGGGCGCGTTTGTCTTCGATGTTGCGGATCGCCAGCCAGAGCAGTTTCACCGCCGCGGCGTCGTTGGGGAAATGGCCACGGTTCTTGATCACTTTCCGTAGTTGGTAGTTCAGCGATTCGATGCTGTTGGTCGTGTAGATCACCTTCCGCAGTGCGGGGCCGAACGCCAGGAACGGGATGAACCGGTCCCACGCGTTCTCCCAGGTCGCGACTGCGGCGGGGTATTTCTTGCCCCAGGTCGAGTCCGCAAACGCGGTGAACGCCATCAGCGCGGCGTCCTCGTTCGCGGCGGTGTAGATCGGCTTCAACGCGGCCGCGACGGGCTTGCGGTCGGTGTAGGACACGAACCGCATCGACGCCCGGATCAGATGCACCACACACGTTTGCACGGCTGCCAGGGGCCAGGTCGCCTCGATCGCCTCGGGGAAGCCGGTGAGCCCGTCACAGCACACGATCAGCACGTCCTTCACGCCGCGGTTCGCGAGCTGGGCACAGACCGAGGCCCAGAACTTCGCGCCCTCATTCGCCTGGACCCAGATCCCGAGGACGTGTTTGACCCCGTCGGGGTCGACCCCGACCGCGATATGGGCATGGCGGTTGGTGACGTGGGCGCCGTCACGGATCTTCACCACCAGCGCGTCGAGATAGATGACCGGGTAGAACGACTCCAGCGGCCGGTTCTGCCAGGTGAGGACCTCATCGGCGACCGCGTCGGTGATCTTCGAAATCGTCTCGTGGGACAACTCCGTGCCCAGGGTCGATTCCAGATGATGCTGAATATCGCGGATCGTCATCCCGCCGGCATACAACGAGATGATGATCTCATCCAGCCCGCCCAGACGACGCGCGCCCTTCGGGATCAACGCCGAGGCGAACGTGGAGTTACGGTCCCGCGGCTGGTCCAGCCGCAGATCACCAACCTCGGTCGCGACCGTTTTCGGGCTGGTCCCGTTCCGGGAGTTCCCACTGCCATGTCCGGCCCGGTCGCCCTTGTCGTAGCCGAGATGCTCGGTCAGCTCCGCCTGAAGGCCCCGCTCCAGCACGGCCTTGATCATCTCGGGCAAGAACCCGCCCTCGCCGGTCAACGCGACCCCGCGCTCACCGACCGAGGCCATCAACTGATCCAACAACTCCTCACCGAACAACTCCCGCCGCAACTTGCGGGCCTCCGGCTCCACCGAGTCCTCGTGCTCTTTCGTCATGGTCATAGTCAATCTCCGTCAGGTCCTGAACCCCGAGTCCTTACACAGACCATCTGACACGCCCAGACCCGGACCCGGGCCGACAGTTTGGTCGGCACATCCACCACCGTTTCCCCGGCCATGGCCAGCCGGGTCGCGATCGGACGACCCACCCCGTTGCTGCCCTCGATCGCCCAGACCCGCTGGGGCCAGGCCCTGACGTGCTTGAGCATCGCGGTCACTCCGGCCTGGTCGGTGGTGAACCGGCCCGTGCCCAGAACGGTTTCGTCGCGGTCCATGATCTCGATCGTCATCGATCGTTTATGGGGATCCATCCCGATCACCACCGGGCGGCTCGTCGTGGCTGTCATGTCGGCCTCCTTGCCTCATCGTGTTGTGGACGATCGGGCAGGAAGGGCAACGCTACTTCGAGCTGGGCATTCCCCTCTTGAGCCTCTCCCGGCCCTACGGTGCCCGGGCCAGCGCAAACCAATTCAGAGCCAATACGACACCGGCAGCGTCCACAACGAGCGTCTGACCCGGACACCTCACACCAGACCCGGCCAGGCCCGGTGCTACCCCTATTACATAAGTAGCTTCCGCTCCGGAAGCACGGGGTGGGCCTCAGCTCCACTGGCCGCTTCGGCCTGGTGCACCTTGGGCGGGCTCTGTCGCCACCATTCAGCTTGCCCTCCCGCCGCGCAGGCGTACCTAGCCTGCCGAGGGCGCCGCAAACGTGAAATCGCGAGAGAAAACCCGTCGTTGAGCTTGCGTTCACCGCAGTCAGCGCCCCTTAACCGCTTGAGCTTGCGCTCCCTCGGGCCGAAATCCATCCAGCGTGCCCTCGCCGACTCCGCCCGCGGTGCACGGGGCGCTGGAGACGTTCAGACAAGCTGATTGAGATGGGGCGCAAGCTCAAGACGCTAGCGGGAGCTGAAGAGTGAAACGCAAGCTCATGGCGGGCAACATTTGCCAGAGCCTCGGTGAGCACGAAGCCCCAACCGACACCGGGAGTTGAAGCCCCGTGCTTCCGGAGCGGAAGCAATTGCATAGCGCCGCTCACCCATCCCTGCTCGCGCCCGACTCCCGCCGGCCGCGAGCACGGGCGTACCCCGATCCGAACCGTCAGGGCTTCTGGACGCCCTTGTCGGTCTCGACCGCGGCACCCTTCGCGGGGCCTTCCTGCTCCCCGTCCTTGCCCTCGCCCTTCTTCTCGGGCTTCGCATCGACACCCGCTTCCTTACGCTGCTGCGGGGTGATGGGCGCCGGGGCCTGGGTGAGCGGATCGAACCCGCCGCCCGACTTCGGGAACGCGATGGTGTCTCGGATCGACTCGGTCTTGGCCAGCAGGGACACGATGCGGTCCCAGCCGAACGCGATGCCGCCGTGGGGCGGGGCGCCGAACGAGAACGCGTCGAGCAGGAACCCGAACTTCTCCTGCGCTTCTTCCTCGCCGATGCCCATGACCTTGAAGACGCGCTCCTGGACGTCACGGCGATGGATACGGATGGAGCCGCCGCCGATCTCGTTGCCGTTGCAGACCATGTCATAGGCGTACGCCAGCGCGCTGCCCGGATCGGTGTCGAACGTGTCGAGCGACTCCGGCTTAGGCGACGTGAACGCGTGGTGGACCGCGGTCCACGCTCCCCCACCCACGGCCACGTCACCGGCGGCGACAGCGTCGGAGGTCGGCTCGAACAGCGGCGCGTCCACGACCCAGAGGAACGACCACTGCTCTTCGTCGATCATGTCCGTGCGCTTGGCGATCTCGAGACGCGCCGCACCCAGCAGCTCCTGGGAGGACTTGCGGGCACCGGCTCCGAAGAAGATGCAGTCACCGGGCTTGGCGCCGACCTTCTGGGCCAGCCCGGCGCGCTCGGTCTCGGAGATGTTCTTGGCGACCGGACCACCCAGCTCGCCGTCCTCGGCGACGGTCACATAGGCCAGACCCTTGGCTCCGCGCTGGCGGGCCCATTCCTGCCAGGCATCGAAGGTACGCCGCGGCTGGGACGCCCCACCCGGCATGACGACCGCGCCCACATAGGGAGCCTGGAACACGCGGAACGGCGTGTCGGCGAAGAAGTCGGTGACCTCGACGATCTTGTTGTCGAAGCGCAGATCGGGCTTGTCGGAACCGTACTGATCCATCGCATCCCGATAGGTGATCCGCGGGAACGGCGTGGTCAACTCGACGCCCTTGAGCTTCCAGACCTCGGAGACGATCGCCTCACCGAGCTCGATGACATCCTCCTGGTCCACGAAGCTCATCTCGATGTCGAGCTGGGTGAACTCGGGCTGACGGTCGGCACGGAAGTCCTCGTCGCGATAGCAGCGCGCGATCTGGTAGTAGCGCTCCATGCCGCCCACCATGAGCAGCTGCTTGAAGAGCTGCGGGGACTGCGGGAGGGCGTACCACGAACCCGGGCTCAGCCGCGCCGGCACCAGGAAGTCACGCGCACCTTCCGGAGTCGAGCGCGTCAGGGTCGGGGTCTCGATCTCGATGAAGTCGCGCTCGCCCAGCACCTTGCGGGCGGCGGCGTTGACCTGTGACCGGAGACGGATGACATCGCCGGAGGCCTTGCGGCGCAGGTCGAGATAGCGATATTTCAGGCGGGCTTCCTCGCCCACGGTGATGCGCTCGTCGATCTGGAACGGCAGCGGCGCGGCGGGGTTGAGCACCTCCAGCTCGCGGATGACGATCTCGATGTCACCGGTCGGGAGGTTGGGGTTGACGTTCTCCTCGCTGCGAGCCTCGACGACGCCGACGACCTTCACGCAGAACTCGTTGCGGAGATCGTGGATACCGGCCGACTCGAGATATTCGTCACGGACGACCACCTGGCAGACGCCCGAGGCATCGCGCAGATCCAGGAAGGCCACGCCTCCGTGGTCGCGACGCTTGGCGACCCAGCCAGCAAGGGTGACGGACTGGCCGATGTCTTCCGAGCGCAGGGTGCCGGCGGCATGGGTGCGGATCACAGCTATTCCTCTCGTGGGCGGCCTGCATAGACGGTGCAGGCTCCATTCAACGCAGGCGATCCTAGGCCATCCCGGCGCACCCACGCGCGCTCGTTTGACCCGCGTCAGGCGTCCGCGGCCCGCCGGATCGTCACTCTGCCCGGCGGCGGGGCAGCCTCTCGGGCTCCTCGTCCCAGCCCATCTCGACGAAGGCATCCTCGAGCGGCTCGTCATCGGGATCGATATGGCTGTGGAGGACTTCGCGGATGAGATCCAGTTCCTCTTCGGGTACGCCCGACTTCGGCAGCACCACGATCTCGCGTTCACGCCAGCGTCCCGAGACAAGAACGACGTCGTGATCATCCTCGAGCCAACGCACGAACGCCGACCACGGCTGAGCGGATCCTCCCCCGTTGGTCCGGACCTCCACGCCGTCGGGGCCGAGCGTCAGGGCGTACGCCCCCAGGGCCCCTGCCCGCTGGCGCGCGCGGCCCACGGCCACGAGGTACGCCACGACAGCAACGAGAGCGACGAGGATGGCGACGATGCTGGGGCGTACGCCGAAAACGCCCTGGACCGCGACCACGAACAACGCCGCGCCGAACAGGAAGCCGGCCGCGATGCCGACCACCGGGTTGACGATGTGGCGCATCCGGTGGCCGAACATCCGGCTGGCGTTGGCCCGGACGTCGTAGACGAGGTGTCCGTCGTCGGTGATCATGCCGGTCCCACGTTCGGTGTCAGGTCCGCCTCGGGCGGCATCCAGGCGTCGGCATCGGCCGCGAGCTGATCCCCGGAGCGGATGTCCTTGACCTCTCCGGAGGAGAACCAGACGAAGGGGATGCCGCGCCGGTCGGCGTACCGGATCTGCTTGCCGAACCGGTCTGCCTTGGGCGCCACCTCGGTCGGGATGCCACGAGCCCGCAGCTTCTGCGCCGTGGCGATGGCCTCGGGTCGGGCTTCCTCGGAGTCGACGGCGACGAGTACGCAGGTCGGCACCGACCGCGACACCGCGAGCTTGCCCTTGGTCACCAGCGGCACGAGGATCCGCGTCACGCCGAACGAATAGCCGACGCCGGGATAGGTCGTCTTGCCGTCGGAGGCCAGGGAGTCATAACGCCCGCCCGACGCCACCGAGCCCATCTTCTCGTAGCCCACGAGTTCGGTCTCATAGACCGTGCCCGTGTAGTAGTCGAGCCCGCGCGCGATCTTCAGGTCAGCGACGATGCGGCCCGGGACGGCAGCTGCCGCGGTGGTCACCAGCGTGGCGAGCTCCTCCAGGCCCTGGTCGAGGAGGTCGGAGCGTACGCCCAGCGCCCGCACCCGATCCACGAACGACGCATCGGCCGACTGGATATCGGCAAGCGCGACGCACTGCCTGGCCACCGTCTCCGTGAGCCCCAGCTCACCCTTCAACAGGTCGACCACCGCATCGGGGCCGATCTTGTCGAACTTGTCGACGCGCTGCAGCACGGCGGCGGTGTCATCGATGCCGAGACCCTCATAGAAGCCCTGCGACAGCTTGCGGTTGTTGACGTGCATGAGCACGGGCGGAATGCCCAGCTCGGTGTGCAGTCTCTCGAACGCCTCGAGCGCGACCAGCGGGATCTCCACATCGTGGTGGGCCGCCAGGGTCTCGGAACCGATGATGTCGATATCGGCCTGGCAGAACTCTCGATAGCGCCCCTCCTGCGGCCGCTCCCCACGCCAGACCTTCTGGATCTGATAGCGGCGGAACGGGTACGCCAGGTGGCCGGCGTTCTCCAGCACATAGCGCGCGAGCGGCACGGTGAGGTCGAAGTGGAGCCCCATCTCATCGGCGGCACCCTCCTCGGCGTGCAGCCGGCGTACGGTGAAGATCTCCTTGTCGATCTCCCCCTTCCGCGAAAGCACGTCGAGGGGCTCCATGACACGCGTTTCGATCGAGCCGAAACCGTGGAGCTCGAACGACTCGCGCAGGATGTCCAGCGCGCGTTGTTCGATGATCCGCCCGGCGGGCAGGAACTCCGGATAGCCCGAGATCGGCTTCGGACGGCTCACAGCATGTTCTCCTGCAGATAGGGATTCGTGGCGCGCTCGCGCCCGATGGTGGTCTGGCCTCCGTGCCCCGACAGCACCGCGGCCGAGTCGGGCAGGTCAAGAACGAACTCGCGCAGCGTACGCAGCATCGTCCCGTGGTCGCCACCCGGCAAGTCGGTGCGTCCGATGCTCCCGGCGAACAGCACATCGCCGGAGAAGACGATTCGGTCGATCGGGACGTCGGCTTCGGCGTACGGGATCTCCACCAGCGTGCAGCCCGGCGTATGACCGGGAGCATGCCGGAACGTGAACTCGATGCCCGCGAACTCCTGCGTACCCGATTCGGGCAGGCTCCGCACGTCCGCCGGCTCGGTCAGCCCATCGGCACCCCCGCTGAGCTGGCGGCACATCCCGGTGAGTTCCGCCATCCCGAGCCGGTCGAACGCCAGCGACAGCATGGGGCGGTCCGCGTCGTTGATCCAGGCGGGTACGCCGAATCGCTCGGTCAGGTCGTACACCGAGAAAACGTGATCGATGTGACCGTGCGTGAGGATCACGGCGACGGGCGTGAGGTCCTGTTGCTCAACGATCTGGACCACGCTCTCCGTGGCCATCATCCCCGGGTCGATGATCACGCATTCGGCGCCCGGTTCACGGGCGACGACATAGCAGTTGGTCTGCAGCGGTCCGGCGGGAAAGGAGGCGATCAGCACGGGCCACGAGTCTACCGCCGACTTTTCCGGTGTTGCTGCGTGCGCCACCTGATCGTTGATGAGGCAAGATAGGGCGCATGAGTGAAGCTGCAGGTCCCGCCGACTTCGGACGGGTCGCCGAAGACGGAACCGTCTATGTCCGCACCGCCGACGGCGAACGCGCTGTCGGCCAGGTCCCGGATGCCACCCCGGAGGAAGCCCTGGCGTTCTATGTCAGGCGGTTCGAGAATCTTCAGGTCGAGGTCGATCTCCTCGCCGCACGCGTCCGGGCCGGCACGATGTCGCCCGAGGAAGCGCGCAAAGCAGTCAACTCACACAAGTCCCAGATCGCCGAGGCCAACGCCGTCGGCAACCTGCAGGCTCTCACCGAGCGCCTCGACTCGCTGACGGGGGCGATCTCCGAACAGGCCGAGGCCCGCAAGGTCGTCCGAGCGCAGCAGAACGAGCAGACCAAGGCCACCAAGGAAAAGATGGTCGCCGAGGCCGAGTCGCTCGCTGCCGGCAATGACTGGCGCGGCGGAGTCAACCGGTTCCGGGCGCTGCTGGAGGAGTGGAAGGCACTCCCCCGCATCGACCGCACGACCGATGACGCGCTGTGGCATCGGTTCTCCAGCGCGCGCACGACCTATACGCGTCGTCGCAAGGCCCAGTTCGCCCAGCAGGCCGAGAAGCGCGACGCCGCCAAGGCCGTCAAGGAGCGCATCATCGGCGAGGCCGAGTCTCTCGCTGTGTCCACCGAGTGGGGCCCGACCGCGGGTGCCTTCCGGGATCTCATGCAGCAGTGGAAGGCCGCCGGCCCCGCTCCGCGCGAGGTCGACGAGCAGCTCTGGCAGACCTTCCGCGGACTGCAGGACCAGTTCTTCGCCGCCCGCAGCGCTGCGATGAGCGAGCAGGATGCCGAGTTCAAGGGCAACCAGGAGGCCAAGGAGAAGCTCCTCGACGAGGCCGAGAAGACCGTGCTCCCCATCAAGGACCTGGCCGCGTCCAAGCAGGCCTTCCGGTCGTTCCTCGACCAGTTCGCCGAGATCGGCAAGGTTCCGCGCGATTCGATCCGGCCCATCGAAAACCGCGTCCGCGCACTGGAGACCGCGATCCGCGAGGCCGAGGAAGAGCAGTGGCGGCGCACCAACCCCGAGGCCCGGCAGCGCGCCTCCGACACCGCCAACAAGCTTCAGAACCAGATCGACGAGCTCAACGCAAAGGCCGAGAAGGCCGAGGCCCGCGGTGATGCCAAGAAGGCCAAGGAACACCGCGACGCCGCCGGGACCTATCAGAGCTGGCTGGAGCAGGCCGAAAAGGCTGTTCAGGACTACTCCGGCTGACGCTGCCGCACTCGAGCCTCCTGCGCCCTACTGCTTGACGCGGAACACGTCGAAGACGCCCGGCACACGCCGAATCGCCTGGAGCAGGGACTCGAGGTGCTTCGGATCGGCGGTTTCGAACGTCATGCGGGCCTTGAACACCCGCTGCTTGTCGGTGCCCATGGTGGCGGACACGATGCTGACGTGATGCTCCGACACCATGCGGGTGATGTCGTGGAGCAGACCCTGACGATCGAGTCCTTCGACCTGCACCGCCACGAGGAATGAACTCTCCGACGTCGGTGCCCACGACACATCGATGAGTCGATCGGGTGTGGCGCGGAGGCTGTCGGCGTTGGTGCAGTTGGTGCGGTGGACCGAGACGCCCTGACCGCGGGTGATGAAGCCCATGATCTCGTCGCCCGGAACGGGCGTACAACACTTGGCGAGCTTGACCCACAGGTCGGTGTCTCCGTGGACCGCGACGCCGGTGCCGTTGCCGACGGTACGCCCGGAGCGACGCCGCGTAAGTGGGATGCTCTCCTCGGCTTCGTCGGCGGTGTCCTCGGGCCCGCCCTCGATGACGATGAGCCGTTGGACGGCAGCCTGGGCGGAGACCTGGTGACTGCCGATCGCGGCGTACAGCGCGGGCACATCGGCCAACCGGAAGTGATGCGCCACCGCCGTCAGATGCTCGAGAGTGAGATAGCGCTGGATCGCCAGGCCGGCTTTGCGTACCTGCTTGGCCAGGGCCTCCCGCCCCATGTCGACGTTGGCCTCGCGCTGCTCGCGGCTGAAATATTGCCGAATCTTGTTGCGGGCCTTGGGGCTCTTGACGAAGGTCAGCCAGTCGCGGCTCGGTCCGGCGCCCTCGGCGCGCGAGGTCATGATGTCGACGACATCGCCGTTGACCAGCGCCGACTCCAACGGCACGAGCCGCCCGTTGACGCGCGCGCCGATGCAGTGCTGACCGACTTCGGTGTGGATCGCGTACGCGAAGTCGACCGGGGTCGCGCCGGAGGGCAGGGTGATGACCTCGCCCTTCGGCGTATAGACATAGACCTCGGCCGAGTTGATCTCGAACTGCAGGCCTTCGAGGAACTCCTCCGGGTCCTGGGCCTCCTGCTGCCACTGCGTGAGCGAACGGACCCAGGTCAGCTCCGAGCCATCGGGGTTGATGACGTTGTCGGCTGCGGACTTGTTGGGGCTTTCCTTGTATTTCCAGTGGGCCGCGACACCGTATTCGGCACGCCGATGCATGTCGTGGGTGCGGATCTGGAGCTCCACGGGCTTGCCGGACGGCCCGAGCACAGTGGTGTGGAGCGACTGATACATGTTGAACTTCGGGACCGCGATGTAGTCCTTGAAGCGCCCCGGCAGCGGGTTCCACCGCACGTGCATCACGCCGAGCGCGGCGTAGCAGTCGCGCGGAGTGTCGACCAGGATGCGCATGCCGACGAGGTCATAGATGTCGGCGAAGTCGCGGCCGCGGACGACCATCTTCTGATAGATCGAGTAATAGTGCTTCGGTCGACCGTGGATGGTGGCCTTGATCTTGGCGTTGCGCAGGTCGCCGACGACCTGCTCGGTGACCTGGGCCAGGAGCTGCTCGCGCTGCGGCGCCCGCTCGGCCACGAGCTGCACGATCTCGGCATAGATCTTGGGATGCATCACCGAGAACGCGAGGTCTTCGAGCTCCCACTTGACCGCGTTCATGCCGAGGCGATGAGCGAGCGGGGCGAAGATGTCGACGGTTTCCTTGGCGATACGGGTCTGCTTGTCCGGACGCAGGAAGTGGAGCGTCCTCATGTTGTGGAGTCGGTCGGCGAGCTTGATCACCAGCACGCGGATGTCGCGCGCCATCGCGACGACCATCTTGCGGATCGTCTCGGCCTGGGTGTTCTCACCGTAGGTGACCTTGTCGAGCTTGGTCACCCCATCGACCATGTTGGCGACCTCGTCGCCGAAGTCGGCTCGCAGCTGCTCGAGCGTGTAGGACGTGTCCTCCACCGTGTCGTGCAGCAGCGCCGCACACAGCGTGGTCTCGGTCAGGCCCAGCTCGGCGAGGATGGTGGCGACCGCCAGGGGATGCGTGATGTAGGGATCGCCACTCTTGCGGATCTGGCCCCGGTGATAGTGCTCGGCCGTCCGATAGGCCCGCTCGACGATCGCGGTGTCCGCCTTGGGGTGATTGCTCCGCATGACCTTGAACAGGGCATCGAGCACCGATGCCTGGGCGGGACGTCCCAGCCGGGCAAGCCGGTGTCGCATGGACATGCGCGGTTGCTCGGGTCCGCTCGTGAGCCGATCCGGTACGCCAGCTGTCGCCGTGGCAGCGTTGAGATCCGGCGTGTCGTTCACGGGTCCCCTTTCTCAACTCTGGTGGCTGGTCGGCCGACCGGGCGAGGCACAAGTCTAGTCCCCGGCCAATCGGTCGGGAAAATGTTGGACTCGTGTCAGTCGTCGTCGAGGGCACCGCCTCGTTCGTAGCGGATCGGGATCTCGCGATCACGTGCCGGTCGCTCCCCCGGCCCGGCACTCCTGCGGACCACCACCAGTTCATCACCGGGCTCCAACTTGGCGACCGTGGGATCAAAATAGCGACGCAGAGTCTTGTTGCGCACGACGGCGATGACGCGTTCCTCGGTGATTTCGGAGGGGTTCCTGCCGACCTCGTCGGGGGTCACCTGGCGTTCGCTGATCTCGAGGCCGTCACCGGAGGTGAGCAGGTCCTCGAGCGTGGTCCCGATGTTGGGGCTCACCGCCGACATGCCGAGCAGGCGCCCGACCATGTCGGAGGACGTGACCACCGAGTCCGCCCCGGACTGCCGCAGCAGCGACACGTTCTGGTCCTCCCGCACGGCCACGACGACGTGGGCCCGCGGATTGAGCTGGCGTACGGTCAGGGTCACGAGAATTGCGGAGTCGTCCCGGTCGAGGGTGATGATGACCTCGCGGGCCTTGGCGATCTCGGCGCGCCGCAGCAGTTCACGACGGGTGGCATCGCCCTCGATCGCGGCCACACCGTCGAGGTTGGCATCGGCGATCGCCGTCGGTCGGGCGTCGATCACGACCACCTTCGAGATGTCGCGGCCATTGCGGGCGAGGGTGGACACGGCCGTCCGGCCCTTGGTGCCATAGCCGACGACAACGATGTGGTTGCGCATGCGCTTTCTCCAATGAGCATCGATAAGGGCGCGACGTCCCTCGGTGGCCAGGACCTCGAGGGTGGTGCCGACCAACAGGACCAGGAACACGATGCGCAGCGGTGTGATGATGAGTGCATTGATCACGCGGGCATGGGCGCTGACCGGGGTGATATCGCCATAGCCCGTGGTGGTGACCGTGACGGTGGCGTAGTAGAGCGCGTCTATGAAGTTGACGCCGTCACCGTTGGTGTTGTCGCTGTAGGACTCCCGGTCGAACCACACCAACAGCGTGGTGATCGCCAGGAGGCCCACGCCGATGAGTGCCCGGAGCATCAGCTCCCGCGAGGCAGTGGTGCCGCGGTTGGGCAGGGATACCAGGCCGCTGCCTGGCCGGCCCCGATATCCGCTCGGGTTGGGGATGATGCCCGCCATGCCTCAGCCCTCCACGACCAACACGGGATCGATGTCGATGCCCTGTTCGGCCAGTCGCTGTCGAGCGCCCAGGAAGGCGAGTTCCATGAGCACCGCCACCCCGACCACTTCGGCGTCGAGGGCCTGCACGAGGGCGGCCGTCGCGGCGACCGTCCCGCCGGTGGCGAGGATGTCGTCGACGATGAGTACGCGAGCCCCGGGCTGGAGGGCATCGGCGTGCATCGTCAGTCGATCGGTGCCGTATTCGAGCGCGAACTCCTGCTCGACCACTTCACGTGGCAGCTTGCCGGGCTTACGTACCGGCACGAAACCGGCCCCCAGGGCCATCGCGACCGGGGCGCCGAAAATGAAACCGCGCGCCTCCATGCCGACCACCACGTCCACCTCCGCGGGGGCCAGGCGGGTGAGTTCCACCACGGCGGCATTGAAGCCGGCCGGATCAGCCAGCAGCGGCGTGATGTCCTTGAACACCACGCCCGCTGTCGGCCAATCGGGCACATCACGGATCAGGCCGGTCAGGCAGCGACGGTTGTCCACCGAGGTGGCGTGGATCGACACGGCTATTTCTTCCGTTCGCTCCGCGTGCGGTGCTTCGGCTGGATCCGCTCCCCCGCGTCGGGTCGCCAGACCTTCGCCTCGTCCGTGGTGATGCGAAGACCCGAGGGAGAGGCCGCGAGCTCCTCGTTCGTGGGCTCGCTGACATCCTCGTCGAGCTCGACATCGTCGACCTCATCGGCACTCTTCCGGGGGCCCTTGCGCTGGGCGCGACGCGTGAGCGACTCCTCGTGGGCGATGATGTCGGGCTCCCGCATCTTCATGTCGACGAGCAGCGGCGTGGCGATCAGCACCGACGAATAGGCACCCGCGACCATGCCGACGAACAGGACGAGACCGAGGTCCTTCAGCGGACCGGTGCCGAGGATGAACCAGCCCGCAACGAGCAGCGCCGCCACCGGCAGGACACCGATGATGGTGGTGTTGATCGACCGGATGAGCACCTGGTTGACGGCCTTGTTGGCGAGGGCCGCATAGCGTACGCGTCCCGATCTCAGGTTGGCCGTGTTCTCTCTCACCTTGTCGAACACCACGACGGTGTCATAGAGCGAATAGCCCAGAATCGTCAGCATGCCGATGAGCGTGGCCGGGGTGAAGGTGAACCCGACCAGGGCATAGATGCCGATCGTCAACAAGAGGTCGTGCAACACCGCGACGATCGCAGCTATGGACATCTTGAGGTCGCGGAAATAGATCCAGATCATGACCATGACCAGCACCAGGAACACGACGAGCGCGATCAGGCCCTGCTGGGTGATCTGCTTGCCCCACGAGGCGCCGATGAGGCTGTAGGCGACCTCGTCGGTGCCGACCCCGAGCTCCTTCGCGATCACTTCCCGCATGAGCGGGACTTCGGTCTCGGCGTCGAGGGAGCGGGTCTGGACCCGGACAGTGTTGTCGCCGATCGTGGTCACGGTGGCGTCGTCGAGGTCGGGCACCCCGGACGCGGCCACGGCGGCACGCATGTTGTCGACCGTCTGGGCGGTGACGCGCGTCGGCGCCTGGAAGTCCGCACCGCCCGAGAACTCGATGCCGAGGCTCAGGCCTCGCACCAGCAGCGCGATCAGAGCGATCGCGATGATGATGCCGGACATGACGTACCACGTCTTGCGACGACCGACGAAGTCGAAGGACAGCTCACCGACATAGAGGCGGTGGGCGAGGCTGCTCTTCGACTTGTCGCTCGTATTGGTCGAGCTGGACATCAGGCCTCCTTCGCGGCCGCGGCAGCGGCGGTGGCGGGACGACGTCGCCGCGTGATGCGACCGGACAGGCTGCGCACACCGAGCTTCTCGGCCTCCAGACCGGAGCCCTTGCGGCCCTCACCGAAGAACTTGGTGCGGACCAGCAGGGACATGAGCGGCTTGGTGAAGAAGAAGACGACAGCGAGGTCGAGCAGCGTGGTCAGGCCGAGGATGAACGCGAAGCCCTTGACGCCGCCCATGGCCAGGATGAACAGGACGACCGCGGAGAGCATCGACACTGCGTCGGAGATGACAATGGTGTTGCGGGATTTCTCCCAGCCCGTTTCGACGGCGGATCTCAGAGATCTGCCCTCGCGCACCTCGTCCCGGATTCTCTCGAAGAAGATGATGAACGAGTCGGCTGTCAGACCGATCGCCACGATGGCGCCGGCTATGCCGGGCAGGTTGAGGGCGAAGCCGACGGATTCACCCAGCAAGACGGTCATCGCATAGGTGAACGCGCCCGCCACTGCCAGCGACAGGACGACCACGACGAACAGACCGCGGTAGTAGAGGATCGCATAGCCGACCACCAGCGCAAGACCGATCAGGCCCGCGATGATGCCGGCCCGCAGCTGCTCACCACCGAGGGTCGCGGAGACGTTGGAAACCTCCGAGACCTCGAACGCGAGCGGCAGCGCACCATATTTCAGGATGTTGGCCAGCTCGGTCGCCGTGCGCTCGTTAAAGGAGCCGGAGATCTCGGCACGACCGCCGGGGATCGCCTGGCTCACGCTCGGGCTGGAGATCACATGACCGTCCAGCACGATGGCGAAGCGGTTCTCGGGATCCTGCTTGGCGGCCAGCGCGCCGGTCGCCGACTCGAACTGGCGGCCACCCTCGGGATCGAACTCGAGATTGACGACCCAGTTGAGCTGGTTCTGGGGAACGCCGGCGCTCGCCGTGGTCAGCCGGTCACCGGTGATGATCGCCGGGCCGAGCAGATATTTCTCGGTGCCCTCGCGGTTGCAGGCCACCAGCGGCTGATCGGAGATCTCTCCGGTCGGATCGCCGCACTGATATTCCTGGAAGTCGATGTAGTCGTTCTCGGTCGGCGCCCACGTCATCGCCTGATCCGGGGCCAGTCCCTGGCCGGGCGCGGTCGGGCGCGGCGTACGCACCGGCGGCGGGGCCGTCGGCAGCATCGGAGCCGGACGATTGGCGCCTTGGGCGGCCGGAGTCGTCTCCGCCGCGGGAGTGGCCTCCGGGGCGGGAGCATCGGTGCCTGGAGTCGCCTCTCCGGCAGGAGTGGCCTCACCACCGGGAGCGGCGGTCGGATCGGTGGCCGACGGGACGGCCGGCTGGACCGGCATCGCGACATAGAGCGCGCGGAAGGTCAGGACCGCGGTCTGGCCGACCATCCGCACCAGCTCGTCCTGCTGGACGTTCGGCACGGTCACGACGACCTGGCGGTCACCGGAGGTGGTCACTTCGGTCTCACCGACGCCGAGGGAGTCGACGCGCTGCTGAATGATCGTGCGGGCCTGTTCGAGGCTCTCACCGGTGGGGGCACCGCCCCCGACGGTGTTGCTGGCGGTCAGCGTGATGGTGGTGCCACCCCGCAGGTCGAGGCCGAGCTTGGGCGACCAGGCCCTGTTGAACGCCATGACACCGAAGAGGGCAGCCAGCACGATGAACAGGATGATGATCGTGCGCAACGGCCGCCCGTATTTGGACGTGTGGGTCGCCATCGTCAGCCCTTCCGGTCCTCATCCGACCGGAAGGTCTCGGGATCGGGATCGCTCACCGGCCTGTGATCGAGCTCCGGATCGGAGGCGGGATCATCGAGGTATTCCGGTTCGGCAGGAGACTCGAGGCCGACGGGGCCGTCCTCGGCGAACTGCGAACCGGGCGTGATCACCTGGAGCACGGCCTGCTTGAGAACGAGCACCTCGATCCCCGGGGCGATCTGAACAGTCGCCTGCTTCTCACCGACGGACACGACCGTGCCATAGATGCCGGAGGAGAGCATGACCCGGACTCCGGGCTGCAGCGACTCGGTCAACTTGGTCTGCTCGGCCTGACGCCGCCGGTTGGGGCGAATGATCAGGAAATAGAACGAGGCCACCATGAGGGCAATCAAGAGGCCGGTTGTCAATGGATCCATGGGTAGCACATTCGTTGGCTCAGGTTCCCGTGAGGGCTGACTGCGGGAGTCTACCCACCGCCACCGACAAACCACGGTTCATCCGCGCTGTGGCTGGGGTGTGGTTCAGGAAAACAGGTCCGGACCCGGTGCGCCCGACGTGGGCGGGGTGAGTCCGAGGTGGCGCCAGCCGGCTTCGGTCGCGACCCGGCCGCGCTGCGTACGCATCAGGAAGCCCTGCCGGACCAGGAACGGCTCGGCCACCTCCTCGACGGTCTCGGCCTCCTCCCCCACCGAGATGGCGAGGGTCGACAGCCCCACCGGGCCACCGCCGAAGCGCTTGCAGACGGCCTCGAGTACGCCCCTGTCGAGCCGGTCCAGGCCGAGTTCGTCGACCTCATAGAGCTCGAGCGCGGCCCGTGCGATGGGCTCGGTGACGCGCCCATCGGCCTTGACCTGGGCGTAGTCGCGCACCCGGCGCAGGAGGCGGTTCGCGATGCGGGGCGTACCCCGGGAGCGTCTCGCGATCTCGGCTGCGGCTTCCGGGCGGAGCTGGATTCCGAGTACGCCGGCCGAACGCACCAGGATGTGTTCGATGGCCGGCGTCTCATAGAAGTCGAGCTGCGCGGTGAACCCGAAGCGATCGCGCAGCGGACCGGGCAGCAGACCGGCGCGGGTCGTCGCGCCCACCAGCGTGAACGGCGGGATCTCGAGCGGGATCGCCGTGGCCCCCGGGCCCTTGCCGACGATCACGTCGACGCGGAAGTCCTCCATCGCGAGATAGAGCAATTCCTCGGCCGGGCGCGACATGCGGTGGATCTCGTCGAGGAAGAAGACTTCGCCTTCGACCAGGCCGGACAGGATGGCGGCGAGGTCGCCGGCGTGCTGGATCGCGGGCCCCGAGGAGATGCGGATCGGGGCGCCCATCTCACTCGCGATGATCATCGCGAGGGTGGTCTTGCCGAGGCCCGGTGGGCCGGAGAGCAGGACGTGGTCGGGCACCGTGCCGCGGTGTTTCGATGCATCGAGCACCAGGCCCAGTTGGTCGGCCACGCGCGGCTGTCCGCGGAATTCGGCCAGCGACCCGGGGCGCAGGGCGGATTCGGCGGCCTGTTCGTCGGGGAAGGCGTGGGGGTCGACCGGGGAGGGCTTCGTCATCGCGGCGAGCCTACTTCTTGGCCAGCGTCTGCAGCGCCGCGCGCATCAGGATGGCAACGCTGGTCTCGGTTTCGGCCAGGTCGGCCACCCGGTCGCAGGCGGCTTCGGCATCCTTCGCCGACCAACCCAGACCCTGCAGACCCTGGGACACCTGCTCGCGCCACAGGGCGACGGACGTGGCGGTCGGCTGCAGCGGCGCGATCGCGCCGAGGGCGTGCACCTTGTCCTTGAGCTCGAGGATCATCTTCTGGGCACCCTTCGGCCCGATGCCGGGGACGCGCGTCAGCGACTTCTGGTCCTCCCCCGCGATCGCGGCCCGGAACTCGTCGGGGCTCAACACCGACATCATCGCCTGGGCGATCCGGGGGCCGATGCCCGAGGCGGACTGGGCGAGCTCGAAACAGTCCCGCTCGTCGGCGGAGCCGAAGCCATAGAGGGTCAACGAGTCCTCGCGGACGACCAGCGACGTGTGCAGCTCGGCGGGTTGCCCGAGGCGTACGCCCGAGGCAGTGCCGGGCGTGCACAGCACCTTCAACCCGAATCCGTTCAGGTCCAGCACCACCCAGGTCGGGCCGACAGCTGCGACTGTCCCGGTGAGTTGGGCGATCAAGACTGTCTCCTTCCGCCGCGGCGCGTGGCTGCCGCGAGCCGGTCCATCTGGCGTCGCGAGATCTCCGCTGCGCGATCCAGCGCCGTGGCGTTGGTCTCGCCACCGGAGGCACGGGGAGCGTTGCGCTCCTGCCGCCGCAGAGCCTCCTCGATGCGGTTGCTGCTCACCCCGCGCCAGAGCTGGCAGATGCCAAGGGCCACGGCATCCGCCGCGTCGGCGGGTTTGGGAGGTGTGTCGAGCTGGAGGATGCGGGCGACCATGGTGCCGACCTGTTGCTTGTCGGCGCGGCCGTTGCCGGTGATCGCAGCCTTCACTTCGCTCGGCGTGTGTTGCGCGACCGGGATCTGCTGCCGTGCGCCCACGAGCATGGCGACACCGGCCGCCTGGGCGGTGCCGATCACGGTCGGGGTGTTGTTCTGGGCGAATACGCGCTCGATCGCGACGACATCGGGCACCCAGACGGTGACCAGGGACGTCAGCTCGGATTCGAGGACCACGAGGCGGCGCGGGACATCGAGATCAACCTCGGTCCGCACGACGCCGACGGCGAGCAGGTGCGGCGGGCGACCCGGCGTACCCTCCACGACCGAGAAACCGCACCGCGTGAGGCCGGGATCGATCGCGAGCACCCGCATCGACGGTTCTCCTCACACGCGGTTGGAACAAACGTTCGTATCCTAACCACAGGTGCGTCCCGCCCGGACCAGCCACGCCGGTGCCGGGCGGGCGAAGGATCAGTCCTCGTCGGCCTCGGGGGCGTCGGCGTTGTCATAGACGTTCTGCACGTCGTCGAGGTCTTCGAGCGCATCGACGATCCGCTCGAGCTTCTCGGCGGTCTCGGCGTCGACGGGCGAGTCGTAGTCGGGGACCATCCGGACCTCGGCGGAGTCGTAGTCGAGACCGGCCGCCTGGACGGCCTTGCGCACCTCGACGACGTCGTTGGGATCACACAGGATGGTGAAGCCCTCACCCTCGTCCAGGACCTCGTCGGCACCGGCCTCGAGCGTCGCCTCCACGAGGTCGTCCTCGGTGATCTGGCGCTTGTCCTGGTCCCGGGCGACCTCGACGACGCCCTTGCGCTGATAGATGCGGGACACCGAGCCGGCATCGGCCATGGTGCCGCCGTTGCGGGTGACCGCGACCTTGACCTCGGCGGCCGAGCGGTTGCGGTTGTCGGTCAGGCACTCGATGAGGATGCCGACGCCGCCGGGGGCCATCGCCTCATACCAGAGCGTCTCGTAGTTGACGGCCTCGCCGCCCTCACCGGAGCCGCGCTTGACGGCGCGATCGATGTTGTCGTTGGGAACCGAGGACTTCTTGGCCTTCTGGATCGCGTCATAGAGCGTCGGGTTGCCGGCGGGGTCGCCGCCGCCCATGCGGGCCGCTACTTCGACGTTCTTGACCAGCTTGGCGAAGAGCTTGCCGCGCTTCGCGTCGAGGACGGCCTTCTTGTGCTTGGTCGTCGCCCATTTGGAATGTCCTGCCACCTGTCGGCCCTTCTGTCAGTTGTCGAGCGCCGCACGCGCCTGTTCGCGACTCTCGTGCAGCTCGTATTGGATGATCGTGTCGGTCGGCTCATAGCCCAGCGACCGATAGAGCGTGGTGCCTCCCCCGTCGACCGAGTCGAGGCCGACTCCCCCGGCGTCCTTGCCCGCCCGGCGGAACGAGTCGAGCGACCTGGCCAGGAGCACGCGGGCGATGTTGCGCCCGCGCTGTTCCGGGCGTACGCCCAGCCGGTCGGTCCAGCCGACGCTCGGGCCACCGGGTTCGGAGGCCGATGAGTTGAGGGCATAACCGACGACGCGTTCGAGTTCGTCGATCGCCACCCAACTGAGCTCGGGCCGCGCGTGCTCCACCGCGAGCGACGCGATCCAGTCCTGGGGCCCGACCGGTTGCGCACCCCAGCGATCGGCGAACGCGGCGTTGTGGGCCTCCCGGGTGGGCTCGACCCAGCGGTCGGAGAACTGTTCGAACCGCACCCCGAGGACCGGGGTGACGACGAACTCGGCCACCCTCGAGGTCAGGGGGAACTGACAGACCATGTCGATGAGCCAACGAGTGGCCTTCAGCCCGGCGTGTTCGAACATGCTGCGCTTGTTGGTCATCGGCGCATCGCTGAACGCGAGATGGCAGACCTCGGGCGCGTCCCCGAAGGCGAGAAACCAGTCCCGGGCCCGGTCGAGCTGCCACTGGAACAGCCGTCGGCCGATCCCCTGGTGACGGAACGCCGGATGCACGGCGCCATCGAGGCGGATCGTGCCGGAGGTCTCGGTGACGTTCCAGCCGACCGCCACCATTGAGCCGCCCTCGAAGCCGATGACGATGAGGTCGGAAGCGAGATCGCCGGTCGCCGAATACCACTCCTCGAGTTCCTCCGGGCCCCACCGCTGCGTGGTGTCGTCGAACGCCGAAACCGCGGTGAGCAGGGAGTGGATTTCGGGGAGATCGGCCAGCTCGGCGGCGCGCCAGCGCAAAGGTGTCACCTCGTCGAGACTGTGCGTCATGCTCCCCCCTCCCGCAGGCACAGCGAGCCACTCTAGCGCGCTAGCGCCAGATTCGCGGATTTTCGGCGACGCCACCCTTCTTCGGTCGGGCCGTCTGGGCCCAGACGTGACGCCAGCTGTGGGCGGATTCGGGAGGCTTCGTGCCGGGGAGGTGACCCGGTTCGGCGCGTTGGACCTGCCACCAGGTGGCCCCGTCCTCGGCGATGAGCGACTCGATCGCAGCCTCCTGGTCGCGTGCGTCGGCACCCGCATGGAGCGGATCGCCGAAGCGTACGCTCACCCGCGAGTGGCCGGGCTGGGCGCCGACCGCCCGTGCGCCACGGATGCCGACCGGCACCACCGGGAGTCCGGTGCCTTCGGCCAGCAGGGCGGCGAAGGGGTGGTACGCCGGCCGGGTCGCCCCGGCGGCCGGTCCCCCTTCGGGGAAGATGAGCACCGACCAGCCGCGCCCCAACAACTCCTGCAGCCGCGACAGCGCCGCGCCCGGGTTGGTCTGGTCGAGCCGCAGAACGGGCCGGGTCAGCCGGGTGCGGGCGTCGAGTTCTTCGTGCGGACCGGCGATCGTAATGGTGCGGCGACGACGCTGGGGGGCGAGGCGCGAGAGCACGAGCCCCGCCGCTGCCGGCGTCGGATGGTTGGCGACGAGGATGACCGGACCCGCCGGCAGGGCGGCCGGATCGGGGCCGTCCACGGTGACACCGGGCGGCACGAGCGCGAGGCGCCCCCGCACGCTGCCACGACGACCCGCCGCCGGGGCGGGAACCGTTGCCGGGAGGGCGTCCCCCGGCCCCTCCCAGCGCGCGCCGGAAAGCAGGCGGCGGACGTCCGCGATCAGCCCCGCGAGTGGGCAGGCGCGTCGCTTGCCGCCCCCGTTGGCCCAGGCCGCGAGGGCACGGGTTTCCTCCGACTCGGGCGTACTCACGCGGACACCTCCGCGATCAGAGACGGCGGGGTGTGCAGGTGGGTGATGTTCGGCGTACGCCCGACATTGGCCGCCGCGATCTCCAGCGCATCGGCCAGGGTGCTGGCCGCCCGGAAGCCCATGCGCTCGGCCGAGGCGCGGTCGGCGCCGACCCAGATGATGTCGCCGCAGTGCTGGATGGCGGGCTGGATCGAATACCACAGCTGCAGCGGGTGCGTGCCGTGGAAGGCGTTCTGGGTGCGATAGAGATTCACATACCACTCATCGGAGACGAACGGCGCCTCGTGCTGGGCATGGATGACGGCCGGATCCGTCGTCGCCGTCAGCACCTTCTCGAAGAAGTCGGCCGACGCGGCGTGGAAGCGGGCGTTGAACTCCTGCGGCAGCGGGTGGAACAGGATCATGGCTCCACCGGGGCGGACAGCCGGCGTACCCGTATGGGAACCGAACGTGCGCGCCAGCGTGTCCCACGCCGCGATCAGCGGGTTCATCACCGCGCCCTGGTTGTGTTCGGTGACAGGGGCGGGCCCGGCGATGACGACATCGGCCGCGGGGCCGACGTCGACGGTCTGCTGGTCGAGGAGCACGGTCCGGCTCGCGGCGGCAACGGCGTCGACCGAGCCGGCGTTCACGGCGAGTACGCCGTAGGGCGCGGACGGCGCGTCCAGGAAGGACCGGCGTACGCGATGCGGGGCGAGATCCTGCAGACGGCGCATGGCGAGGACATTGACCCGGTCGCGCACCGACCACTCCCACTCGCGCTTGTCGAGGAACGCCAGGCGGCCGGTGTGGAGGTGCTGGTCGAGGACGATCTCGATGTGGCAGACCTGCAGGTGCGCCGCGAGTACGCCCGCCACCTCGGAACGGACGCTGTCGTCCGCGCCGTGACCCTGCTGGGCCCACGCCGTCGCGGCACCGGTGACGCCGGTGGCGAGCTGGTTCCAGCCGGTCTGGCCGGGATCGGTCACCACGGCGATGTCGATGACGAGGTCGGCCTCACCGACGGCGCGGTGAACGGTGACGCCGGGCGCCAGCTCGACGAGATCGGGGGCCTCCGCGTCGTGCGGGCCGATCAGGCCGTCGGCATGGAACGAGCGGTGCACACGCTCGCCGGTGATCTGGCGAATCTCCTCGGCGCTCTGCATGCGGCGCAGGCCGTTGGCAGCGACCAGCCGGACGTCGTCGACGCCGGCATCGGCGGCGAGGCTCAGCACGTGCTCGAGCGCCTCGGTCCGCACGTCGGGGCGGGCCATCCCGGGCGCGGGGCGGGCGGCGTCGGTGAAGACGATCGCGACCTTCATGCCCGGTCGGAGCAGGGCGGCGAGCGGCTGCTGGTCGTGCGGGGCCAGCAGGGCGCGGCCGATGGCTTCCGCCACATGGGGAACGCCCGGCTTGGATTCGGCCGGGTAGGCGACCTTGCTGCCGAGCGGCAGCCGCTCGAGACGACAACCGGCACCTTCGGAAATGAGCAGTGGCGGCGTGCGCTCGTCCACCTCGAGAACGAAACCAGGGCGGGACATGCTCACTTCTCCTTCTTGGGGGCGATCGACCAGCGCGGGGTCTGCGACATCGCCTCCCATTCCACGATCGACCACGAGTTCTTCTGCGCGGCGCGCATCAGGCCGAGGTCGGGATTGACGGCAACGGGGTGGCCGACAGCCGACAGCATCGGGAGGTCGACATGGGAATCGGCATAGGCGAAGGACTCCGACAGGTCGATGCCGTTGAGCGTCGCCCAGTGGCGCAGCCACGCCGACCGGGATTCGCCGACCATCGGCGGTCCGGTGAGGAAGCCGGTGCAGCGGCCCTCTTCGTCGACCGACAGGTCGGCGGCCACGATGACATCGAACAGCGGTTGCAGCGGCCGGGTCAGCGACCGGATGGCACCGGTCATCAGGACCGTCGTGTGGCCGAGCGCGCGATGCTCGCGGATGCGGCGGATCGCGTCCGGGGAGAGCCGGTCGAGGATGTGCTCGGCGATACGCGTGTCCACCGCATGATCGAGCGCGGCCAGGTCGGCGCCCTCATAGCGGCGATAGAGCGCCCGCAGGAACGTGCCGCGGTCGCGGCGTTCGGCCTGCAGATAGCTCGGGAGCGCCTTGACGAGGGAGAGGATCTCCTGCGCCTGCCCCGTCGGGCCCAGCTCCGGGAGCTTGGCCCAGAGATAGGTCTCGACGACGTTGCCGCTCATGACGGTGCCGTCGAGGTCGAACACGGCCACGACCTGCTTGGGGTCGGTAGTCGAGCGGCTGAGGTCGCGATAGGTCGAAGCGGTATTGCCCCGGCGCCGGCGTACGGCATCCATCCGGCGCACAGGAGCCGTGACCGCCGGGCAGTGGATCTCCTCGATGTATTCCGTCCAGTCGACCTCGGCCGAGTCGAAGCTCCAGCGGGCGACATCGTCGGGGTGCAGCGAGCGATGGAGCGCCAGCGTGTGGTCGTCGACGAAGTGGAGCTCGGTGCGGAGATATTCGCCATAGATGGTCAGATAGCGCCGCAGGAACCCCAGCCGGCCGCTGGCCTTGTCGAGCGACTTGGCCAGGTTTCGGGTACGCCGGGACCGCGGGGCGAAGCTGAGGGCCTTGTCGGCCCAGCGGGATGCCACCTCCGAGGTCGCGAGGAACCGCTCGACCTGGGCCGAACCCGGCCAGTTCCAGATCGGCAGCTTGGTCTGGCCGCGCTCACCGCGATCGAACGGATGCTCGGTGAAATAGCGCCGGACGTGGACATAGATGTCACGGAACGTCAGCGGATTCCGGGCGCCGGAGTTGGAGTGATAGAACTCCGGGCGGCCGATCTCGGGCTCGGTCGCACACACTGCGAGGATGCAGTTGACGACCATGTCGCAGGGGATGATGTCGATGACCGAATCGGGCGATGCCGGGACCTCTGGCAACTCGCCCTTGCCGTAGGCCAGGATGAGCGGTTCGGCCATCTTGAAGCCCTCGATCCAGCCCGGATAGGGATGCTTCATCGACGACTCGACGATCGCGGGCCGGACGATGGACACGCGCATGTCCTTGCCCAGGTCGGCGACGATGCGCTCGCCCATGGCCTTCGCGAACGTGTAGACATCGGTCCAGCCCACCGAGCGCGCCCGTTCGGTGCCGGCCAGGACCAGCTGCTCGTGCACCCAGTCCTTGCGGCGCCGCTCGGTGTCGGCTGCCGTGGTCAGGTAGCCCGCCTGGCGATGCTCCCGCTCGGCCTGCTCGCGGAGCTCGGTCAGTCGCTCGGCACTGCGCGACTCGATCTCGATGCGCTCGGCGAGCTTGAGGGCCCACTCGGTCTCGACGGCATAGTCGATCGGGTGCTCGTGGGCCGCCTCGGGGATCGCACCGCGGCGACGGCCGGCGGTGTAGGCCGTCGACACGTGCACATAGTGCGGCACCTTGACGAGGTTGCCCTCGTCGTCCGACATGGCCTCGCGGAACTTGTCAAGCAGGGCTTTCGTGCCGAGCACGTTGGTCTTGAACGCCTGGTCGATCGGCGGGTCGAACGACACATCCCCCGCGCAGTGGATCAACACGTCGGTGTCGCGGGGCAGGTCGGGCACGTTCGGCAGGTCACCTTCGATGACCTGGACGCGGGCGTCGAGAAGCTCTTCCGCTCCCCCGGCGGCGTCGCGTACCTCTTTGAAGATCTTCTTCTTGACGAGCTGGATCATCCGATCGCGGGCGGAGGCGGAGCCCTTGCGCCGCACGAGTACGCCGGCAGTCGTGTCGGGCAGGTCCGTCAGGATCTTCCACAGGATCTGCTCGCCGATGAATCCGGTGACCCCGGTGAGCACGATCTTCTTGCCGGCCAGGAGTTCGGACAGGCGGCCATCAAGAGTGGGCCGGCCGTGGACCTCCCCACTCAACAGGGTCTGGGTCACTGAGCGTCCCCGTGCTCGGTGATCTCCTCGCCGCGGGCGACCGCGAGGGCGTCGGTGAGGGTGAAGTTGCCGACATAGAGAGCGGTGCCGATGATGGCGGCCTCGATGCCGATCGGCACCAGCCCGCGCAGGCGACGCAGGTCTTCGAGCGACGAGATGCCACCGGAGGCCACGACGGGGCTCTCGGTGCGTGCGCAGATCGCGCCCAGCAGCTCGTAATTGGGGCCGGTCAGCATGCCATCGGAGGCCACGTCGGTCACGACATAGCGCTTGCAGCCGGCGTCGTCGAGGCGCTTGAGGGTCTCGTAGACATTGCCGCCCTCGCGGGTCCAACCCCGTGCGGCGAGCTTGTCGCCCTTGACGTCGAGGCCGATGGCGATCCGGTCGCCGTGGCGCCGGATGATCTCCTCGCACCACTCGGGGTTCTCCAGCGCGGCGGTGCCGATGTTGACGCGCTCGCAGCCGGTGCCGAGCGCACGCTCGAGGCTGGCCTCGTCGCGGATGCCGCCGGACAGTTCGACCTTGAGATCCATCGCGTCGATCACGCGGCCGATGGCCTCGGCGTTGGAGCCGGTGCCGAACGCGGCGTCGAGGTCGACGAGGTGAATCCACTCGGCGCCGGCATCCTGCCAGCGACGCGCGGCTTCGAGCGGGTCGCCGAACACCTTCTCGGTGCCGTCCACCCCCTGCACGAGCTGGACGGCCTGGCCGCCCTTCACATCCACTGCGGGCAACAACGTCAAGGAATCCACCCGGGCATGCTACCGAAGATCGCCCGATCAGCCTCGCTGCCTCTGACGTCGGGACGCTCGGGTCGGCGTACGGATCAGATCCCGCGCACGAACGCCCGCTCCTCATCGCGGGCGCCGGCCACGAACCAGTCGTCGTCGACCGACAGGGCCTCGATCGAGACGTCGGTGCCGGCGAGCACGAGGGGCAACGTATGGAGCACGGTCGACGGGAACGACAGGATCGACTGCCCGATCGGCCCACGTCGCGCATAGACCTCCATCGGCAGGTCCGGCGTGACGATGCGTACGCCCAGTCGCTCGATCGCCGCGAGCTTGGCCGGGGCCTCCCGGCGGTGCGGGAGGTAGCGCGTCACCGCGCGCTCGGTGACCAGTCGCGCGACGCCGGTGAGGTACGCCGACTCGTCGATGACCCCGGTCTCGACCAGCGAGGTGCCCATCAGATCGGTGCCAGGGAGGATGGCGGGGATGGCGAAGCGCTGGCGTACCCATTCGTAGGTGTTCGACCGCATCGGGATCGGCGCGGTGACCGGCATGGCCGTGAACAGCTCGACCCGGTCGCTGCGGTGGCCCAGCAGTCGGGTGGCGCGGAAGCCCGTGATCCGCGAGGGTACGCCCCGGCGGTCCAGGTGCCAGCGCTTGAGTTCCTCACCGCGTTCCCACTGCTCGGCGTAGCGCAGGGTCGCGGTGCCGTCGTCGACGACGACCAGCCGGGTGGTAGGTGCCACCCCATTCAGCAGGAGCTGGATCATCCCCGAATAGGGGTCCCCGATGACGAGGGCAGCGGCCCCGCGCACCTGCCGGGCCAGCCGGGCGAGCTCACGCGCGGTGCCGGCTCCCCGGCGTACCTCTGCCCAGACCACCTCGAACCCGTCCGCACGCGCCAGATCCGACAAGCGGTGGAGCTGGAAACGCGTCGTCGGGTCGCCGGGGCCCAGGACGACGAGGCGGGCGTACGCCCGGGCATTCTCGGCGTACGCCCACTCGAGCGCGTTCAGGAGTTGGGCCGGGCTCTCGGCGAAGGCGAGGGCGTTCGGCCGCTTCCGGGACACGATGGTCAGGCGATCGGCTCGGTCACCGAATCGTCGCCGGCCTCGGCGATGATGCCGCGCACGCGGCGCAGCTTCTTCATCGGGCCGAGCTCGGAGTCATAGACCTTCTTGACGCCGTCACCCAGGGCGGTCTCGATGACGCGGATGTCGCGCACGAGACGCTCGAGGCCACCGGGCTCGACCGAGGCGGCCTGGTCGGAGCCCCACATCGCGCGGTCGAGGGTGATGTGGCGCTCGACGAAGACGGCGCCGAGGGCGACGGCGGCGAGCGTGGTCTGGAGGCCCGTCTCGTGGCCCGAGTAGCCGATCGGCACGTTGGGATATTCGCGCCCGAGCGTGTGGATCATGCGGAGGTTGAGCTCCTCCGGCTTGGCCGGATAGGTGCTGGTCGCATGGCACATGAGCGCGTTCTCGCTGCCGAGGACCTCGATGGCGTGGCGGATCTGCGCCGGGGTCGACATGCCGGTCGAGAGGATGACGGTGCGACCGGTCGAGCGCAGCTTCTGCAGCAGTTCGTCGTCGGTCAGGGAGGCGGAGGCGACCTTGTGGGCCGGCAGGTCGAACTGCTCGAGAAAGTCGACGGCCTCGGTGTCCCACGGGGAGGCGAACCAGGCGATGCCGCGCTGCTTGCAGTGTTCGTCGATGCGGCTGTATTCCTCGACCCCGAACTCGACGCGGTGGCGATAGTCGATGTAGGGCATGCGGCCCCACGGCGTGTCGCGCTCGATGTCCCACTGGTCGCGCGGGGTGCAGATCTCCGGCGTACGCTTCTGGAACTTGACCGCATCGGCGCCCGCATGGACCGCGTGGTCGATCAGGCGAATTGCGTTGTCGACGTCGCCGTTGTGGTTGATGCCGATCTCACCGCAGACATAGACCGGATGACCGGAGCCGACAGGCCGGTCACCGAACATCCGGATCGGTGCGCTCTCCACACTGCTCATTGCTTCCCTCTCCAATTCACGTCGCGTCGACGTGGGTCGTTGTCGGCCCGTACGCCCGGCCACGCACCGAAGGCTATACCTGGCTGTTGATCCGGGCCCGCTCACCCGCACTAGGGTGGCACCATGCCCGCTGCTTCTCCGTTGCTGACCGTAGTGGTCAACTTCTTCCGGCTGGGCCCCATGGCCACGGACGCCCTGTCCAGTCTGCGCTGGTCGGCCGATCCGCGGATCCGGTTCCTCCTCGTGGATGACGCCTCACCGGACGACACTCCTGAGCGACTGGAGGCGGCCTCCCGCACACTGCCGGGTGCCCGGCTTCTGCTGCTGGGTGAGAATCGCGGGCTCGCCGGGGCGCGCATGGCGGCGCTGGAGCAACTCGACACCGACTGGGTGACGTTCCTCGACGGCGACGACTGGGTGAGCAAGGGCTACTATCCGGCGCTGCTCGACGAGGTCCTGGCGTCGGGCGTCGACTGGGTCCGCACCGACCACATCCTGTGCACCGGACGGCAGCGACAGCTCGTCCGCATCCCGGACATCAATCGCGCCGGTCGCATCGGGTCGCCGCGCGAGTCGATCCTCTCGGCCCGAACGTCCTCGGTCGATTTCGCCCATGCGTGGTCCGGCGTCTACCACCGACGGCTCGTCGAACAGGGGATCGTCTACTACCCGCCCGAGCTGCGCACCGCCGAGGACCGGCCGGGCATCTGGAGCCTCCACCTGAAGGTGCCGGAGTTCACCATCGCCCGGACCGTTGGGGTGCACTATCGCCAGGCCGTCGAGGGCTCACTGACCCAGACGGGCGATGTCCGTCAGCTCGCCGTCACCGAGTCGATGCGGCAGGTCCGGGAGGTCGTGCTGGCCGATCCCGAGTCCGAGCGCTTCATGCCCAAGGTTATGAAGACCTGGGCGGGCCTGTTCGCGTGGCACTGGCAGCATCGCAGTCGGTTCACCCCAGGGTTGCGGGCGCGGTTCGTACGCGAGGCCGGCGCGCTCCTCGACACCGCCGACCAGGACCTCCTCAACTCCGTGATCCGGGCCATGCCCGAGAGCCGCCGCCAGGCCGTCGAGGCGTTGCGACGCCAGGCGGGCCTGCTGAACGCAGGCCGGCGTACCCCTGAGGTCAGGGTCAGCCGATGAACGGCCTGACCGTCATCATCCCCTGCTATCGGCTGGCCGACCGCCTGCCGGTCACGCTGGCCAGCCTGGCCCGGGCGATCGACGATCGCGTCGAACTGCTGTTCGTCGACGATGCCTCGCCGGATGCCACGGCCGAGGTGATCGCCGCCGCTCTCCCCCGGCTGCCCCGCGCGCGACTGCACCGGCTGGAACAGAACTGCGGTCTGTCGGGTGCCCGGAACGTCGGCATCGATCTCGTCGAGACGCGCTATCTGACCTTCTTCGATGGTGATGACACGGTGGCTCGCGGCTATTTTCCGGCGCTGCTGGACTCGATCGACCGGCTCGGTGTCGACATGATCCGCACCGATCACATCGAGGTGACAGGCCGGCAACGGGTGCTGAAGCGCGTACCCACCGGCTTCCGCGACGGGCGCGTCGGCTGTGCCCGCGACGCGATCCGCCCGGTCGGCCAGCGGACTTCGGTCGACTATCCGTACGCCTGGGCCGGCGCCTATCACCGCCGCCTCGCCGATGAGGGCCTGCTGCGGTTTCCCGATGACCTGCGCACCGCCGAGGACCGGCCCTGGATCTGGCGCCTCCACCTCGCGGTGGAGGGCTTCTCGGTGCCTTCGGTAGCGGGGGTGCACTATCACCGCGACCAGGCCGGCTCGCTGACCCGGGTTGCGACCTCGACCCAGTTCGATTTCGTGCCGGCCATGGAGCAGGTCATCCGCATCGTGGAGGCGGACCCCGAATCGGAACGGTTCCTGCCCAAGGCCGTACGCCGCTGGTGCGAACTCACGCTGCATCACCTGGGGCTGATGGATCGCTTCCCACCCGAGCTGGCCCACACGTTCCGCCAGCTCCTCGGGCGGTCGCTCGCGGGAGCCCCCGCTCGCGTACTCGCCGACACCCTCGCCGAGATGACCCCGGACCGTCGCGAACGACTCACGCGGCTCATCGCTCCCCACCGCCTTCCTGCCAATCCCGCTGTCAGCCCTGCCGATGGGAGAACCCGATGACGCGTACGCACCTGTTCGAGGTGTCCACTCTCTATGGCCTCGCCACTCTGAATGCTGCTCTTCGTGCGGGGCTGTTTCCGGATGCCGGGGCGAAGGTGTTGGTGTGCAGCAACAACGCGGGCGTGCCGGAAGCGGTGGCTGATCTCGCCGAAAGCCCGGCGTTCGAGCGGTTGGCGGCGCCGTTCGACCGGGTGGTGAACTACAACGCCGCGATCGAGCCCCTGCATCCCTCGGCGTGGACCCCGTTCGAGGCCGAGATGCCCCTGTGGGAGCGGTATTTCCGGCTGGTGTGGGAGCTGGGCGACGAGCCCGTGCACCTGGTGGTCGAGTCCATCCAGGTATCCCCCGCCCAGGCCCTCGCCTGGTGCTTCCCGCAGGCATCGATCGATGTGTACGCCGACGGGCTGATGAGCTATGGCCCCACGCGCAACAAGATCCTCTCCGAGGTGGGCTCGCGGATCGAGCGGCTGATCCATCTCGACCTGGTGCCCGGGCTGGTCCCGCTGCTGCTGGAGGAGTTCGGCGTACGCCGGGAGATCATCCCGACCGACGTCTTCACCGGGGTGCTGGGCGAGTTGGCCGAGGGGGCTCCCCTGCCGGAGACCGGGGAACGTTTCGCCCTGCTGCTGGGGCAGTATCTGTCCCCCCTCGGCCTGATCTCGGTCGCCGAGGAAGAGACGCTGCACGTCGAGATGCTCGAGGCGGCAGCCTCGCGCGGGTTCCGGACCGTCGTGTTCAAGCCCCACCCGACCGCGCCGAGCGAGCTGGCTGGGCCGCTGTTGGCCCGGGCTGTGGAGCTGGGCGTGCAGGTCGAGGTATCCACCGAGCCCGTTCTCGCCGAGACGCTCTTCGACCGCTGCCCCATCGGGCTGGTGGTCGGGTGCTTCTCGACGGCCTTGATGACGGCGCAGTCCTGTTATGACCTGGACGTGGTCCGGGTCGGCACCGAGTCCCTGCTGAAGAAGCTCAAGCCCTACCCCAACAGCAACCGCATCCCCCTAGTGATCATCGACTCCGTCGTCGCGGCCCCCGAGGCGCCGGCCCGGCTCACGGTCGCCGAGTTATCGCGACTCGTCGAGGCGGTCGGATTCGTGATGCAGCCCGAGGTGCTGTCCCATCGGCGTGGAGCGGCCGCCGATTGGCTGTGGGAGCACGGTGAGCACGAGGCGCGGTTCTTCCCGGAGGTACGCCTCGGCGAACTCGATTTGCCGGGTGGGAAGCGCACGCTCAAGACCCGGGTCGCGCCGACACTGCGCCGGGTCGCGAGGTCGGCGTACGCCCTGGAGCGCCGACTCGAGGAACGCGTCATGGGGCCCATTCGCGGTGTGCCGGGTGGCGGGTAGTCCTCGGGCACATTCAGTCTCCCGGGCCTGAGGGCTGGGTCGACCGATATTGATGGCCGGTGGGCGTTGTGATGGTGACGATGTGGCCGAGGTCGGGGTCCTGGCTGGGGGTGCAGGTCCAGCCCTCGGCTTGTTTGGTGTAGTTGCAGGCTGCGCACAGGCCCTGGCCATTGGGAACCGAGGTGTCGCCGCCATTGGAATGGTCGATGACGTGGTCGGTGTGGCGAATGCGGGCGTTGCACCAGGGCATCCGGCAGCGGTGGTCACGGATCCGGATTAGCTTCCGCATGGCCGGTGACATCTGCCGTCGGTGGGTTTCCATGCGGGTGGTGCGGTCGGGGTGGCGGAACAGCCGCCGGACCATGATCCGCTGTTCGGCGTCGTCGGCTTCGGCGATGAGGTCCCGGACCCAGGCTGCGGGGACCGGGCCATAGCCATCGACATGCGCCGGTTCCTCGGTTTCGGAGAACAGGGCTTCGTCACTGATCACGACCATGAGCTCGATATCGCACGGGGCCTCGGCAGGGCGGGCGGTGATGCGTTCGACGAGCAGGTCGGCCATGATCACGCCCTTGCCCCGGGTGTCGCCCTGGGCGATCGCGGCCTCGGCCGCCTTCAGCAGCGTGGCATACAGCGCGACCCCTTCCTGCAACTTCAGGACCGCAGTGACCTCGACCATGTCATCGGGCAGGGGCCGGGTGGTGACCCGACGTCCGCCGGCAGCTTTGCTGCGACGCCGCACCACCGCGGTTTGGTCGGTCTCGGTGACCTTGCGACGGATTTCGGCTTCCAGCCGGGTGTCACCGATCGAGGGATGGTCCTGCAGGTAGGCGATGAACCAGCGATCCACGATGCCGCGGTCCTCGATGCTGAGGCAGGCGGTTTCGCTGGCGATGAGAGTGGCGCGCCATTCGCTGAGGGCCCCGCTCTCGAGGGCGGCGAGGGTGCAGGGCAGTTCGTTGACGAGGTTCTTGGCCAGCCCGAGGAGCCGGCCGCCGCGGAAGGGTGATTCCCGCCTGGCAAGGGCGACCTCGGCACCCACGCCGATCCCGCGGCGGGAGACCGCGATCCCGCGGTCGGCTTCGGCCTGGCGGCGGGTGGCATCGAACGCGACCGCAGCCCGGGCCTGGACCGCGGCCGCGCAGGACTTGAGATCTTCCAGGCCCCGGATCAGATCGATCAACGCCCCCTCAGTACCAGGCAAAAGAGCTGTCCCAAGGCGGTGCATCCACGCCACGATCTCGGAGTCATCGAGTTCGCAGGGCTCCCAGCCGAGATCGCCCGGCTCCCATTGGCCAGCATCTTCTTCCTCTTCGGCCGAGTCCTGCGGCTCGGGATTGCCCTGGGCGTCGAACCAGGCATCGTGTTCGCGCCACTGTTCGAGCAGCCAGGGTGGCGGCTCGGGAACATCGAAGGTCTCCACCTCAGATAAATCGATCATGTGATCTATTCTAAGTGACCTGCGTCACGTTTTCCAGACCCTCAACGAACGAACCGGAAACTTCCGCTTCGCTCGAGACGAGCAAAAGGAGAGACCTCATTTGTCGCGTTGGAGTCTGCTTGCAGCCGGTGGCACGGATCCACCGGGCTGAGCAACTTGGCGATTTTTGAGGACCAGCACCTGAAAGAATTCTTGCAGGCGGGTCCGACAGTTTTGTCTCGGCTGCGGATGAGCAGCAGCCGCGATCAGGCGGGCCGCAAGCCGCCCATGCGAACCTGGCTGCCGCCGATCTGTTCGAGCACGATCGCGTAGCCTCGGTCGGAGGTGCCCCAGGGCACGACCGCGCGGGGATCGAGCGGCACGGCGTCCGTGCCGTCCCAGCCCATCTTGACGCCGTCGACGGTGCCATAGAGCGTGTTCTGCCCGGCCATGATCGTGGACCAGCCATCCACGACGTTGACCTGGCCGTCGGACAATCGGGCCAGCATGGGGCCGGCCGAGGCGTACTCCCCGCCGGGCGACACGGTGAGGGGAAGGCCGTTCTGCACGACACTCTTGCTCAGTGTGTGGCTGGCGAGCAGCTTGCCAGTGGTCGAGTCATAGAGCCCGACGGTGCGCTGCTCGGGATCAGCAGTATTGCCCCACGCGCAGATCACCCCGCGTGCGGCCCAGGCCACCTGCATCTCGCCCACCGTGCCCTCGGGCGAACGCTCAGGGCGCACTACCTCGGTCGGGATGTCGGAACCCGGATGGTTGATCGACCAGGAACCACTCGGCGGAGCCGACAGGAGGAACCCGTCCGGCGTGACGCCGAGGGCGACGTGGTCTTCCGGCAACGGGACGGGGTTGAGAGTGAATTGGGAGGTGACGACCCAACGTTCCTTGCCGGTGGAGACCATGAGTCCGCCTCCCTGGTGGAAGACGCGGGCATTGAGCGCGAGGGTGATCTGTTGGGCCTCGCTGCTGCTGGCATCCAGCGACCACAGCATCAGGTTCACGCCATCCACAATCCCGGCCACCGGGACCCCTTGGGTGACCGCGATGAATGGCCGCGCCGAACTCGACACCGTGTTGGGAGCAGAGGTGAAGATCGGCTGTCCCGTGTCGGCCTGGCGCACGTCGAGAGCACCGTTGCCGTCGATGAAGGCAACCGCATTCTGACCCACCGCCACCTGGCCGGTGATCTCCGGGAGGTTGGTCGACCAGGCATAGGTGGTGGACCAACCTGCCGGGGCGGTGCGGGACAACTGAGTTACGGCCGGAGTGGGTGTCGCTGCCGGCGTACGCGCCTGGTTCAGGCTGAACAGGATGACGCCGGCCATGGCAATCAGGGCTATCAGCACGGCGGCCAGAATGCGTACCGGGAAAGGTCGGCTCGGCGGCACCACGGCCGACGGGCTGCTCCCGACGAGCGGGGTCGCGGGAACCGGCTGCGTCTGGGGCTCGGGAGCCGAACGGTGAAACGGATCCTGACCCGGGGGCGCGGGCGGGGCCGGCACTGGCTGGAACCCCGAATCCGGCAGTGCTGGTCCGGGCTGGGGGAACGGATGGTGCGCCTCGGGATTGCCTCCGGTCCAGAAGGCCGCCTCGCCGGCCCGTGGATCGAGCGGGGGCGGAAGGTGTGGCGGCGGAGGTTCACCCTGCCACCAACCGCCGGGGTTCGGTTGCGAACCTGCGTCGAAAAATGGGCCGGGTGCCGAGTAGGGAGCCGACTGCGGGGCCGCCGGATCCCAGTCCGAGAACGGGTCGGATGCCGAATAGGGAGCCGACTGCGGAGCGGCCGGATCCCAGTTGGACGACGGATCCGAAGCCGAATAGGCGAAAGGATCCGGCTCAGCGTGGGGGCCGGGCGCGAACCAGTCCTGGATCGGCTCCTGGTGCGCTCGCTCCTCGTGGGCCGGAACCGCCGGCGCCGTGTCCCACCAGGACTCCGCTTCCGAATCCGCGGGCTCCCCGGCCGATGTCCCCGGCGTCACCGGACCTTGGCCCCGCCCACGAGGGGCGGGGTCGGTCGGGTGATGCGGTTCGGGATAGCTCATCGGCTGCGGTGTTCCTTCGTCGGATTCAGCTGCGGCGACGCGGCGTGTTGGATCGTCGCGTGGAGCTGCCCCCGTTGGGCGGGCCGCTCACGACCGCGGGATCTGATCCCGGACGGTCCTGGGTGTCATCGGAGTCTCCGGGAGTGGAGTCAGTGCCGGGCTCCGCCCCTGAGGTCGGCGGCACCCCTGCGTCCGGCGTCTCGAGCCACGTGATCGGGGCGACCGTGACGGGCGACTGATCCTGCGTGTTCGAGGCTGCCAGACGGACCTCGGCGCCAGCCGCGAAGCCCGGGCCGGACAGCCCGAAGTCGGTCGGGGTCAGCGTGGACTGTAGGCGACTGCCGCTGGCGCTGAAGCCGGCGCCCGAGGCGGAGACAGAGCCACTGGTCTGCACGGTCACCGTGGCCGTCACCGAGGCACCGCCGACCGTCACCCGGAGTTCATAGACGCCTGCGGCCTCCGGAGCGTCCAGTGCGAGGTCGAGGCCCGAGCGGGAGCCATCGGTCCAGCGAGCCGTCGTATTGCCGAACCGTTGCGGCTCGACGGTGTCGCTCGGAGAGGCCGTCGGACTCGGAGCCGGGCTGGGTGTCGGGGTCGGCGTCACGCTCGGAGACGGTTCGGGGCTCGGCGTGGGCTCGGGAGACGGTTCAGGGCTCGGCGTGGGCTCGGGCGACGGGGTGGGAGTCGGCGCCACCGTGGGTTCGCCATCGCCGGGGTCGGTCGTCGGGCCGGTGGTGGGACCGCCGTCGCCGGGATCAGTGGTCGGGCCGCCATCACCGGGGCCGGTCGTGGGACCGCCGGCACCCGGATCAGTCGTAGGACCTCCGTCGCCCGGATCAGTCGGGGTGCCACCGTCACCGGGGCCACCGTCACCCGGATCCGTCGGGCTGCCACCGTCGCCGGGGCCAGCCGGGGTACCACCGTCACCCGGGCCGGTGGCGGAACCACCGCCACCGGGGATGACCACCAAACCACCATCATCGGGAGCAGTCACCGAGCCACCACCCGCGGGCGTCGTGGCATCCGTCCCCGCAGGGGGCGGAGTCGTGGGCTGGGCATCCTCGGCGGCGATGACCGCACCCGGATCACGACCGGCGGCGGGCGGAAGGTCTCCGGACTCCGGGTCTCCCGGGGCACGTCCGGCCTGTCCGGGATAGGTGCTCCCGGAATCGCTTCCGCCCGGGTCGAGAGAGTCGGGGTCGGTCGGATCCAGCGGGTTGCCGGCGGTGCCGGGGTCAGCCGTGGGGTCGGTCACGGGAGGCGTCTCCGCAGCACCCGGCGACGGTGACCCGGACGGACCGGGCGAGCTCGTCGTGGACCCGGGAGTGATCGTCTGATTGGCTGCGGGATTGCCCTGCTCGCTCTGGTTGCTGCCACTGGTGAAAGCGACTGCGCCGCCGATCAACATGACCAGTGCGACGGTTCCCGACACGGCCCAGATGGCAAGGCCAGACTTGGGCGCTGCTGTGGATTCTTCGGACACCTTGAATCTGTCCCTCTCAACTACGTTCGCAAATAACGGCCGCAGCCAAAACCTGCCGACCGTGCCGCTGGGCACTCTAATCGAAGGGGGGTCGTCAACAGCCGTGCCCGCCCGATCAGGGCAAAGATTCCACCCAGTTCTTCAGGACGCGTGCACCGGCGTTTCCGGACTTTTCCGGATGGAACTGGGTTCCGCTCACGGGTCCCTGCTCGACCGCAGCCACGAAACGATCGTGCTCGTGCACCGTCCGGGTGATGCCACCCGTGAGTGCCGAGTCGTCGCGAACCCCATAGGAGTGGACGAAATAGAACCGTTGGCCCTCGACACCCTCGAACAGCACGGACCCCGCCGGGGCCTCCACTGTGTTCCACCCCATGTGTGGCAGGCGGCGGGCATCGAGACGTTCGACCGTCCCCGGCAGAATGCCGCAACCGGCACTCTCGACACCGTGCTCGATCCCGGACTCGAAGAGAATCTGATAGCCGACACAGATCCCGAGGAGCGGCCGCCCCTGGGCCACCCGCTCCCGGATCACGTCTACGCCCCCGATCTGCGCCAGCCCCGCCATGCAGGAAGCGAACGCGCCGACCCCGGGCACGACGAGCCCATCGGCTGCCAAAGCCTGCTCAGGATCGGCCGTCAGCTCGACGGACACGCCCGTGCGAGCCAGAGCGCGGAGCGCGGAGCGCAGATTGCCTGAGCCATAGTCCAGGATGACGACGCGCGTCACAGGGCGCCCTTCGTGCTGGGTACGCCGGTCGCGCGGGCATCGGGCTCGATCGCGTCCCGCAGCGCCCGGGCCAGGGCCTTGATCTGGGCCTCGACGATGTGGTGCGGATCGCGACCGTCCAGCAGCCGCAGATGAATGCAGATGCCGGCGTTGAGCGCCAGGGTCTCGACCACATGGCGGGTCATGGAGCCGACATAGGGCGTACCCGGACGGCCGTCCGGCCACGGTCCCCCGCCGATCAGGACATAGGCCTGGGCCTCGGGCTCGCCCGAATGTACGCAATAGGGCCGGCCCGCGATGTCGACCACGCACTGGGCCAGGGCCTCGTCGAGCGGAACCATCGCATCACCGAACCGGCGAATGCCCCGCTTGTCGCCCAGCGCCTCGCGCAGCGCCTGTCCCAGCACGATGGCGGTGTCCTCGACGACGTGATGCGCGTCGATCCAGACATCGCCCGAGGCCTCGACCTCGAGATCGATGAGGGAATGCTTGCTGAGCGAGGTGAGCAGGTGATCATAGAACCCGACACCCGTCGAGATCGTGGAAACGCCCGTGCCATCGAGGTCGAGCTTCACCCGCACGCGGGATTCGGAGGTGTTGCGTTCGGCTTCGGCGATGCGGTTGGTCATCGGTCGGTGTTCTCCTCGTCCAGGATGCGTCGCAGTGACGTCTTGAAGGCGGCCATCTCCTCGGGCGTACCCACCGAGACCCGCAGCATTCCGGCGGGTCCGGTTTCCCGGATGAGTACGCCATCGGACAGCAGCCCGGCCCACACGGCGTGGCGGTCGGCGAAGGCACCGAACAGCACGAAGTTGGCGCTGGTGGGCACGACGGGCAGGCCCTGGGCCGTAAGCCAATCGACCATGTCATCGCGACCGGCCCGGAGCTCCGCCACGTGCGCCATCATCTCGTCGGCGTTGTCCAGGGCCACGCACGCCACGGCCTGGGTGACGGCGGACAGGTGATAGGGCAGGCGTACGATCCGGCACGCATCGACCACCGCCTCACCCGCGGCCAGATAACCCAGGCGCCCACCGGCGAACGCGAACGCCTTGCTCATGGTCCGCGAGACCACGAGGCGCGGGTGGTCGGGCAGCAGTTCGAGCGCGCTGGGCACGCCCGGTTGGACGAACTCCTGATAGGCCTCGTCGACGACCACGATGCCCGGCGCGGCATCCAGGATCGGCCGCAGGACGTCGAACCCGGTCGCCGTCCCCGTCGGATTGTTGGGCGTGGTGATCACGACGACATCCGGCCGATGTTGCTCGATGGCCGCGACCGCCCTGGCCGGATCGATCGTGAAATCGGCCTCGCGCGGCTCGGTGAGATAGCGGGTGTGGGTGTTGCGGGCGTACTCCGGATACATCGAATAGGTCGGCGCGAACGTGAGCAGGCTCCGGTCGGGGCCACCGAACGCCTGCAGCAGGTGCGTCATGACCTCGTTGGACCCGTTGGCCGCCCAGATGTTCTCCAGCCGCAGGCCGTGCCCGAGGTACGCCGCAAGTCGGGTCCGGAGAGCGGTGGCCTCGCGATCCGGATAGCGATTCATGCCACCCGCCGCCCGGGCGGCCCCTTCCGCGATCTCGGCGCGCACGCGGTCGCTCGGCGCATAGGGATTCTCGTTGACGTTGAGACACACCGGCACGTCGAGCTGGGGGGCGCCATAGGGCTCCTCCCCCACCAGCTCGGGACGCAGCGGCAGGTCGGCGAGGCCGACAGCACGGTTGGTCACAGTGGCCTTTCAGGAAATGCTGGGATCGTCGGCGAACCGGACCGTCACGGCTGCCCCGTGGGCCGGCAGATTCTCGGCGCGGGCGAACACCTCCACGGTTTTCTTCACGTCCGCCAGAGCGTCGGCCGAATAGTTGATGACGTGGACTTGTCGCAGGAACGACTGCACGGTCAGGCCGGAGCTGTGGGCCGCCGCGCCCGCCGTCGGCAGAACGTGGGTCGACCCGGCGCAATAGTCGCCGAGTGAGACCGGCGAATAGGTGCCCACGAAGATGGCCCCGGCATTCGTGACCCGCTGGGCGAGGTCGAAGGCACCGGCGGTGTGGATCTCGAGGTGTTCGGCGCCATAGGCATCGACGACGGCGAGTCCCTGTTCCAGGTCGTCCACGAGAACGATCCCGGACTGTTCGCCGGTCAGGGCGGTTCGGATGCGTTCCTGGTGGAGCGTACGCCCGATCTGCGGCTCGATCGCCGCAGCGACGCGCTCGGCGAGCTCGGGGGAATCGGTCACGAGCACCGACCCGGCCAGCGGATCGTGCTCCGCCTGGGAGATCAGGTCGGCCGCCACGTGGTCGGGATCGGCCGACGCGTCGGCGAGGATGGCGATCTCGGTGGGTCCGGCCTCGGAGTCGATGCCGATTCGACCCTTCAACAGACGCTTCGCCGCCACGACATAGATGTTGCCGGGACCGGTGACGAGGTCGACGGGCTCGCAGAGCCCGGGCACGCCGTAGGCGAACATCGCCACAGCCTGGGCGCCGCCCACGGCGTACACCTCCTCGACGCCGAGGATCCGGCACAGCGCCAGGATGCTCGGGTGAGGCAGCCCGCCGAATTCCTTCTGGGGCGGAGACGTGACAGCGATCGACTTCACGCCGGCCACCTGCGCCGGGACGACGTTCATGATCACACTCGACGACAGCGGAGCGAGCCCGCCGGGCACATAGAGCCCGACCCGATTGACCGGGATGGTCTTGTGGATCACCCGGGCGCCGGGGGCCACATCCACCGCGACCGAATCATCGCCGCGCTCGGCCTGCGCGACAACGCGCCGGCGCTCGATCGCGACCTCGAAGGCAGCCCGCACCTCGGGATCGAGCTGGGCCTCGGCCTCGGCGAGGGCCTCCGCCGGTACGCGGAAATGCTCCGGGACCACGCCGTCGAACTTCTCGGACAACTCGGTCAGGGCGTCCAGCCCACGGGTCGCCACGTCTTCGCAGACGGGAGCGACCGCGGCCATCGCCGCGGCCACATCGAAGGGCGCACGGGGGACGATCCGTCGATAGTCCAGGGTTTCGCCGGCAGCCAGCCGGCCTCGCAGGTCGAGAGTTCGCAGCACGCCCCGATTGTAGAGAGGACGGGCGACAACGGCCGAGCAATATCACCCTGAGGCTGCCCACGTGGCATTTCGGGGCGCCACGCGATGACAGAATCGCGGCCATGTTCATCGGTTTCGGAACTGCGGTCAACATCGCCACGGTCGTGGTCGGCGCCGGGATAGGCATGGCGCTGGGCCACCGGCTCCCCCAGCGCACCCGCGACACCGTCACCGATTCCCTCGGCCTGGTCACGCTGCTCATCGGAGCGCTCACCACCATGGACGTCACCTCGACGGCCCTGTCCGACCGGGTCGGCACCTCGGCCCCGATCCTCATCGTGCTCGGGTCGCTGCTCATCGGCGGCATCATCGGATCCCTCGCCGACCTCGAGGCCCGCCTCGAGAAACTGGGTGACTGGCTGCGGTGGCGCATCGTCCGGGAGCCGGCTGCAGACGGTGACACCGATGGAATCGATCCCGAGACCGGGGCCGCCCACCTGTCCTCGCGCGAACGCTTCATCGAGGGCTTCGTGTCGGCGTCCCTGCTGTTCTGCATCGGCCCCCTCACGATTCTGGGCTCGCTCTCCGACGGGCTCGGCCGGGGTGCGGACCAGTTGATCCTCAAGGCGGTTCTGGACGGGTTCGCGTCGATCGCGTTCGCCGCGTCCCTCGGCGTCGGGGTCATGCTGTCGGCGCTGGTCGTGGCCGTGGTGCAGGGCGGCCTCACACTGATCGGGTTCCTCGCGGGCGACTTCCTCCCCGAGGCCCACCTCATGGCCCTCACCGGCACCGGCGGACTCATGCTGATCGCGGTCGGTCTGCGCCTGCTCAACATCCGCCAGATCCCGGTCGGCAACCTCCTGCCGGCCCTGGTGATCGCTCCCCTGCTCGTGCAGGTCGTCGTCATGGCACGCTGACGGCCATGGCAAAGAAGTCAAGCGGCCGCGGTGCGGGTACGCCGGCCACCACAGCCCTGGACCGGGCGGGGGTGGCGTACGCCCTGTTGCCCTATGACCACGATCCCGACAACCGCCACTTCGGCGAGGAAGCCTCGGCCGCCCTCGGGATCGACCCGGAGCGCATGTTCAAGACGCTACTGGTGGATTGCTCGGGCGAGGTGGTCGTCGCCGTGGTGCCCGTTGCCGGGATGCTCGACACCAAGGCACTGGCCGAAGCCGTGGGAGCGAAGAAAGCGGTGCTGGTCGAGCCCGCGGACGCCGAACGGATCACCGGCATGGTGGTCGGCGGAATCTCTCCCCTGGGCCAGAAGCGCGCACTGCGCACGGTCGTGGATGCAGGTGCCCAGGCGTTCGACACCATCTGCGTGTCCGCCGGGCGTCGGGGCCTGCAACTCGAGCTGGCGCCCGCTGATCTAGTCGCGCTGACCCGCGCCACCCTGGCGGCCATCGCCCGGGGGTGACCCCGTGGGCGACTCAGTGAGTCGGGGGCGATCAGGTTCGAACAGCCCGCGGACGCGGATGATCCAGATCAGCAGGCCGACCGCGACGACGGTGAGCCCGGCCTCGACCGCGGCCGGCGGCAGGCCCGCGACCGTCAGGGCCAGGACGGCGCCGGTGTTGACGGTGCCGTGGACCAGAATCGCGACCAACCAGGCCACGACCCCGCGTCCGCGCGTGAGCCCGAGGAGAATCAGCAGGCTCAGCGCGATGTGCAGAATCATCGCGGCCACTCGTTCGACGCCCCCGAGGAGTGCGCCACTCAGGGTGAGTCCCTCGAGTTGTTGAGCCAACCCGGCGGCTGCCTCGGGCGGCAGTCCCCCGGCGATGCTCGCCCAACCGCCCGAACGCACCACCAGGCCGACCACGGCCAGGCTGAGCATGCCGAGGCCCACGAGCGCCCCGGCCTCCAGACCCCCGTGGCCGAGACCGAAGGAGACACCGTCGGCATGCGTACGCCGGTTCTTGAAGAAGGTCCCCATCACGATGAGGCGCCCCGTCTCCTCGAACAGGCCGGCACTGAACCCGAGGATCACTGCGGACAGCACGGCGTTGGCGAGGATGGCCTGCCATTCGGGCAGCACCGGAAGCACGCTGGTGATCAGCGGGATGCGGGTCAGCAGCTGTGACACGGCGAAGGTGAGCGCACCGTAGGCGAAGGCCGCCCACAGCCAAGGACGGCGCCGCGCCCACACGAACTGGACGGCGAGCGGACCCAGGACGCACGCGAGGCCGACGAAGCCGAGGACAAGCAGTGCGCCGGTCGAGATCTGGGGCGGTGTCATGAGACGCCCTTGTCGCGCGTGACCCGACGGGTCTCCTCCGGGTCCGGGCTCACAGCCGAGATCAGCATCAGCACCAGGAGGGCGGCGAAGGGCCAGGCCAGCACGGCGGCGTGGCCACGGACCGTCAGTTCGATCGGCAATTCCTGGCCTGCCTCGGCCAGAGCCAGTCGGGCTTCGATCGGGCCCGGCCCGATCATCCAGCCCACCCACCAGCACACCAGGCCGGTGGCGGTCGACGCCAGGACTGCGATGACGGCGGCGGGCCAGCCCAGCCCTCCGAACCAGCGCCAGCACCACAACCCGATCGCCACGCCGAGCACCACCCCGATGACGACGAACCAGGCGTCACCGGCGATATAGCCGGCCAGCCCCCGCTCGGTCGTCGTGGCCCGCCCGTCATCCTGCACCCGATAGAGCGTCAACGGAACGACCAGGGCCCACACGGCACCCGCCAGGGCACCCACAGCCACGCAGATGGCCGCCATGATCAGCAACCAGCGCGCCAGCGGCGTCCGCACCGGTCGCCGCGAGGGCTTCGGGTCGGCCACCACCGGAATGGTGCCGGTCGTGACCGCGTCCCCATCGTGTTGCACACTCGGGGGCGGGGCGACCGTCAGGCCCTCGAGCAACGGCTCGCCCTCGGGCTCCTCGCCGGGACTGAAACCATTCAGACGTTCAGACATGAGGGTCCCAACAGTGCCTTGAGGTCGGCCATCAGCGGCGGTGAGGGTGTGACGCGGAGCTTCTCGTCGATCTTCCAGATGGTCGTCTTCTGCGTGGCCTGCAGGCGGAGGTGGACCTCCGTCATGCCCGGGTGGGCGCGCAGGACCTGGCGCAGTTCGCTGACCACGGGGGCGGTGCAACGGGTCGCGGGCAGGGAGATGACCACGGGCTTGCCGGGCCCGCGATCGATATCGGGCAGGGTGACTTCCTGGGCGGTGAGCGAGACCGAATCCTCCCGCGCGCGCACCTGCCCCCGGATCCGCACGATCGTGTCGGTGGCCAGCACCGTCGAGACCAGGGCGTACGCCTTGGGGAACAGCACCACCTCGATGCCGGCCTCAAGGTCTTCGACGGTCAGGATCGCCATATAGTCGCCGGTCTTGGTGGTCTTGCGCACGATCTGGGTGATCATGCCGGCGATGGCGACCTGGGTGTCGCGCGGACCGTCCTCGGCGACCAGGTTGCCGATGGAGATCTCGCGCTCGGCGGCCAGGATGTGTTCGAGCCCGTGCAGCGGATGGTCGGAGACATAGAGCCCGAGCATCTCGCGCTCGAACGCGAGCTTGGTCTGCTTGTCCCAGTCGGGCAGGTCGGGCACCTCGGACTTCGCCATCGCGGGGCCGTCGCCCGAGTCGGTGAACGCCCCGAACAGGTCATCCTGGCCATTCGCCTCGTTGCGCTTGGTGTCGAGGACCTGGTCGACGGCGGTCTCGAAGATCTCCATCAGCGCGCGCCGTGGATGGTTGAGCGAGTCGAAGGCACCGGCCTTGACCAGCGATTCGATCAGGCGCTTGTTGCAGGCCTGCAGGGGCGCCTTGTCGAGGAAGTCATAGAAATCGACTGCCTTGCCCTGCTCGTCGCGCGCGATGACCATCTGGCCGACGACGTTGGCACCGACGTTGCGCACGGCCGACAGGCCGAATCGGATGTCCGTCCCGACCGGGGTGAAGTTCATCGCCGACTCGTTGACATCGGGTGGCAACACCTTGATGCCCATCCGACGGCATTCGCCGAGATAGATGGCCATCTTGTCCTTGTCGTCCTTCACCGAGGTCAGCAGCGCGGCCATGTATTCGGTCGGATAGTTCGCCTTGAGATAGGCGGTCCAATAGGACACCAGCCCGTACGCCGCCGTGTGTGCCTTGTTGAACGCATAGTCGGAGAACGGCACGAGTACGCCCCAGAGCGCCGCGATCGAGGCCGGATTGAACCCATTGGCCTTCATGCCGGCCTCGAAGTTCACATATTCGGCGTCGAGGACTTCACGCTTCTTCTTGCCCATGGCGCGGCGGAGCAGGTCGGCGTTGCCGAGGGTATAGCCCGCGAGCTGCTGGGCGATCGCCATGACCTGTTCCTGATAGATGACCAGGCCATAGGTCGTGCCGAGGATGGGGTCGAGCGCCTCCTCCATCTCGGGCTGGAGCTTGCCCTTGAGCTGGGGGTCGAGCGGGATGAGCTCCTGCTTGCCGTTCTTGCGCAGGGCGAAGTTGGTGTGGGCGTTCACGCCCATGGGGCCGGGACGATAGAGCGCGAGCGCCGCCGAGATGTCCTCGAAGTTGTCGGGCTGCATGAGCCGCAGCAGCGACCGCATGCCGCCACCGTCGAGCTGGAAGACACCCAGGGTGTCGCCGCGGCCGAGCAGGTCATAGGTCGGCCGGTCGGTCATGTCCTTGCTGAGCGCCTCGAGGTCGAGATCGAGGTCGCGATTGAGCTTCACGTTCGCGAGCGCGTCGTCGAGGATCGTGAGGTTGCGCAGGCCGAGGAAGTCCATCTTGACCAGGCCGAGGGACTCACAGCTCGGATAGTCGAACTGGGTGATGATCGCGCCGTCGGCCTCGCGCTTCATCACGGGGATGATGTCCTCGAGCGGCTCGGACGACATGATGACGCCGGCGGCGTGAACGCCCCACTGGCGTTTCAGGCCCTCGATGCCGATGCCGGTGTCGACGACCTCCTTGACTTCCGGGTCGGACTCATAGAGCTCGCGGAACTCCTGGCCCTCGGTGTAGCGCTTGTGTTCGGTGTTGAACAGGTCCTTGAGCGGGACGTCCTTGCCCATCACCGGCGGCGGCATCGCCTTGGTGATCTTCTCGCCCATGGAGAAGGGCTTGCCGAGCAGCCGCGCCGAGTCCTTCACGGCCTGCTTGGCCTTGATCGTGCCGTAGGTCACGATCTGGCAGACCCGGTCGTCGCCGTATTTCTCGGTCACATAGTGGATGACCTCGCCACGACGACGTTCGTCGAAGTCGATGTCGAAGTCGGGCATCGACATGCGTTCCGGGTTGAGGAAGCGCTCGAAGATCAGGCCGTGCGGGATCGGGTCGAGATCGGTGATCTGCATGGCGTACGCACACATCGACCCGGCGCCCGAACCACGGCCGGGACCGACCCGGATGCCGTTGTCCTTGGCCCAGCGGATGAAGTCGGAGACGACCAGGAAGTAGCCCGCGTACCCCTTCGCGGTGATGACCTCGATCTCGAACTCGGCCTGCTTGGTCGCATAGTCGGGGACCTCGTTGTCGAACCGCCGGTTCAGGCCCGTCCGGACCTCCTCGACGAACCAGGTCTCCTCGGTGTGGCCGTCCGGCACGGGGAACTTGGGCATATAGCGCCCTTCCCCCTCGGTGAACGAGATCTCGCAGCGTTCGGCGATCTCGAGCGTGTTGTTGCACGCCTCGGGGAGCTCGGAGAACAGCGATCGCATCTCGAGCGCCGATTTCAGGTAATAACCGTCGCCGTCGAACTTGAACCGGCCCTGCTGGTGCTTCGTCGCGCCGGCGGAGACGCAGAGCAGGTTGTCGTGGGCGTCGGCGTCGCCGGGATGCACATAGTGGGAGTCGTTGGTCGCCACCAGCGGCAGCTTGAGGTCGCGGGCGAGGCGCAGCAGGTCCTTGCGCACCCGGGTCTCGATGTCGAGGCCGTGGTCCATGACCTCGCAATAGAAGTTGCCCTCGCCGAAGATGTCGCGGAATTCGGCCGCGGCGGTGCGGGCTTCCTCGTATTTGCCGAGCCGCAGATAGGTCTGGATCTCTCCCGAGGGGCAACCGGTGGTGGCGATCAGGCCGCGACCGAATTGATGCAGCAGTTCCCGGTCGGCGCGGGGCTTGTAGAAGAAGCCCTCCTTGGACGAGCGCGAGCTGAGCCGGAACAGGTTGTGCATCGCGGTGTTGTCGGGCGCCCACATCGTCATGTGGGTGTACGCACCCTTGGCGGCGACATCGTCACCGGTGCCATCGCCGAACTGCACACGCTTGCGCTCGGAGCGCTTGCCGTGACCCGGGACCAGATAGGCCTCGAGCCCGATGATCGGCTTGACCCCGCTCCCCTGCGACTTCTTGTAGAACTCATAGGCACCGAACAGGTTGCCGTGGTCGGTCACCGCGATCGCGGGCATATTGAGCTCCGCTGCCCGGGCGAACATGTCGGGTACGCGAGCCGCGCCGTCCAGCATGGAGAACTCGGAATGCACATGCAGGTGGACGAAACTGTCCTTCTCATACATCCCCTGCATCCGCCTCCCTGCTCTGCCGGTGTCCCGGTCGCGTGATCGAGGCCCCAGCCTAGACCCACCCACCGACACTTTCCGAAGTCCGGCGCCCGGTGGCGGGAGACTTGTCAGGAGTGCCAGATCTGCGTACTCGACGCGTCGAACGCACGCACGCCGGTCGGCGCCTCCGGCACCTCGACGGCGGGGATCGACCCAGCCCACAGATCGTCGTGGCCCTGCACCGGAGTCGTCGCCAGGCTGAACCAGCCAGACGGTTGCCGGACCTCGAGGAGCGCGGTCGTCGGCCCCGAGGCGGCCAGCACGACCAGCCACTCGGCGCCGGCGCCGTCGCGTACGCGCTGGTGGAGCTCGGAGCGGGCTGTGCAGTCGGCTTCCCGCGGGTCGGCCTCGTCGGCGACGCACCAGCGATCCGGATGCACCACGACCACGCGGCCCGGGATGACCTGCGCTCGTTCCGCCTCCGCGGCACCGGACTCGGCCGGGGCCGGCTCACGCGCGGCGTCGGACGGGGCGGGCGGGGGTGCTTGGGTCGCGGCATAGGTTTCGCCACCGCGCGCGGCACTGCTGGGGGCACTCTCGTTTGCGACGGGCGCCATGATCCGCCAGCCCCCGGCCAGGGCCAGGACCACCGCAGCACCGGCAGCGGCGAATCGGGCCCGGTTCACGGCCTGTTTCCGGCGCGCACCCGCGATCAGGGCACCCGCGTCGAGCGGCGCCGGGGAGTCGTCCCGCAGCGCGGCGCGCAGCCGATCCTCGGGTGTCGTCATCGCTGCCTCTCCGGATCGTCGAGTCGGGCGGAGGCCTCACGCAGTTTGCCGAGCGCACGATTGCACGCACTCTTGACGGTGCCGACCTTGATGTCCAGCTCGCGCGCCGTGTCGGCTTCGGAGAGGTCTTCCAGATAGCGCAACACGACCACTGCGCGCTCCCGCGCCGTCAGCTCGGCGAGGACATGACGCAGGGCGATGCGATCGAGCACCGATCCGAGCCCGTCGCCGTCGGAGCGCGCCACCCGCGCGAGCGCGGGATCCACCACCCCGGGCTCGAACGCCCGGGACTCCTCGCGCCACGGTTGGCGCCGGAGGCGGTCGTAGTTGAGGTTGACCAGCATGCGGCGCACATAGTGATAGGGGTCATCGGCCTTCGACACCCGACCCCATTTCAGGTAGGCCTTCTCGAGCACCGACTGGGTCAGGTCCTCAGCCATGGCAGGGTCCCCGCAGAGATGGCGCGCGACGAGGAGCAGCCGCGGAGAACGCTCCGCGACGAAGCGCGCGAACTCCTCGTCGCGCTGGGCCCTGGACATCGGCGCCGTGGTTCCTTCCCCTGCTCCTCACACCTCTCCCCACGGACGTGGGGCGTGGAAGGTTCCGGCCGGCCGGCCGGTTTCTGCGGCGGACACTACCCGCGGGTGGGTTCCCGTCGGGCCTTGGCGGGAGGCGCGCCTCAGTGCTCGACTGCGTGGAGCCAGGCGAGCAGATAGGCATAGCTGTTGCCGTCGTCCACCCCTTCCGGCCCGAGTTGCCGGGCCTCGGTGAGCGCGCGATCGCGATCGGCCGGGCCCGCGAGGGCGGAATACATCATCAGGTAGTCGCCGTACTGCTGCTGGAATCCCTTGGTCGCCGTCCCCTCGGCGACGTTGCGCCGGATCCGTTCGGGGTCGCCGGCCAGGTGCCCGGACGAGGGGCTGGCCGGGATGACGAGGATCGCCAGCGCAGCCGCCGGTTCGGGCGAGAACCAGGTCGCATAGTCGCGCTTGCCACCGAAGTTGAGCGGCGTGATCGAATGCTGATAGCCCGCGTAGGTGGGATCGCTCGTGTCGAAATCCGTCCAGTACGCACGGGATGCCTGCGATTCGAGTGCCTGCAACCAGCGACCCTGATCCTCCAGGGGCTTGTTCTGGCTGGCCCGGGCCCAGAGCGTCAGACCGGCCCACGCGTGGATGGCTTCCGAAACCGATTCCTGGTTGTTGCCGTCGGCGAACGGGGAGGTTCCCGAGGCCCAGGAGTGGCCGCTGTAGGCGTCGAAGTTGCGGTGCTGCGGGAAGTTCTCACCTGCCGGCGACATCGCGATGTCGGCCGCGAGGAGGTTCATCACCGGGGTGATGTCCCGGGCCAGCTCGGGGTCGTCGGCCGCCAGGATTCCGGCGGCATAGAGGAAGTAGCCGTAGTGGAAGTGGTGGTCGTTGAACTCGTCGGAGCCGAACGACGGGGTCTGCCCCACGACCCCACGGTTGGTCGGGTCATAGGTGAAACAGAAAGCGGCCCGGTGGTCGCAACCGTCGACTTCGGCCCACGTGCGCAGCTGCTTCTTCACCCGATCGGCGAGGACGTCGGCCTCCCGATCGGCGCCCACCTGGCGGGCGATCCCGACCAGCACGGCATCGCGATAGAGGGCCTTGCCCCCGAAGTAGGTGTCGGCGGGATAGGGCCGGTCGGCCGCGAGGTCCCGGCGTACCGCCTCGGCGATCTCCGTCCGCGCGGACTGGTCGATGTGCGAGAGATCCAGCCCGCTGCGCGCCTCGCGCAGGGGTGCGGACCAGGTCAGTTCGTTGCCGAGGCAGGCCTGCATGGTCCCGTACGCCGAGGGGAACGTGCCCAGGTCGCACGAGGTCTTGCCACCGGTCTGGTGCGGCAGTGCGGCGACGACGGTCGGGCCGTCACCCCGGGTGCGCCAGGTGAGGGTGGTGGAGACGTCGTTGCCGATGGAGTACGCCGAGTCGCCCGACTCGACGAGACTCTCCGCATGCTCGGCCATGGTCGCAGCACTGCCCCCGACCGGGACGGCGAAGAACGAGGCAGTGCCGTCCGGAGCCAGTCGGGCTCCGTTGTCGGTGAGCTCACCGTCGAAAGCGGTGACACCGTATTCGGACTCCCCCGCCTTGATCGAGCGCCAGGAGTCACTGCCGGCGAACACGACATTGCTGTGCAGTTCGACATCACGCTGAGCAGTGAACGTGACATAGGGCGAGCCGCGCGCGATGAGCACATCGCCGACCGGGTCGGCCCCGGACAGGGCGGTGAGCGTGACCGTCAGCTCGTCATAGGCGCTGACCTGCCAGCCGCTGACGCCGGGCACGGTCACCTGCACCGTCGGCGTGTAGCCGCCGATGATCGTCTTGCCGGTGCTGTGCACGGGCGGGATGCCGAACGAGAACGTGTCGCCCTCCACGCCGAATGAGAGCGGCAGCGGGAACACCGGGAGGGGCTCCGGGCCGAACACCAGGCCGGAGAACCACCGGTTGGTCGGCGGCACCAGACCGGGAGCGAGACGGTCGGCCTGAAGATCCTTGCCCGCCTGCTCGGGCAGGATCGCCGGGTCGGCGGCCTCCTCGGGAAGAACCCGGACACCGGATCGGGTCTCCGGTCGATCCTCGCCACCGCCGCCGCCGGGCGTACAGGCGGTGAGGACCAGGAGGCCGATCACGACCAGGGTCAGGAGGCGGCGGGTCATCGCAGTCCGATCTTGGTGAGGAATTCCTGCAGGGCGTCCGTCGGGCCGGACAGCGGTCCGTCGTCACGCAGGTCGAGCACGGCCAGCACGGGCGAGCCCTGGCGGGTCAGGTGGGTGTATTTGGGGTCGGCCAGCTCATCGCTGCTCACCCAGACTCGGGTGATCGCCTGGCCGTCCTCGGTCGCGACGGCGACTCCGTCGGCCCGGCCACTGACCCGTTCGTTGTTGGGCAGGAAGATGCTGACGCGAGCACCGGTCTCGACGCGTCCGTAGTCGTTGGGGCTCATGACATAGGTGGCGACAACCTGGCGACGCCCGTCGGCGACCACGGTGGCCATCGGCGCACCGTTGGCGAGGAAGCTGCCCTCCTGGGCTCGGCTGTCGGCCACATAGCCGTCGTGGACGGCCTTGTAGGTCACGGTGCCGCCGGGGGCGTCGATGTCATAGGCATCGGTCGATACCGGCCGGACGCCGTGGCCGACGTCCTGCTGGAGGCTGATGCTCGAGACGGTGAAGAGGCGGTCTCCGCGTCGGACCTGCGAGCCGTTCTGGACGAACGATTCGGTGACGACGCCGCCATAGGACGAGCTGACGACGGACTGGGGCGCCTCGACGGTCGCGGACACACTGGCGACCCGGGTCTGGCGCTGGTTGAACAGCAGGGCGAGCAGGAGGCAGATGGCCACGACAGCGACCAAGCCTCCCAGCAGTTTCAGGCGATTGGCCGCGGTCATCGGTTCTCCTCCGGATGGCGGTAGTCGAGCTCGTGGTTGTCGTTGGCGGAGTGCGCGCGACGCGGTCGCGGCATGGCCCCGAAGTCCTCGTCATCGACGCGCGTCGGCGACGGGAGGTGGAACTCCTCCGAGCGCGCCTCCTGGATCCACCAGTCACCCACGTCGAAGTGGTCCTGGGGTTCGGGATTCCTGGCCGGCTCGGTCGTCCTGGTGGGTTGCGGGGGTGGCGTCGCCGCCGCCCGGTTCACCACCGGTGCCGACTGCGGGGCCGTCGGGGCGGGTGAGGGGGCGTACGCCGCCGGGGAGGACGAACGGAACTGGATCGGAATCAAACCGGTCTTCGGCGAGGGGTCCTCCGCCTCGGTGGCCAGTGTCTCGGGAGCGGGCAGCTCGTGCGGGTGGTCGACGTCGCCCTGGGCGAGGGCGCGCGTACGCTCCGCCGCCGCGAGGATCGCCGACCGATCGAGCACCTCGGCGCCGACCGTCTGGTGGCCACCCGATCCGCTCGTGTGTGTCTCCGGCCGAGGGGCATCGCCGCGACGGTCCTCGTGGATGGCGACCGCGACGAAGGTGCCGAGGGCGAACATGTTGACGATGTTCCAGAAGGTGGCGATGTTGAACTGCTGCATCGACCAGTCGCGCCACAGGCCCACGACGGTGGCGCAGCACAGGAAGGCGAAGACCAATACCTGCGGAATGATGTAGTTGAACGCGGAGTTCTTCTCGCGAGCGGCTCCGGTGACGGTCCACTTCTGATCGGCCCCGACCAGAGCGTTGATCATGGCCTTGAAGTGGATCGGGAACGAGGCCGAGGCGAGCAGCAGGACCTCCCAGCGGAACGAGCCCAGCGTGAAGAACGCGAGGACGACCTGCAGGACATAGAAGCCCGAATAGAACAGCGCCCAGGTGAGCGGTCCGACGCTCAGGTTCACGGGCCGGAGGTCGAAGAAGATCTCGAGGGCCGGCACGAACAGCAGCAGGCCCACGGCGATGCCGGTGAGGTAGTGGGTGGCGGTGACGAGATACATCAGCCGCTGGTCGAGCGTGAGGCGTCGACGCGGGCTGAGCGGGTTGTGCGTGAAGAGGATCTCGAAGCCACCGGTCGCCCAGCGGAGCTGCTGCTTGCTGTAGGCCTCGATGGTCTCGGGCGCGTCGCCGACGGCGAGGGTGTTGGGGATATAGACCGTGCGCCAGCCGCGCTCGTGCAGCATCAGCGAGGTCCAGACGTCCTCCGACTTGGACGGCGTATAGATGCCGCCCACATCGAGCACTGCGGCCCGCCGATAGAGCACGTTGGTGCCGACGCAGAAAGCGGCGTTGAACTGGTTCCGGCCCGGCTGGACGAAGCGATAGAACATCGTCTGCGTGTAGCCGGCGCCCCGGGCAATGATGTTGTGGAGGTTGCCGTAGGTCTGGGGCGTCTGGACGAACGCGACCGAATCCTCGGTCATGAACGGGAGCGTCTCCTCGAGGAATGCCGGCCGCGCCACGAAGTCGGCGTCGAGAATGACGAAGTATTCACCCTTGGCGATCGTCAGGGCGTTGTTCACATTGCCCGCCTTGGCACCGTGATTCGTCAGGCGACGGATGTAGCCGCAGCCGAGCTCCGCAGCGAGCGCCTCGACCTCGTCCGACTTGCCGTCGTCGAGAATCCACGTGCCATGGGCGCCGCGGATCTTCAACGCCGCCTCGGCGGTGCGACGGATCACGTCGAGCGGTTCGCCATAGACCGTGATGAGGACGTCGACCGTGACTGCGCGGCCCGCCAGGTGGAGAGGCCAGCGCGTCGGATCGTCGGCCACGCCGAGCCGTTGGTTGGCCTCGTCGAAATAGAGCGCCTGCTTGGCGGCGTGGAATGCGAAGTCGCGGGGGCTCTTCGCACCGGACAGGATGGTCCACATCGCCATCAGCGCGTGGAAGACCAGGATGACCTCGGCGAACATCACGATCAGCCAGGGCAGCAGGTCTCCGCGGTTGCTGGGGTTGAGGAGAAAGCCGGCGTACGCGAGGACGCCCAGGGTTGCCAGGATCGACACGACCAGCATCACCGGCGAATAGGCCTCGCGGGTGGTGCTGCGGCGTGGTTCGGTGGTGGCGGCTGGCGACCGCGACTTGTTGGTGGCCGCGGAATGGTTCCGCGGATGGCGACTTGCAAGCATCGACATGGTGGCTTCCTACAGGCGGGAGTGGGGCCGGCAACTGGTTCGGGCCGGTCTTGGAAGACGCCATCCAACGTAAGTGAATAGATTTGTTGATCTTGGGACCGTGTTGCCCAGCGAAACGCCCCCTCGCGGATCCGCCGTCGGGCTCGGGTTGGCTACGGTCGGCACATGAGCCGGAATTCCGCCGACGACCTCATCCGGACGCCACCCAAGAACTGGCCGCCCGGGGCCGTGGGCGAGTCGCCCGCGTCGGTCGGCCGCCGGGGCTGGCGTCTGTTGCACGACTTCGCCACGCCGATGTGTTCCCTGTCCGATTCGGCGCTGACCCACAATCTGGCCGCGATCCGGGACTGGATCTCGGCGTTGGGCGTCGGCTGGGCCCCGCACGGAAAGACCACCATGTCACCGGAATTGATCGCCCGGCAGCTGGAGGCCGGGGCGATGGGGATCACCGCCGCAACGCCGTGGCAGGCCGAGCGCCTCGTCGACTGGGGTGTGGATCGAGTCGTGTTGGCGAATGTCTGCGCAGACCCTGCCCCGTTGGCCCGGCTGTTGCGGCGGCAGGTCGAGGTTGTGACGTTCGTGGATTCGGTCGAATCGGTACGCCTCACGGCCCGGGCACAGGCCGAGTCCGGTCGGGATCGCCTGCCGGTGCTCATCGAAGTGGGCATGCCCGGCGGCCGCTGCGGCGTACGGGATGGGGAGGCGGGTCTGGCCGTCGCTCGCGCGGTGGCTGACGAGCCGGGGCTGCGGCTGGCCGGCACGGCCACGTTCGAGGGGACCGTCACCGGCCGGGGCGCTGATCCCGTGGGTGCGGTGCGGTCGCTCCTGCGGGTCGTCCGGGAACTCACCGAGGCCATGATCGGCGCGGAACTCATCGACCCGGGCACCGACGGTGCCGTGCTGGTGTCGGCCGGCGGATCCATGTACCCCGATCTCGTCGTCGACGCACTCCGCGACGGCTGGTCGGCTCGGGTGCGCCTGCTGTTGCGGTCGGGTTGTGCGGTGATTCACGATCACGGGTTGTACGCGGAGTCTGCGCCCGCCCGGCCCGACGTGCGTCCGGCGCTGCGGGTGTGGTCGCGCGTCCTGTCCGTCCCCGAGCCCGGCTGGGCGATCATCTACGCCGGCAAGCGGGACCTGACCGTCGATCCCCCGGCTCGGGTGCTGGCCGTGCATCGGGTGACCGGGACCGGGACGAGCGGGCGTACGCCGGTCAGCCTGGTCCTCGACCATCACAACGACCAGCACGGTTATGTGCGCTTCACCGACGAGGACCTCCGCGTCGGCGACCTCCTCGAACTCGGGATCTCCCACCCGTGCCTGACCTTCGACCGGTGGACACACATCCCGGTGGTCGACGACGAACTGCGCGTCATCGGCGCTGTGACGACGTGCTTCTGACGGCGCGGACCCGTCGCTCCCGCACGTGCAGGCCACGCTGAATGATTCCCAGAATCTTCGGCTCCACTGCTTCCCAGCCCGACATGACGTCTTCATATGTCAGGCGAACCACGATGTAGTCCCGGTCCACCAAGTCGAGGTCTCGCCGCCGGTCGGAGAAGTAGGCCTCGGGATTGTCGTGATGAGTCTGGCTGTCCACCTCGATGACGAGGCGTTTCCCGATGAGGAAGTCGATCCGCCCGACGCCATCGATCGAAACCTGCGGTTTCAGTTGTACGCCCCTGCCGCGGAGCCGAAGGCGTACCAGGGTCTCTGTCCCCGACTCCGCCACATCCAGTCGCTTCAGGTTCCTGTCGAGTGCGACCCTCAATCCTCCCAGGGTCGCCCGCACCTCAGCGTCCGTCATCAGCTTCCGATGGATCATCGACTCGACGACGATCAGGAGGTCGTCCGGTGCGAGGCAGAACGCCGCCTGAAGCAGCGCCTCGCGCAGAGACAGCACGCCAAGGTCCGAGGACAGCCGGGTCTTGGGCGAGGGACAGGCACAGAGCGTGAGTGTCCGACCATTCCGGTTTTTCCACGTACGAGGCTTGTTCTTGGCGCGCCGGAGCTTCTGGCGTTCGCGCTGGGATCGATAAATATGGAGTCGGCAATCCCTCAGGTCCCACGCGCCGTGGTGGGCCAGGGCCGAGGCACAACCCAAGACGCCACCCTGGCGTACGGCCTCGACAACGGCCTCGTCTGGATAGGCAAAGCTCAACCAGCCTCGGCGGATCCGACTGAGAGTGCCTTTCTCGATGGCGTTGCGAACATCTCCGGGCGTCTGCCCCAGTGCCATGAGCGTCGCCGTCCGCACGACACCGCCCGGTCTGAGGTCAGCCGGAATCTGATCAGGTCCTGAAATCACCTGCGCACAGTGCGCGTTGGGTCCTCCCGCGGTTCACCTCGATGGATGAGATGTGGACACGGGTTCGGGCACGCCGATGCCTGTGGACAACTCCCATGGTCGGCCTCCGTGCCCGTTCCATACCCCTCGGTGCCCGTACCTCCTCCCCTCGGTGCCCGTTCCTCCTCCCTCCCGGGGCCCGTACCTCCCTCTCCGGCACTTCGGCCGGTCATCAGATGAGATGTCCCGAATGAGCAAATGAGATGTCCCGACCAGAGGGGTGCAGCCGCCTGAGGCGGTTGGCCCCGGCTGGATCGGGACATCTCATTTGGCCGATCCGGAGCAGTGCGGCGCCCAGGGCGGGCGCCGTGGTGCGGCGGGGCGGGCGCGGTGGAGCGGCGCAGGAGGGCCCCGGCACCGACGATCAGACCACCAGCGGCCGCTCGGTCGGCAGGATCGGCTTGGGCAGCTTCGTATCGCCACTGAGGAACCAGTCCACCCCGGCCGCACAGGAGCGACCCTCCGCAATGGCCCAGACGATCAGGGACTGCCCGCGACCGGCGTCGCCGCAGACGAAGACCCCGGGCCGGCTGGTCTCGTAGTGCTCGTTCCGCGCCACATTGCCGCGCGGATCGAGCTCGAGCCCGAACTGCTCGACGATGCCGCCCGTCTCCGGGCCGGTGAAGCCCATGGCCAGAAGCACCAGCTGCGCGGGGAGTTCCCGCTCCGACCCCTCCACGGGGACGAACCGACCGTCCTGCAGGGCCACCTCCGTCAGCTTGAGCCCGGCGACGTTCCCGTCGCTGTCACCCACGAACTCGGTGGTGGACACGGCGTACACCCGCTCGCCGCCCTCCTCGTGCGCCGACGAGACCCGATAAATCATCGGATAGGTCGGCCACGGCTGGCCCTCGACGCGCAACTCCCCCGGCCGGGGCATGATCTCCAGCTGGGTGATGGACTTCGCCTGCTGGCGAATGGACGTACCCAGGCAGTCCGCACCCGTGTCGCCACCGCCGATGATGACGACGTCCTTGCCTGTTGCCAGGATCTGGCCCTCGACGGCCTGGCCGAGAGCCGACCGGTTGGCCTGCGGCAGGAACTCCATCGCCTGGTGAATCCCGCCCAGCTCCCGGCCCGGAATAGGCAGTTCGCGCGGCACGGTCGCCCCGATCGCCAGCACGATCGCGTCATAGCGGTCGATCAGCTCGTCGGCGGTGATGTCGACCCCGACGTTGACGGAGTTGCGGAAGATCGTCCCCTCGTTGCGCATCTGGCGCAGGCGGCGATCGAGAACCGACTTCTCCATCTTGAACTCGGGGATGCCGTAGCGCAGCAGCCCACCCGGTGCGTCATCCCGCTCATAGACCGCGACTGTGTGCCCCTCCCGCGTCAGCTGCTGGGCCACGGCCAGACCGGCCGGGCCCGAGCCGATCACGGCGACGGTCTTGTTGGTGTGCCACTCGGGCAGGTTCGCCTTCACCGCGCGGTTGTCCCACCCGCGATCGATGATCGCCACCTCGACGTTCTTGATGGTCACCGGATCCTGCGAAATGCCGACCACGCAGGCCGTCTCGCAGGGCGCCGGGCAGAGCCGGCCGGTGAACTCCGGGAAGTTGTTGGTCGCGTGCAGCCGGTCGAGAGCATCGTTCCAGTCGTTGCGATAGACCAGATCGTTCCATTCGGGGATCAGGTTGCCGAGGGGGCAACCGGAGTGACAGAACGGGATGCCGCAGTCCATGCACCGGCTCGCCTGTTCGGAAATGATGGGCAGCAGGGCCTTGCCCGGGCCACCGGGATACACCTCCTGCCAGTCCTGCACCCGCTCGTCGACAGGGCGGCGTTCGGCCACCTTCCGGCCGTGCTTCAGAAATCCACGGGGATCAGCCATGACTTCGCCTCCTTTGGTTTGTTCGGGTGTCAGGCCGTGACCGCCGCCATCATGCGGCGGTTGGTCTCATCGGTGTCGAGGCCCTGGCTCTCGGCCTCGGCCTTGGCAGCGAGCACCTTGGCGTACTCGCGGGGAAGGACCTTGGTGAACGTGCTCGCGACATCACCGGCGAGCAGTTCCTCGGCCAGGGTCGAGCCCGTCTCGCGGGCATAGCGCGTCAGCAGATCCGTGATCTCCGCGATGTCGCTCTCCCCCACCGCCACCAGATCGACCATCTCGCTGTTGAGGTTCTCGGGCCGGAGGTCGCGGACGTACGCCACGCCGCCCGACATACCGGCAGCGAAGTTCCGCCCCGTCCCACCGAGCACCAGCACCAGACCACCGGTCATGTATTCACACCCGTGGTCACCGATGCCCTCCACGACCGCGGTGGCGCCGGAGTTGCGGACACAGAAGCGTTCGCCCACCTGGCCGCGCAGGAAGATCTCGCCCGAGGTCGCGCCATAACCGATGACGTTTCCGGCGATGATCTGATCACGCGGCGCGTACTGCACATCGTCCGGCGTGGTGATCACCAGCCGGCCCCCCGAGAGACCCTTGCCGACATAGTCGTTGGAGTCACCGATGAGGCGCAGCGTGACCCCGCGCGGCACGAACGCGCCGAAGCTCTGACCCGCCGAGCCACGCAGCGTGATGTCGATCGTGTCGTCATCGAATCCGGCACCGCGGGTCGCCTTCGTCACCTCGTGGCCGAGGATGGTGCCGACGGTGCGGTTGACATTGCGTACGCCGACCTCGGCCACCACCTTCTCCCCGCGCTCGAGCGCCGGCTGCGCCAGCGGAATGAGCTCGGTGCGGTCGAGCGAGGCATCCAGCCCATGATCCTGGCCGATGGTGTTGTGCAGCGGAGACGTGGCGGCAAAGCCGCCGGTCGCCCGGTGCAGGATCGGCGACAGATCGAGCCCCTGTGCCTTCCAGTACGCCTCAGCGGCGCGGGTTTCGAGCACGTCGACGCGGCCGATGGCCTCCTCGAGCGTACGGAACCCGAGGGCAGCGAGGTGTTCCCGGACCTCCTCGGCGATGTATTCGAAGAAGTTCACGACGAACTCGGGCTTGCCGGTGTATCGCTCGCGCAGGACCGGATTCTGCGTCGCCACACCCACCGGACAGGTGTCGAGATGGCAGACCCGCATCATGACGCAGCCGGAGACGACCAGCGGCGCCGTGGCGAAACCGAACTCCTCGGCCCCGAGCAGCGCGCCGATGATGACATCGCGACCGGTCTTGAGCTGACCGTCGACCTGCACGACGATGCGGTCGCGCAACCCGTTGATCAACAGCGTCTGCTGGGCCTCGGCCAGGCCGAGTTCCCACGGACCACCGGCGTGCTTCAGCGAGGTCAGCGGCGCCGCACCGGTGCCACCGTCGTGGCCCGAGATGAGCACCACATCGGCCTTGGCCTTCGACACCCCGGCCGCGACCGTGCCGACCCCGACCTCGGCCACGAGCTTCACGTGGATCCGCGCGACGGGATTGGCGCACTTCAGGTCGTGGATCAGCTGCTTGAGATCCTCGATCGAATAGATGTCGTGGTGGGGCGGGGGCGAGATCAGGCCGACGCCGGGCGTGCTGTGTCTGGTCTTCGCGACCCACGGATACACCTTGTTGCCGGGCAGCTGCCCACCCTCACCGGGCTTCGCACCCTGGGCCATCTTGATCTGGATGTCGTCCGCGTTGGTCAGGTAGTCGGACGTGACGCCGAAGCGCCCGGAGGCGACCTGCTTGATCGACGAGCGTCGCTTGGGGTCATAGAGCCGGTCGGCGTCCTCACCACCCTCGCCGGTGTTCGACTTCGCGCCCAGGATGTTCATCGCGATGGCGAGGGTCTCGTGGGCCTCGCGGCTGATGGAGCCGTAGGACATGGCACCGGTGGAGAACCGCTTCACGATCGAGGACACCGGTTCGACCTCGTCGATCGGGATCGGCGTGACATCCTCGCGGAACTTCAGCAGGCCGCGCAGGGTCATCAGCCGCTTCGACTGGTCATCGACGTGGCCCGTGTATTGCTTGAAGATGTCATAGCGCCCGGCCCGGGTGGCGTGCTGCAACCGGAAGACCGTCTCGGGGTCGAACAGGTGGGGTTCGCCCTCGCGGCGCCACTGGTATTCGCCGCCGACCTCGAGCTCGCGGTGCGGCAGTGGGATGCCGTCCGCCGGATAGGCCTTCAGGTGCCGCAGTCGGATCTCCTCGGCGATCTCGTCGAGGCCGAGCCCACCGAGCTTCGAGGGCGTACCCGTGAAGTAGCGCTCCACCACCTCGTCGGACAGGCCGAGACACTCGAAGATCTGCGCCCCCGTATAGGACGCGACCGTCGATACGCCCATCTTCGACATCACCTTGAGGACGCCCTTGCCGAGGGCCTTCTTGACGTTCCGGACCGCCACCTCGGGGTCGACGGACACATAGACGTCCTCGCGGGACATGTCCTCGGCGGCCTCGAACACCAGATAGGGGTTCACCGCGGAGGCACCGAACCCGAGCAGGGTAGCCACGTGGTGGACCTCTCGCACGTCGCCGGCCTCGACGACGAGCGCCGAACGCGTACGCGCCTTCTGGCGTACCAGGTGATGGTGCACCGCCGAGGTCAGCAGCAGCGACGGGATGGGCGCGAGCTCGGCATTGGAGTGACGATCCGAGAGGATCACCGTGCGCGCGCCGTCGAGGATCGCCTGATGAACCTCCTTGCAGATCCGGTCCAGCGCGTGCCGCAGCCCCATGCCGCCGTCCTCGACGCGGTAGAGACCGCGCACGGTGTAGGGGGCGAACCCCGGCATGTCCCCGCGCCGGTTGAGCGTCACCAGCTTGGCGAACTCGTCGTTGTCGAGCACCGGGAACGGGATGACGATCTGGCGACACGACGTCGGGCCGGGCGCCAGCAGGTTCTCCTCCTGGCCGATCGTTCCGGCCAGTGAGGTGACCAACTCTTCCCGGATGGCGTCCAGCGGCGGGTTGGTGACCTGCGCGAACAGCTGCGAGAAATAGTCGAACATCAGGCGCGGGCGCTGGCTGATCGCGGCGATCGGCGAGTCGGTGCCCATCGATCCGATGGGTTCGGCACCGCTGTTGGCCATCGGCGCGATGATGAGGCGCAGTTCCTCCTCGGAATAGCCGAACACCTGCTGGCGTCGGGTCACCGAGCTGTGGCCGTGGATCGTGTGTTCGCGCTCGGGCAGGTCGTCGAGGCTGATCAGTCCGTCGGCGAGCCATTCGCCATAGGGCTGCTCTGCGGCCAGCGCGTCCTTGATCTCGTCATTGGGGATCACCCGATGCTGCTCGAGGTCGGCGAGGAACATCTGCCCGGGCTGCATGCGCCCCTTGGCGATGACGGTGGCGGGATCGATTCCGGGGAGTACGCCGGACTCCGACGCGAGCACCACCAACCCGTCGGAGGTGGTCGAGTAGCGCCCCGGCCGCAAACCGTTGCGGTCGAGAACGGCGCCGATCACCGTGCCGTCGGTGAAACACACGCTGGCGGGGCCGTCCCACGGCTCCATGAGGCAGGAGTGGAAGCGATAGAAATCCCGCCGCTTCGGGTCCATGTGCGGGTTGTTCTCCCACGCCTCCGGAATCATCATCAGCACCGCGTGCGGGAGCGTACGCCCGCCCAGATGCAGCAGTTCCAGCACCTCGTCGAACGAGGCGGAGTCGGACTGCTCGGGGTTGCAGATCGGGAAGAGCCGCTCGAGGTTGCCCGGGATCAGCTCGGAGGCGAGCAGCTCCTCGCGGGCCCGCATCCAGTTGCGGTTGCCCTTGACCGTATTGATCTCGCCGTTGTGGGCGATCATGCGGAACGGGTGCGCGAGCTCCCACGCGGGGAACGTGTTGGTCGAGAACCGCGAATGCACCAGCGCCAGCGCGCTTTCCATGCGCTCGTCGTGGAGATCGGGGAAGACCGCCTCGAGCTGATCAGTGGTGAGCATGCCCTTGTAGACCAGCGTACGAGCCGACAACGAGGGGAAATAGACACCGAGTTCGTGTTCGGCCCGCCGGCGCAGGCCGTAGGTGAGGCGGTCCAGCTCGATGCCCGTCTCACCGCCTTTGCCCGCCACCAGCAGGTGCGCGAAATGCGGCATGAGCTCGATCGACACGGGGCTGAGCGACTCCGGGTCGACCGGGATGTCGCGCCAGCCCAGCACGTCGAGGTGCTCGGCGGCGGCGAGCTTCTCGATCGCCTCGCGGGTCCGGTCGCGCTCGGTCGCGTCCGTGGGCAGGAAAGCCGCCCCGACGGCGTACGCCCCGGCGGCCGGGAGCTCGAATCCACACACGGCCCGCAGGAACCGGTCGGGAATCTGGATCAGGATGCCGGCGCCGTCACCGGCGGCTTCATCGGCACCGGTGGCGCCGCGGTGGTCAAGATTGCGGAGGGCCTCGAGGCCTTTGGCGATGATGTCGTGGTCGGGAACACCACTCAGGTGAGCAACGAAGGCAACGCCGCAGGCGTCGTGCTCATATTCCGGATCATAGAGCCCCTCAGCGGGGCGACGCAGCGATCGTTGGACAGACTCCTGAGTCATGCGTTTCTCCTGGCCTTCGGTGCCGAATCAGCACGGGAGCCGGAGAGTGCACACACCGGGGACGACGTCACCTGTGAGTGCGCGGGACATCGTCGACCCCTCTACGGCAGGAGAACGTTACGAATCCTCGACCCCGGTCGAAAATCCGGACCGATCATTGAGATCCAGCCTGAGCCTCGGCCGGGCCCGGTTCAGTCGATCGAGCGCTCTGATCCCGAGCCGTCCGCGCTCGTTGGGCAAGCGCGGCTCGACGATAGTAATAGAGACCGACCGCTGCCGCAGCACTGCAGGCGAGTGAAATTGCAAACATTGCCTGCCAGCGGCCGGTTTCCTCGTCGAGGATCAGGAAGAATCCCAGCCCGAATACCAGACGGAAAGCCACCGCCGACACCCAGTGGCCGACGCGCATCCGGCTATGCAGGACGACGAAGATGAGCGAAATCGCGATGCAGGTCACATAGTGCCCCGCCAGGAAGAGGATGAACTCGAGGACGCTCTGTTCGGCCACCAGACGGGTGATCGCGCCCTGCCAGGCCGGCCACGACCAGGTGGCCCAGATCGCTCCCAGCACGACGCCGGTGGTGAGCACGTTGTATCGCTGCCGCAGCGTCGGCTGGAGGATGGTACGCCAGGCGAACTCCTCCATGATCAGGCCGATCAGCATCCCGAGCGCGACCAGCCCGAAGATCGTTCCGACGTCACCGGGCAGCGCCAGCGGATGGGGCACCAGGGGCAGCGGGATCGGCTTCATCTGCCAACGGAAGAACGTATAGAACTGCACACACGCCAGCACGATCGCCAGCGCCACACCCGTGATCAGCAGCGTGCGGCGCACCACCTGGGAGTTGAACCCCAGACCCGGCACCCAGCGCGCACCCAGGCCCAGCGGACGGTTCAGGGCGAGGACCGCAAGACCGCCGAGCAGCGGCCCGAACGAACCGAGGTTGAACACCCAATAGGCGATCGCATAATGCACGTGGAGCCAGAACCCGATGGCGGACACCACTGCCGTGACTCCGATGAAGATGGCCAGAGTCAGCCCGATCCGCTGTTTCACCGCACTCCCCTGCATGGCCGACCCTCGCCGTGCCTCGACGTCAACGGCCCCATCTTGTCCCATCGCCCCGCCCTTGTCGCCCACGGCCACGCCCTGCGGCACGGTTCGCGCGGCTGAATCATGTCCGGGTGAGGATCATCTCTGGGCGGCGACCAGGGTCTGCAGGTCGGCAGCCAACGCGTCGGCCGGCAGGTCCGGGGTCCAGAGCACGGTCGCGCGGTGGTGCCGGTCGAACCCGATGATCTGGGCGCTGTGGAGGATGACGCCGTCCGGCCCGGGCTCGTGCATCTCGACGCCGACCGCGTCCGCGATCTCGCGGATCTGCCCGGAGGTGCCGCGCAGGCCGACGAAACCCTCCCCGTGGCCCGCCAGCCAGCGTTTGAGTTGCTTCGACGACCCGCGGTCGGCATCGATATCGACGACGAGGACGGTGATGTCGTCGCGGACGTCGGGCGACAGCCCGTCGAAAGCACCGGCCAGCCCGCCCAGCGTGCTGTTGCAGACATCGGGGCAGTCGGGATATCCCAGATACAGCAGGCTCACCGGAGTCGTCGGACTGGTGCGCAGGTTGTAGGGCAGCTCGGCCGTATCCGTCAGTGCCACATCCGGCATCGTGAAGGGCTGATCCAGCCAGGTCCCGTGATAGGCGTCGGCCTCGTCGGCCTTCGGGGCGATGGCCTGGCCGGCCACCGACGGCGCGGCGCACCCGGTCACCATGACGACGGCCAGCACCACGAGCCCGACCAGACATCGCGCCATGGGTCCCCCTCGTCGCTGCCCCGCAGCGCCGGATCGTGTCGCTGCCGATGGCCAGCGTACCCACGGCGACCCAAGCCGCCCCCGGAAACGAGAGTCAGCCGCGGACGCCCGCCACGAGGTCGTCGAGCACGGCCTGCAGCCGGTCCAGATTGTCGGGTTCGCCCGCATCCTCGGCCTCGACGAGGGTCCGCACGAGCGCGGAGCCCACGATGACACCATCGGCGTACGCCGCGATCTCCTTCGCCTGCGCGCCATTGGACACCCCGAGTCCGATGCCGATGGGCACGTCCGGTCGCAGGGCGCGGATCCGGCGTACGAGCTCGGGCGCCGCGTCCGAGGATTGCGTCCGGGTGCCGGTGACGCCCATGACGGAGGTGGCATAGAGCCAGCCGCGGCAGGCATCGACCGTGCTGGCGATGCGCTCATCGGTCGACGACGGCGCGACCAGGAAGATCCGGTCGAGCCCGTGGGCGTCGGAGGCGACCATCCATTCGTCGGCCTCGTCCGGGGTGAGGTCGGGCGTGATGAGGCCACACCCACCGGCCGAGGCGAGATCGCGCGCGAAGGCGTCCACGCCGTAGTGCTCGACGAGGTTCCAATAGGTCATGACGACCGCGTGGCCACCGGCGTTCGCCACGGCCTCGGCAGCCTTGAGCGCATCCCGGGTGCGGACGCCGCGCTCGAGCGCCGCGGTGCCGGTGCGCTGGATGATCGGCCCGTCCATCACGGGATCGGAATACGGCAGGCCGATCTCGACGAGATCACACCCCACGGCGAGGCGGCGCATGGCTTCCAACGAGATCGGCACGTCGGGAAAACCGATGTGGAGGAAGCCGACGAGGGCCGCCCGGCCCTCCGCCTTGGCCTGGGTCAGCAGGCGACCCGACCTGCCTGCATCGAAGCGGGGTGCGCCGCTCATTCCGTCCCTCCCGTGGTCTTGTCGGCGCTGCCGTCGAGGCCGAACCACCTGATGGCGGTCTCGACGTCCTTGTCACCGCGACCCGACAGGCTGACGAGCATCAGCGGCTCGAGGTCGGGCTGCGTCTCCGCGAGCTGCCGGCCCAGGCGCAGCACGCCGGCCAGGGCATGGGCCGACTCGATGGCCGGCATGATGCCCTCGGTGCGGGTGAGGAGCCTCAGGGCCTCCATGGCCTCGGCGTCGGTGATGGGCTCATATTTCGCCCGGCCGGTGTCGGCGAGCCAGGCATGCTCGGGCCCGACGCCCGGGTAGTCGAGCCCGGCCGAAATCGAGTGGGATTCCTTCGTCTGGCCGTCGGAGTCCTGCAGGACGAAGGTGCGCATCCCGTGGAGTACGCCCAGCTTGCCCTCGGAGATAGTGGCGGCGTGGCGGCCGGTCTCCAGGCCCTCGCCGCCCGCCTCGAAGCCATAGAGCTGCACGTCCGGGTCACCGATGAAGTCGGCGAAGATGCCCATCGCATTGGATCCGCCACCGACGCAGGCCGCGACAACATCCGGCAGCCGCCCCTCGCGTTCGAGCAGCTGCGCGCGGGCCTCGGTGGAGATGACCCGCTGGAATTCGCGGACGATCATCGGGAACGGATGGGGGCCGCCCACGGAGCCGATCAGATAGTGGGTGTTGTCCACGGTCGCCACCCAGTCGCGGAGCGCCTCGTTCATGGCGTCCTTCAGGGTCTTCGAGCCCGACTCGACCGCGACGACCTCGGCACCGAGCAGCTGCATCCGGGCGACGTTGAGGGCCTGGCGGTCGGTGTCGACCTTGCCCATATAGACGACGCACTCCATGCCGAACAGCGCCGCAGCGGTGGCGGTCGCCACGCCGTGCTGGCCGGCCCCGGTCTCGGCGATCAACCGCGTCTTGCCCATGCGCTTGGTGAGCAGGGCCTGGCCCAACACATTGTTGATCTTGTGGGACCCGGTGTGGTTGAGATCCTCGCGCTTGAGCAGGACCCGGGCGTTGCCGGCGTGCTGCGCGAATCGGGGCGCCTCGGTGACCGGGCTCGGCCGGCCCACATATTCGGTGTGGAGCTTGCCGAGCTCGGCGGCGAAGGCCGGGTCGTGGATGGCCGATTCGAAGGCGGCCTCCAGCTGGGCCAGCGCAGCGTACAGCGCTTCGGGCACGAACTTGCCACCGAACTTGTCGAAGTGGCCGGTGGCATCGGGTAGGGCTCTGGTGTTCACGTCTTCTCCGGTTCTGGAGTGGGGGGTGTGACTCAGCGGCCGGCGGCCAGCATCGCCTGCACGTTGGCGGCGGGGTCGGCACCGGTGACCAGCGCTTCGCCCACCAGTGCGACGTCGGCGCCCTGGGCGGCGAAGTCGGCCACATCTGCGGCCGACCGAACGCCGGATTCGGCGACCTTGATCACGGAGTCGGGGATGTCGGCGGCGAGCCGGGCGAAGTTGCTCCGGTCCACCTCGAGCGTCTTGAGGTCGCGATTGTTCACGCCGATCACCTCGGCACCGACCGCGAGCGCACGGTGCACCTCCTCGACCGTGTGCGCCTCGACCAGCGTGGTCATCCCCAATTCGGTCGAGTACGCCAGCAGGTCGGCGAGGCGGGCATCGTCGAGGGCCGCCACGATCAACAGGACGAGATCGGCGCCGTTGGCCCGGCCTTCGAGAATCTGATAGTCGGTGACCACGAAGTCCTTGCGCAGGATCGGCACCCGGACGCGCTTGCGCACTGCGACCAGGTCGGCCAGCGATCCGTTGAAGCGGCGTTCTTCGGTCAGCACGGAGATGGCGGAGGCCCCGCCTTCGGCGTACGCCTCGGCGAGCGCGGCCGGATCGGCGATCTGGGCGAGGTCGCCCTTGGACGGGCTCTTGCGCTTGACCTCGGCGATCAGCTGCACACCGGGTCGGCGGAAGTCGGGGCGCGGATCCAGGGCCGGCGGCATGGCGGCGACCCGTTCGGTGAGCTCGGCCACCGAAACGTCACGCTGGCGCGCAGCCAGATCCTCGCGTACCCCGACGATGATGTCGTCGAGAACCGTCATCAGTCCTGCCCAAGACCCATCTTGTTCAGGATTCCGCCCGCGATCGGGGCGATGGCGAGGATGATGAGGCCCACGATGATGATCGTCCAGTTGGGCGAGGGCCACGTGCCCGAGCCGGTCAGAAAACCGATGGACATGACGATGATGGCGATGATCGCCAGGATCGAGCCCGTCCACGCCGCGGTGGTCCGGCCATGGTGGATTTCCTTCACGGTGGTGCGGCGGCGATTCATCGAACCTTCTTTCGTCGTTGGTCATCCCTGCGAGATCACGACAGGGCCGATCCGGGGATGGCTTCGCGTCATTCTCCCCGATCGGGAGACTTCCTGCCAGTTGTATCGCCCATGTCGTCCGGTCCGGTCGGGTGATCCGGGACATCGGTGGGGTCGAAGCCGGCGTCCATGGCCTTCCAGACCTCTCCCGCATCGTCATCGGCCCGGGTGGCGGCCCGGGCCCTCGTTCGGGCGAAGCGGTCCGGGCGACCGGGCCAGGTGTGCGCCCGGGCTGCCATGATCACACCGCCCGCCAGCACCAGCGCCGCGGCGGCGATATAGCCGACTCCGAGCGCCCCGATGCCGACGAAGGTGCCGGTGGCCGGATCGGTACGCCCCTGCGCCCCGATCGCCACCACCACCATGGCCACGCCCAGCAGGGCGGCGACGCCGCCGAGGACGGCCCGGGTCCGCCGGCCCGACAGCGCGGCGAGTGCGCCACCCGCGGCGACCGTCCCCGCGAGCAGGCCGGCCATCGCGTTGGTGAGGTCATTGCCGGTGAGGTGTTCCTCGATCGTGAACGACCCGGTGACTGTCGCCCACCGCTGACTCGCCAGCAGCAGCCCCGCCAGGCTCCCCAGCAGCAACAGCCCGAACGCGATCCCGCGACTGCGGCGGGCGCCCCGTGCCACCTTCGGATCAGCCATCAAGAGGGCTCATCCCGTCGGCCGAGGCCACGGCGCGGAGCACGGCTGCCGCCTTGTTGCGACACTCCGTGTCCTCGGTGGCCGGGACGGAGTCCGCGACGATGCCGGCGCCGGCCTGCACGTAGGCCCGGCCGTCCTTGATCAGGGTGCTCCGGATCGCGATGGCCGTATCCGAGTCACCGTTGAAGTCGAACCACCCGACCACACCGCCATAGACACCGCGTCGCGTCAGCTCGAGGCGTTCGATGATCTCCATGGCCCGCACCTTGGGGGCACCCGACAGCGTTCCCGCCGGGAAGCAGGCGAGGGTCGCCTCCAGCGCGGTCCGGCCGGGGGCGAGCTGACCGGTGATCGCGGCCTCGAGGTGCATGACGTGCGAATAGCGGCGTACCTGCATGAACTCCAGGACGTCGACGCTCCCCGGCACGCAGACCCGGCCCAGGTCGTTGCGGCCCAGGTCGACCAGCATGAGGTGCTCGGCGCGCTCCTTCTCGTCGGCCAGCAGCTCGGCTTCGAGGGCGGCGTCCTCGGCCGGGTCGGCGCCCCGCGGTCGGGTGCCGGCGATGGGATGGGTGATCGCCCGTCCTCCTCGCACCGTGACCAGGGCCTCGGGGGACGAGCCGACGATGTCGAAGCCGTCCATGCGCAGGAGGAACAGATAGGGGCTCGGGTTGACCAGCCGCAGTCGGCGATAGACCTCGAACGCATCGGCAGCGCCGTCGATCTCGAAACGCTGCGAGACGACGATCTGGAAGGCTTCCCCGGCCTCGATCTCGGCGATCGCCGAGCGTACGCAGGCCTGGAACTCCTCGCTGGAACGCTGCCGGACGACGATGTCGTCGGTGTCCCGCATCGGCGTCGTCCGAACGAGCGCGAGTGAGGCGCGGGGCCGGGCGAGTTCGGCGGCCATGGCCTCGACGCGACCGACGGCATCGGCGTACGCCTGGTCGACCCGCTCGTCGGTCGCATCGAAATTGATCGCATTCGCCAGCAGCCACACGTCGCCGGTCTCATGATCGATCGCCGCGAGGTCGTGGATGAGCATCATGGCCAGCTCGGGCACACGGAGGTCGTCGACCGTGTCGACGGGGAGTCGCTCGAGGCGGCGTACGACGTCATAGCCGAGATAGCCGACGAACCCGGACGTCAGCGGGGGCAGGTCGGCCTGCGGATGATCCGATACGAGCAGCGCGAGCGAATCACGCAGGGCGGCGAGGGGGTCGCCGCCGGATCCGTCGGCGCCCGGCAGGCCCACGGGGACCGTGCCCGACCAGGTCGCCTCCCCGTCGGTGCTCGTGAGAGTGGCGGCGGTGCGTACGCCGACGAACGACCAGCGCGACCGGACGCCGTGCTCGACCGATTCGAACAGGAACGTGCCGGGTCGGGAACCGGCCAGTCGGTGATAGAGGCTGACGGGCGTGTCGGCGTCACTGATCACGCGGGCCGCGACGGTGATCACGCGGCGTTGCGTGGCCAGTTCGCGGAAGCCCTCCAGCGTCAGGTTGAGGTCGAGCGTCATCGGGCGGCCTCCGCATCCGGGAGCAGGAGGTGGGCATCGAAGCAACTCGTCGTCCCCGTGTGGCAGGCGGGCCCGACCTGGTCGACCTGCACCAGCAGCGTGTCGCCGTCGCAATCGAGCCGGACCTCCCGCACCTGCTGCACGTGACCGGACGTCTCACCCTTGACCCACAGGCTGTTGCGGCTGCGCGACCAATAGGTGCCGCGGCCGGTTGTCAGCGTGCGGTGCAGGGCCTCATCGTTCATCCAGGCCATCATCAGCACCCGGCCGGTGGTGGCGTCCTGGACGATCGCCGGCACGAGGCCTGCATCGTTGCGCTTGAGCAGGGTGGCCACGCGCGAGTCGAGGCCGATCAAGGGGGTGTCTTCGGTCACCGCGTCATTCTCACCCATCGGCGTTGGCGACACTTCGACGGTCCACTAATGTGCGCCGTGTGAAATTCGCCAAATCCGAACGCGCCGAGTTGTGCGATGCCCTGGACGATCGGGGACCCGACGCGCCCACGCTCTGCGAGGGCTGGAACACGCATGACCTGGCTGCGCACCTGTGGGTCCGGGAGACCGATCCACTGGGCGCCCCCGGCATCGTGGCGAGGCCGCTGGCCGGGCTGACCGAACGCCGGATGGCCGAGACCAAGGCCCGCTGGCCCTATGCGGAACTCGTGGACCGCATTCGCCGCGGCCCGGCACGGTTGTCCGTCTTCGCCTTTCCCGGGGTGGACGAGGAGGCCAACTCCGTCGAGTTCTTCGTCCACCACGAGGACGTCCGCCGGGCTGCCGACGGCTGGACCGCCCGCGACCTCGGCGTCGAGATCGAGGACTGGATGTGGCGGCGCCTGAAGCTGATGGGCCGCGCACTGTTCCGCCGTTGCCCCGTCGGGGTCATCCTCGAGCGCAGCCAGCGAGAAGGGGCGGTGGACGATCCCGAGACCGTCCGCGCGATGCCCGGCGGCGACATCGTCACCCTGGTCGGACTGCCGTCCGAGCTGATGCTCTATGCCTATGGCCGACGCGACCACTGCGATGTGCGCCGCGTCGGCGACCCCGACGCGCTGGCCCGGCTCGAAACGGCCGATCTGGCCCTCTGATCACCCAGTCACAACGCGACAGGACCCGGTGGATTTCCACCGGGTCCTGTCGTCTGCTCAGGCTCAGGCCAGCTTGGCCAGGATCAGTTCCCGCACGCGACCCGCATCGGCCTGACCGCGCATCTCCTTCATGACCGCTCCGATGAGGGCACCGGCGGCCTGCACCTTGCCGGCGCGGATCTTGTCGGCCACATCCGGGTTCGCCGCGATGGCGGCATCCACGGCGGCCGACAGCGCCCCGTCGTCGGATACGACCACGAGGCCGCGCTTCTCGACGACTTCCGCGGGATGGCCTTCGCCCGCGAGTACGCCGTCGAACACCTGACGGGCGAGCTTGTCGTTGATCGTGCCCGCGTCCACCAGCGCCTGCACCTCGGCGACCTGGGCCGGGGTAACCGCGAGCTCCGTCAGGGAGACGCCTGCCTCGTTGGCCCGGCGGGCGAGCTCGGAGAGCCACCACTTGCGCGCCGACTGGGGCGTACAACCGGCGGCGACGGTCTCGTCGATCAGGTCCAGGGCACCGGCGGCGACCACATCGCCGAACTCCCGCTCGGAGAAGCCCCATACATCCGCCAGTCGGGCGCGCCGTTGGGCGGGAGGTTCGGGCAGCGAGGCCCGCAGCTCCTCGACCCAGTCGCGACTCGGCGCGACGGGCACGAGGTCGGGCTCGGGGAAATAGCGGTAGTCCTCGGCCGTCTCCTTCGGCCGCCCGGACGTCGTGCTCTGGGTGTCCTCGTGCCAGTGGCGGGTCTCCTGCAGGATCGTCCCACCGGCATCCAGCACGGCGGCCTGGCGCATGATCTCGTGGCGCACCGCACCCTCGACCGAGCGCAGGGAGTTCACGTTCTTGGTCTCGGTCCGCGTACCGAACTCCGCCCCGGGATCGGGCCGGAGCGACACGTTGGCATCGCAGCGGACATTGCCCCGTTCCATCCGGGCATCCGACACATCGAGCGCCTTCATCAACTCGCGGATCGCCTCGACATAGGCCTTCGCGACCGCCGGCGCCCTCTCCCCCATCCCCTCGATCGGCTTGGTGACGATCTCGATCAGGGGTACGCCGCAGCGGTTGTAGTCGAGCAGCGAATAGTCGGCACCGTGGATACGGCCGGTCGCACCACCGCGGTGGGTGGACTTGCCGGTGTCCTCCTCCATGTGGGCGCGCTCGATCTCGACCCGGATGGTCTCGCCGTCGACATCGAGGTCGATCCAGCCGTCGAAGGCGATGGGCTCGTCATACTGCGAGATCTGATAGTTCTTCGGCATGTCCGGATAGAAATAGTTCTTCCGGGCGAAGCGGCACCATTCGGCGATGGAGCAGTTGAGCGCCAGGCCGATGCGGATGGCCGATTCGATGGCCTTGGCGTTCGCGACCGGCATCGACCCCGGCAGGCCGAGACAGACCGGGCAGGTCTGGGTGTTGGGTTCGGCACCGAATTCGGTGGAACACCCGCAGAACATCTTCGACACCGTGTTGAGCTCGACATGGACCTCCAGGCCCATGACCGGGTCGTAGCGGTCGAGTGCGTCATCAAACTCGACTACATCGGTCATGCGAAACTCCCTTCGAGGGTGGGGATGCGCTCGAGGAGCGATCCGCCCCAGGTGGTCTCGAGCGAACGTTCGAGCGCGGCCCCCACGCGATAGAGGCGGTCGTCCGCCATGGCCGGCGCCATCACGTGGAAGCCGACCGGCATGTTGTCGTCCGGGGACAACCCCACGGGGAACGAGGCGGAGGCATTGCCCGCGAGGTTGGAGGGCGTCGTGCAGAGATCATTCATATACATCGCAAGCGGGTCATCGATGCGCTCGCCGATCCGGAAGGCCGTCGTCGGCGTGGACGGCGACACCAGCACATCGGCCTGCTCGAACGCGGCCCGGAAATCACGCGCGATGAGCGTGCGGATCTTCTGGGCCGAGCCGTAGTAGGCGTCGTAATAACCGGCGGACAGGGCGTACGTGCCGATGATGATGCGGCGCTTGACCTCTTCACCGAAACCGGCGCCACGGGTCATCGCCATGACCTCTTCGGTGGAACGGGCGCCGTCGTCACCGACCCGAAGGCCATAACGCATGGCGTCGAACCGGGCCAGATTGGAGGACGCCTCGGCAGGCAGGATCAGGTAATAGGCCGCCATGGCGTAGTCGAAGTGCGGGCACGAAACCTCGACGATCTCGGCGCCCAGCGATTCGAGGAGCGCGACCGTCTCGCGGAAGCGCTGCTCGACCCCTGGGGCGTACCCCTCGCCGCCGAGCTCCTTCACCACGCCGACCCGCATCCCACGGATGTCGCCGGACCGCGCTGCGCCGACGATGTCGGGCACCGGCGCGTCGATGGAGGTGGCATCCAGCGGGTCATGCCCGCCGATCACCTGATGGAGCAGGGCCGCGTCGAGCACCGAACGCGTGCAGGGGCCCGGCTGATCGAGCGAGGACGCAAGGGCGATCTGGCCATAGCGGGATGTGCCGCCATAGGTCGGCTTGATGCCCACGGTGCCGGTGAACGATCCGGGCTGGCGGATCGAACCGCCCGTGTCGGAGCCGATGGCCAGCGGAGCCTCGAAGGCCGCGAGCGCGGCCGCTGAACCACCCCCGGAGCCGCCCGGGGTGCGGTCGAGATCCCAGGGGTTGCGCGTGGGCCCGTACGCGGAGTTCTCGGTCGAGGAGCCCATCGCGAACTCATCGAGGTTGGTCTTGCCCAGGATGACGATGTCGGCATCGAGCAGGCGCTGGGTCACGGTCGCGTTGTAGGGCGATACCCAACCCTCCAACATCTTCGATCCGGCGGTCGTCGGGGCACCGGTCATGGTGAAGACGTCCTTGAGGGCGAGGGGTACGCCGGCCAGCGGCCCCAGCGTCTCCCCCGCGGCACGCTTGGCGTCCACCCGGCGGGCAGCCTCGAGAGCGCGGTCGGACTCGATGTGGAGGAACGAGTGCACGGCACCGTCGACAGCGGCGATCTGGTCGAGATGGGCCCGCGTGATCTCCTCCGAGGAGCGTTCGCCGGCGGCGATCTGTCGGGCCAACTCGTGCGCGTTCGCGCGCAGGATGTCGCGACTCATGCTTCCTCCCCCAGGATGCGCGGCACGCGGAAGCGGTCGTCCTCGGCGGCGGGAGCCATGGCGAGGGCCTCGTTCACGGGCAGCGACTCGTGGAGGGCGTCCGGTCGGAACACATTGGTCAGCGGCTCGGGATGGGAGGTCGGCGGCACGTCGGTCGTGTCGAGTTCGGAGACTCGGGCCACGGATTCGAGGATCACTCCGAGCTGGGGGGCCAGCTTCTCGAGCTCCTCCTCGGTCAGGTCGATCCTGGCCAGGGAACCCAGCCGGGCCACATCGGACACGGTCAACGCCACTGTTTCACTCCTTCGGCTTCGGCGGGGACAACCCGCCACGAGGGCTCATGTTAGTGCCGCGACCGGGCTGGATAGTGGCCCCGGACGCCGCGTACGCGGTTGGACCCGGCCCAATTGGGGTAAGGAGCCGGGTAACAAGCACGTGTCAGTTGCATGACGCTGCGAACTTCGTTGGCGATGCCGCCGCGCGATAGGGGAGGATGACCGCGTGTTCCTGATCAGAGTGTCATTGCCCGATCGTCCGGGTGCCCTGGGTGCTGTCGCCAGTGCCATGGGCACGGCCGGGGCCGATATCCATGCCGTGGAGATCGTAGGACGGGAACACGGCCGGGTCATCGATGACTTCATGGTCAACCTGCCGGCGGGCATGATGCCCGACGGTGTCGTGAGCGCCTGCACGAGTCTTCCGGACGTCAGGGTGTTGTGGTGCTCGCGCTATCCGGGCGGTGCCGGCCTCGAATCCGATGTCGAGGTGCTGGAGCGCATGCTGGCCGATCCCGACCAGGCGGCGGAGATCCTCACCGAGTCGGTGCCGGCGGTCTTCCACTGCCACTGGGCGGTTCTGGTGCAGGTTCCGGGCGGTCCCATCCGGCACGCGACCCCGCTCGCGCCGGATCTGTCGACCCAGGGGCTGGAGCTGCTCGGGGAGCTGACCGAGTGCCGCACTTTGGAACTGCCCGCCGGATGGGTCCCCCAGTGGGTCGAGACCACGGCAGGGATCATTCCGGTGGGCCCCGATCTGTCGATCGTGGCCGGACGCCACGGCGGCCCCGAGTTCCTGGCCGCCGAGATGGCGCGTCTGCGTTATCTCGCGACCCTGATCACTTCCGTGATCCAGGGTGACAACGCCTGAACGGATCTCGTCCTGCTGGTTGCCCCGACGCGTCGAACGGGGCCCCGTTGGCTCTTCAGCTCCCCCTGGCCTCTTCAGCTCCCCCTGGCCTCTTCAGCTCCCGCTAACCGCTTGAGCTTGCGCCCCACCGCCATCAGCTTGTCCTCCCGTCTCCAGCGCCCCGTGCACCGGGGGCGGAGTCGGCGAGGGCAAGCTGAATCGAATTCGGGCCTGAGGCAGCGCACGCTAAAGCGGTCAACGGGCGCTGACTGCCGGGAACGCACGCTGAACGACGGGATTTCTCTCGCGATTTCATGGTTCCGACCGGTTCCGCAGGGTTGGGACGCCCCTGCTGCGGGAGGGCAAGCTGAATGGGCCCCTTGCACCCGACGTTTGGGCACACGGCGGGACCTCAAGGCGGTTTCTTCAGGGGCGCCAGGTCGACCGCCGGCATCCAGGAGCTGGATGGCGAGAACCCCGGGCGGGAAGCGCACGACCCGAAAGCACGTTTACTGGGTCCGGAAATTGCACCCATAGGTGCAATTTCCGCACCCAATCGTGGCCGAGGCCGGGACGCTCACAACGGGCCACGCGGCCAGGTGAGTGGAGCTCAATAGAAGAACTGGCCGAAATAGAACGCCAGCCCCACGAGCACCCCGAGGACGACCACGAAGATGATCGGCGTGAACAGCCGCACCCACCGCTTCCGGTTGGTGCTGGGCAGATCGGCTGGGCCCCACTCGCCAATGGCGGGACGGACGCGACTGGGCACCCGGCCGTTGAGGTCGAGATCGGAGAACGGCTCGAACCGGCGCCGCGTGGACGGCCGCAGCGCCAAGGGCTGGGGCATCGGAGTCGACTGAGCCACCGGCTCAGCCACCGGAGGCTGCTGAGCCGGAGAGTGGCTCGGCGTCTGATCGACGTCGCGGGACTGTGCCATGGCATGCAGCCTACGCGCCCGGACCACCCACGATCATTCCCGCGGCACCAGCCGATAATGCAACTGCAGCACCCGGGCGCGTCCCAGCCACAGGTCATGATCGGTCCGAAGAACCTGCTCGGGGTCGAGATAGAGCCGGAATCGCTCATGAAGAGGCAGTTTCGCCGCCGACACCACCCCACCGGCTCGGGCCACGACATAGGCCCCGACCGAGCCGAACGGCCCCGGGGGTGACGTCAGGACAAACGATCCATCGGGTCCCGCCTCAGGCCGGAGGAAGACCTGCACATTGCCGTCCTCGAGCGGGAAGGCCACGTGCACGCACGGCTGCGCGATCCCGGGCAGTCGAGCCACGCGATACAGACCGCTGAAGAGATAGTCACCCGTGCTGCGCAGCGTACGCAGCCAGGCCGCTGCCACCTGCTCACCGGTTCCACTCCGGAAGACGTGCACGTTCGAGTCGATACCCCTGCTGACATCCAGCGGCCGGACCGGCAGGGCCAACTGCCCCACCCGACGACCGAACAGGCCTTCGACGAGGGCACCACCCGGGGCGAACAACGGCGACCACTGACTCCAGGCATCCATCCGCCAGTCCGCGGTGTGGGCATAGAAATCGCGGATCTCGCGCGCCACCCCGGTGGCGGAGAATCCGGGGCCATCCAGGTCGGCCAGATCGGCAAGGAGACCGGCCCCGGCTGTGGGTGGTTCGAGCCCGGCCCCCATCCGTCCGGCCGCCTCCTCGAGCCACCCGTCCCGGACCACTGCCCCGGATGCCATGGGAGCGTCCAGCCAGGTGTGCTCGCCCTCGAGGTCGATGCGGCGACCCACCAGCCGCCACCATCGACGGGTCGAGGCGTCGAGGCCGCGGTGGGCCGCCGCCAGCACCCCACCGGGACGTTCCATCACTCGGTCCGGGCGACGGCTGCGGCAGCCTCGGGGCCCTCTGCGAGCAGGACGGCGAAGCCAGCACCATCGAGGATGGGCCGTTTCAGCGCCACGGCCTTGTCGTATTTCGATCCGGGCGACTCACCGACCACCACGAAATCCGTCTTCTTCGACACCGACGACGCGGACTTCCCTCCACGGGCGACGATCGCCTCGGCGACCGAATCACGGGTGTAGCCCTCGATCGACCCCGTCACCACGATCGACAGCCCGGCCAGGGTCTGCGGCAGCTGTTCGCCGGGCTCGCCCGGTTCGTCGGCCAGGACACACCCTGCCGCCTGCCATTTGGTGACGATCTCCCGACGCCAGTCGGTCGCGAACCATTCACGGATCGATTCGGCGATGGTGGGGCCGATCCCCTCGACCGCCGACAGTTCCTCGAAGCTGGCGGCCTCGAGGGCTTCGATGTTGGGGAAGGCGGCCGCCACATCGGGGGCCACACCCTTGCCGATATGCCGGATCGAGAGAGCCACCAGGAACTTCGCGAACGGCCTCGCCTTGACCTCTTCCAGGTTGGCCAACAGCTTGTGGCCGTTGGCCGACAGGACCCGCTCCCCCGCCCCGGCGTCACGTTCGGCCTTCCTCGCGTTCCTGGTGAAGAAGTCCGCGCGCAGCAACCCCTCCTCATCGAGCGTGAACAGGTCGCCCTCGTCGGTCAACAACCCGGCCTCGAGCAACGCATCGGCGGCCTGCCAGCCCAGCACCTCGATGTCGAGCGCCTGCCGCGACGCCAGGTGGAACAGCCGCTCACGCAACTGCGAGGGGCACGAGCGCTGATTGGGACAGCGGATGTCCTTCTCCCCCTCCTTCTCCGGCCGCAACTCCGACCGACAGGCCGGGCACTGGGTCGGCATGACGAAGGCCCGCTCCGTCCCGTCCCGCAGGTCGGTGACGGGACCGAGGATCTCGGGGATCACGTCCCCGGCCTTGCGCAGGACGACGGTGTCCCCGATGAGCACGCCCTTGCGCTCGACCTCGAAGCCGTTGTGGAGCGTCGCCATCGCGACCGTGGAACCGGCGACGAAGACGGGTTCCATCACCGCGTACGGCGTCACGCGCCCCGTGCGGCCCACATTGACCCGGATGTCGAGGAGCTTGGTCGTCACCTCCTCGGGCGGATACTTGAACGCGATGGCCCAGCGAGGCGCACGGCTCGTGCTGCCCAACCGGTCCTGCAGGGCGCGCCGGTCGATCTTCACCACGACCCCGTCGATCTCGTGCACATAGTCGTGCCGATGATCCGCCACCTCGTTGATGAACGTCTCGACCGCGTCGAGATCGGGCACCACACGGGCCTGTTCGCTGGTGGGGATGCCGAACTCGCGCAGGAGCGCGTACGCCTCACTCAACCGCTCGATCGTCACTCCGGAGGCGACGCCGATCCCGTGGGCGATGAACGCCAGGGGCCGGGTCGCGGTGACCCGGGGGTCCTTCTGGCGCAGCGATCCGGCGGCCGCGTTGCGCGGATTGGCGAACGGCGCGCGGCCCTGCTCGACCAGCGTCTCGTTGAGCGTCCGGAACGCCTCGATGCCGAGAAAGACCTCGCCCCGGATCTCGAGGAGTTCCGGGATCTCGCGGGCGTCACCGGCCAGCCGGTCCGGGATGCCCTTGATGGTCCGCACATTGACGGTGATGTCTTCACCCACCCGACCGTCGCCCCGAGTCGCTGCCCGCACCAGGCGCCCCTGTTCATAGACGAGCACCACGGCCAGCCCGTCGATCTTGAGTTCACACAGGAACCCGGACTCGGCCAGCCCTGCGCCCGCCTCCCGCGCGACCCGTTCGCCCCAGTGGTGGAGTTCGTCGAACGAGAACGCATTGTCGAGGCTCTGCATCGGGCTCAGATGGGTCACCGCATCGAACGTCGTCGACGGTGGGCCGCCGACCTGCTGGGAGGGTGAGTCGGGCGTACGCAACCCCCCGAAGCGCTCCTCCAGCTCCGTCAGCTCCCGCATCAGGGCATCGAATTCCCCGTCCGACATCGTCGGGGCATCGAGCACGTGATAGCGCCAGCGGGCCTCATTGAGCAGTTCGCTCAGCTCGGCATGGCGCTCCCGGATCTCGGCCGGAGCCTCGGCCAGTTGGGGCGTGGCGCTCTCGGGCAACTCGGCTTCGAGCGACTCGGGGTCGGGCAGGTCTGGGGCGTCGGTCACGCGCCAAATCTAGGGGATGGCGCGGACATTCCTCAGCGCTCGAGCTGCTCCCCCACGATGTCGGCGGCCTCGCCCAGGTGCCGCAGCAGCTGCAGGGCCGGCCGCGTGCTCCAGCCCGCCAACCCGCAGGCGGGCGTGAGCACCAGCCGATCCGACCAGGCTGCACCCAGTTCCAGGGGCTGCAGAAGGCGCAGGGCTGCAGCGGCGAGATGATCGGGTCGGGTTGTCACATCCGGCACGTCGGTCGGGGCGACGCCCAGCCAGAGTCCCCTCCCGGATTCCACGGCCGGACCGATGCGGTCGAGCAGAGCTCCCGTCAGGTGCTCGGCCGGCACCGACAGGGCCCCGATCCCGGCACCGAAAACCAGGTCCGGATCGATCCCGGGCGCGCAACAGTGCAGGGCGCTCCGCACCCCGGGGTACGCCGAGTCGGCCACGGCGAGAATTCCGCTCAGGGCGCCGGAGAGTTCGGGCACGTCGACACTGCGAAAACGGGAGAAGCCACTGGCGGTGGGGACCTTCCCGGCCCCCACCGACGGCAGCAGCGGTTCGTCGAGCTGCAACACAGGCTCGACCTCGGGCAGCCTGCGGCGCACCTCGGCGAGCGTCCGACCGATGCCCTCCCCCAGGGCCTGGCCGAGCTCACGGCGCGCTCCGTGGTCGGCGAGCACACGATCGCCCCGGCTGCGCTCGATCATGGCAGCCATCGTCCAGGGACCGGCGAAGGCAAGCTTCAGGGGGCCGGCGTACCCCTGGGCCTGTTCCTCCAGGATGTCCAGGTCCTCGCGGAACCGGGCCTGGGCGCGGCGATGATCGATGCCGGGGGCGTCGGTGAGGCGCCAACCGTTGGGCTGGAGGTCCATCCCGAGATCGGTGAGGATCGCCCCGGTCCGGCCGATCATCTGCGACCCGACCCCGCGCGCCGGCAACTCGGGCAGGTAGGGCAGGTCGGGCAACTCCCCGAGCGTCATCCGCACCACGGGGGCGAGATCGTCACCCGGCCATGACCCCAGGCCCGTGACCCGCACCTTCACGCGTCGGCTCCAGCGGTGGCCGCGGTGGTCCGGTCGATGGTGGCCGACCCGACGACCCGGTCGCCGTCATAGAGCACGATGCCCTGGCCGGGTGCGATGCCGGTCGCCGGCGTGCGCAGGCGTACGCGCAGCGTCTCGTCACCCTCGTCCCCGGTCACCACCTCGGCGGCCAGCGGCTCCCCATGGGCCCGCACCTGGACGAACCCCTCCCAGGGCCCCTCGGGCTGCTGCTGGGTCCAGGTCGGGCGAATGGCGTCGATGACCCCGATGTCGAGGCTTTCGCGGGGGCCGACCACCACCCGACGATCCACCGGCGAGATGGACAGGACATAGCGCGGCCGCCCATCCGCAGCCGGCGTCCCGACCCGCAGACCGCGCCGCTGGCCGACGGTGAACCGGTGCGTGCCGGCGTGCTCACCGAGCACCGCACCCGCTTCATCCACGATCTCGCCCGGCTGGGCACCGAGCCGTCGCTCGAGGAATCCGGCTGTGTCGCCATCCGGGATGAAGCAGATGTCATGGGAGTCGGGCTTCTGGGCCAGTCGCAGACCCAGCTGCTCGGCCTCCGCACGGACGTCCGGCTTGAGCGAGTCGCCGAGCGGGAACGCGCAGTGGCGCAGTTGCTCCGCATCGAGCATGCCCAGCACATAGGACTGGTCCTTGGCCTGATCGACGGCCCGGCGCAGCTCCAGGCCCTCGGCCCCCTCGACGAGACGGGCATAGTGCCCGGTCGCCACCAGATCGAACCCCAGGGCGATGCCGCGGCGCAGAACGGCGACGAACTTGATCTTCTCGTTGCAGCGGAGACAGGGATTTGGTGTGCGGCCCGCCGCATATTCGCTGACGAAGTCGTCGATGACCTCGTCGGCGAACTCCTCGCTGAGATCCCACACATAGAACGGAATCCCCAGGCGGTCGGCCGCCCGCCGCGCATCATGGGAGTCCTCGATCGAGCAGCAGCCCCGCGCACCGGTGCGATAGGACTGCGGATTGCGCGACAGGGCGAAGTGCACCCCGGTCACGTCATGTCCGGCCGCCACCATCCGGGCGGCGGCGACGGCGGAGTCGACGCCACCGGACATAGCCGCGAGTACGCGCACCTTTCCTCCCACCCGAGATCCGGCTGCTGCCGAACGCCCTCCCCGATACCTGGTCCGACGGGCCCGCCGAACGCCCGAAGAGCTTACCCGTCCAGGGCAACGATCTCCGTGTCCGGACCACCGGCCGCCAGCCGGGCCCGGCGCAGCGCCTGGGGCAGCGCCTCGACGGCGCGCTGCATGTCACCCGCGTGGCTGTTCCAGCCCAGGGAGAACCGCAGGGATTCGAGGGCTTCGTCCTCGCTACGCCCCATCGCGAGGAGCACGGGGCTGGGCTGGTTCACCCCGGCCGTGCAGGCGGAGCCGGTCGAGCAGTCGATCCCCGCGGCGTCCAGCAGCATGAGCAGATTGTCGGCCCGAACGCCCGGGAATGACACGTTGAGGATGCCGGGCGAACCCGGGCGTCCGTTCGAGACGCCGCCGAACAGATGGATCGCGAAACGGAGCCGGTCGGTCAGCCGGGCGAGCCGCTCGGTCTCGGCCTCAAGATTCTTCACCGCTCGGTGCACCGCTGCAGCGAAGGCCGCCGCCAGTGCGGGGGCCGCAGTGCCCGAACGCAGGTCGCGCTCCTGACCGCCGCCGAAGGCGTACGCCCGCAGCGGGAGTTCGCGGCGCGCGAGGAGTGCGCCGATCCCGACGGGGCCGCCCACCTTGTGGGCCGACACGGACAGCAGGTCGAGGCCGGAGTCGGCGAAATGAACCGGGACATGGCCGACCGCCTGGATCGCGTCACTGTGCACCCACGAGTCCGCGTTGCGGGCCAGGGCCACGACCTCGTCGATGGGCTGAACCGTGCCGGTCTCGTTGTTGACCCACATGACCGACGTCAGCATGGTCGGAACCGTGAGCGCCGCGGCCAGGGCTTCGAGATCGAGAACGCACTCGCGATCCACCCCGACGACGGCGACATCCGCGCCCTCGCGCTCAAGAGCCGTCATGGTCTCGGTGACGGCGGGGTGTTCGACCGCAGAGCGGATCAGCCGGTCCCTGCGCCCGATCGTGCCCGCCGGACGTGCCCGCCAGGCGCCCTGGATCGCCAAATTGTCGGCCTCCGTGCCTCCGGACGTGAACACCACCTCCGTCGGATGCGCCCCGAGATCATCGGCCAGCTGTTCGCGGGCGTCCTCCAGCACCGCACGGGCTGCGCGGCCGCTGGTGTGCAGGGACGACGCATTCCCGGCGGAACCGAGCCGGGCCGTGAACGCCTGGACCGCCTCGGGCACGATCGGCGAGGACGCGGCGTGATCCAAATAGGTACGCATCAGCAGCAGGATGCCCGACGGACGGGCAAGAGGCGACCCACACCGCGCGATCGACGATGGGGCCGCCCCGGCCGGCTCAGCTCTTGGCCTTGCGGACGCCTTCGGTGACGGCCGGCAGGACCGTGTGGAGGTCACCCACGATGCCGAGATCCACGAGCTCGAAGATCGGAGCTTCCTCGTCCTTGTTGACGGCCACGATCGCCTTGGAGGTCTGCATGCCCGCCCGGTGCTGGATCGCACCGGAGATGCCGTTGGCGATATAGAGCTGGGGCGACACGACCTTGCCGGTCTGGCCGACCTGATAGCTGTGCGGATACCAGCCCGCATCGACGGCGGCGCGCGAGGCGCCGACCGCTGCGCCCAGCTCATCGGCCAGCGCCTCGACCGCGGAGAAGTCCCCACCGGTGCCACGACCGCCCGAGACGACGATGGCGGCTTCGGTCAGCTCGGGGCGACCGGACGCGCGCTTCTCCTCCGAGGCCGTGATGCGGGCGCCCGAGGTGGCCGCGTCGAGAGACACCCCGGCGGGCTCCACTGTGGCGTCGACCGGGGCGGCCTCGGGGGCACACGTGTTCGGCTTGACCGTGATGATCGGCAGGCCCTTGGTGACCTCGGCACGCACGGTCCAGTTGCCGGCAAAGACCGACTGGACCGTGCCCTCGGCCGTGACGTCGACCGCTTCGGTGATGAGACCGGCGTCGAAGCGCACGGCCAGGCGGCCGGCGATCTCGCGGTTGTCCATGGTGGCACTCATCAACACCGCAGCCGGTTCCCTGGCCGAGATGATCTGGGCCAGCGCCTCGGTCTGCGGGGTCAGCAGATATTGACCCAGCAGCGGATCGTCGACCTCGACGACCGTGGCAGCGCCGTACTCCCCGAGAACCCCGGTGAGATCGGCGGCCGGTCCGAAGACCACGGCGATGGGATCACCGAGGCGACGGGCCAGCGTGAGCAGCTCGAGGGTCGGCTTGGTGACGTGGCCGTCGTGGACCTCTGCAACAACAATGACATTCGACATGTGGGTGCTCCTGGGTGTCAGAGGTATTTGCCGGCGGACAGGAAGTCGACGAGCGCGGCAGCGCCCGAGCCGTTGTCGTCGACGACGACGCGGCCGGCTTCCTTCGGCGGGCGGGGGGCTGTCGCGGTGACCTTCGTGTGGGCGGCATCGAGACCGACTTCATCGGCGTCGATATCGAGGTCATCGAGATCCCACTCGTCGACCTTCTTCTTCTTGGCCGCCATGATCCCCTTCATCGAGGGATAGCGGGCCTCGCCCGACTGGTCGGTCACGGAGACGATCGCCGGCAGCGTCGCTTCGATGGTCTGGGAGGCGGTATCGCCGTCGCGACGGATCGACACCGTGTCGCCGGAGACCTTCAGGTCGACGCCCAGCGTGGCGGCCGGCCAGCCGAGCCGCTCGGACAGCATCGCCGGGACCACGCCCATCGTGCCGTCGGTGGAGGCCATGCCGCAGACGACCAAGTCCGGAGCCAGCTTGGTGATCGCCGCAGCGAGGATCCTGCTGGTGGCCAGGGCGTCCGAACCGTGCACATGGTCATCGTTGATGTGGACAGCGGACGAGCAGCCCATCTGGAGCGCCTTCTTGAGCGCATCGGCGGCGTCGTCGGGGCCGAGCGTCAGGGCGATGATCTCGACATCGTCGCCGTCCTCGGCGACGCGCAGGGACTGTTCAACGGCGTATTCGTCGAGTTCGGACAACAATCCGTCGGCGGCCTCCCGGTCGACCGTGCCGTCATCGGCGAAATCGCGGTCGCCGGTGGCGTCCGGAACGTGTTTGACCAGGGTGACGATCTTCATCTCTCTCCGCTCTGAGGGGACGTGCGTACGCCCGAAGGCACGCAGGACAGTTTAAGTTACTATCCAGTAGGTTTCAATGGAATTCCGGTCACTGAGGGCAGTCTCGGGGCAGGGCACGTCGCCGAACACGCTCGGTGTTCCGCATGCCGGTCCCTGGCAGACATGAGGCATGAGCCGCAGTGGTCACGCATGCAGATCAGACTAGAGCCCGCACGGCCGGCTGTGTCCGGCACCGGGCGTACGCCGGCGCAACCGACGTGTCACCGCCCTTTCGACCAGCCGGCAGGCACCCCCGGGGTCCGCCCAGCGGGGCGGTGCGCGTTGGACCAATCAAGTCGATACAATCACCCGGCTTGCCCCCAGACGACGGAGGAAAAATGGCCCGGATGCTGCCCGCACCGCTCGACTCGAGCCAGCTGGGCTCCAAGTTGACCGAGGACGGCTGCCACTTTTCGCTATGGGCACCCCGCGCCACCCGCGTCGAACTGGCCCTTGTCGACGAGGATCGCTCCCAGATCAACTACGACATGCATCGTCCCTACGACGATGGCGTCTGGAAGGTGTTCGTTCCCGGCGTACAACCCGAACAGCGTTATGGGTTCCGGGTCCACGGTGAGTGGAACCCCAGCGACGGCGCCCGCTTCAACCCTGCCCGGCTGCTCCTGGATCCCTATGCGCGGGCGATCACGGCAGGCGTGGACTACAACGGCCCGATCCTCGACCACCCGGCCGACGACGACTACGAGCTGGATCCCACCGACTCCTCGCGCGCCGTCCCCCTGGCCGTGGTCGTGCCCGACACTGCCCCGCCCACTCCGATCGCTGAGCGCAAGCCGCTCACCGAATCGGTGATCTATGAGGTGCACGTCAAGGGCTACACCCAGAATCACCCCGCCGTGCCCGAGCACATTCGCGGGACGTACGCAGGCATGGCGTACCCGGCCGTCATCGAGCACCTGAAGGACCTCGGCGTGACGGCGGTCGAGCTGCTGCCGTGTCACCATTTCGTCTCCGAGCCCTTCATCGTGGGCCGCGGCCTGACGAACTTCTGGGGCTACAACAGCATGGGCTTCTTCGCGCCCCATGGGGCGTACTGCTCGATCGGGACCCTCGGCCAGCAGGTCGGCGAATGGAAGCGCATGGTGTCCGCGCTGCACGAGGCAGGGATCGAGGTCATCCTCGATGTCGTCTACAACCACACCGGCGAGGGCGGCCACGAGGGCCCGACGCTGTCGTTCCGGGGCATCGATCACGGTGGCTACTACCGCCTCACCGAGGACCAGCGCAACGACTACGACGTGACGGGCTGCGGCAACTCCGTCGATACGTCGGTCACGGGTGTGCTGGACATGATCATCGATTCGATGCGCTACTGGGTCACCGAAATGGGTGTCGACGGCTTCCGCTTCGACCTGGCCTCCGAACTCATCCGTGACGGCTCCCACCACGTCGACCAGAATCACCCGTTCAAGCGCCGGATCGCCGACGACCCCGTGTTCGACGGCATCAAGATGATCGCCGAGCCGTGGGATGTCGGCCCCTACGGCTATCAGGTCGGCAACTGGGGCCCGGGCTGGAGCGAGTGGAACGACCGGTTCCGCGACTTCGCCCGCGACTTCTGGCGCGGCGAGGTGCCGGGCGTCCAGGAACTGGCCGCGCGACTGTCGGGCTCCGGCGACATCTTCGACACCGAGGGACGCTCGCCGGCCGCGTCGATCAACCTGATCACGGCCCACGACGGGTTCACCCTGCGCGACCTGGTGAGCTACAACCACAAGCACAACGAGGCCAACGGCGAGGACAACCGGGACGGGTCCGACGACAACCGGTCGTGGAACTGCGGTCACGAGGGTGAGACCGACGACCCGGCCATCAACGCCCTGCGGCATCGCCAGGCCAAGAACCTGATGGCGACCCTGTGCCTCGCGACCGGCGTACCCATGATGACCGCCGGCGATGAGATGGGCCGCACCCAGGGCGGCAACAACAACGCCTACTGCCAGGACTCCCCGATCTCGTGGGTGTCGTGGGACACGCGGGACGAGTGGCAGGACCTCTATGGCATGGCCCGCGAGATCCTCCGCCTGCGCGCGTCCCATCCGGTGCTGCGTCCCGACCGCTATCGCTATCACGAGGAAGTCACCGATGCCGACGGCGAGGGCCTCGGCCGGGTCGAGCTGACCTGGTTCAACGAGGTGGGCAACGAGATGGATCCGGGCAACTGGCACGACCCGGGCCGGCGCACCCTCGGGATGTACTGCTCCGATGCCGATGAGGCCTTCCTCGTCTATCTGCACGGCCAGCCGGGCGGGGTCGATGTCACGCTGCCGGGCGACCACTGGGCCGAGGCCTATCGCGTGGTCGTCCACAGCGGTTTCGATGGCGAATTCCCCGGCGTCGAGCACGAGATGCCGGCCGGGTCGACCCTTCATCTTCCCGGCCGCAGCGTCGCGTTGCTCCAGGCCGCCGTGCCCGGTGGGTCGGGCTTCCTGCCGCTCTATCCGGATCCCGTCGCCGAGACGGACGGGAACGAGGCAGAGGGAGAGGCCGAGACGGAGGCTGGCGAACCGATCGAGGGGTCAGGGGATGGCGGGGACGCGGTCGAGCCCGCTGCGGAGCCGGTGACCGACCTCGACGGCGACGAGGTCGCGCCCGAAGTCGGGGACGAGCCGGACCAGGTCGAGGGCTGACATCTCCGACTCGGTGTAGTCGAAGGCCGCATAGACAGGCACGCGGCTGGGGATCGTGAGTCCCAGCACGCCCGCGAACGGACCTCCGCTGCGGGAGTGATAGGACATGTTCCCCGGCTGCTGGCTGTCGGACAGGATGTAGTCCGCGATTTCCACGCGGCCGTGCGATTGGCGCGGGGTGTCGAGGCACGGTGCGAAGAACGCGAGATTCCACGCGACGGCCACGCTCTCACGCTCGGCCAGGTCGAGCAGGGGTTGGGTGACGGGTACGCGCGGCTGAGCGACCGCGAACGGCACGCTCTCCCCGGTTTCCTCCTCTGCTACCGGCGGACCGTCCGACTCGGCGATGATCCGGAACCGCGTCAGGGAGCGATCCGGGTGGAGCCGGATGTCGCTGAAGGCCGAGGTCGCCAGGGTCTTGCGGGTCGCTGTGAGCGCGCGGGGCCTGCCGGTGTCGTATTCGACGGTGACCCGATGGCTGTCGTCGAGCCCGCTCACGGCGATGACGAGCGGCCACTCGCCCCGTCGAACGCTGTCGGGCAGGGCGTACCAGCCCGTCTCGAGGCGGTCCGGTCCCGTTTCTGCGGCCGCCCAGGCGCGCAGCCCCTCCGGGCCGGGTGCGGTGAAGGGGTCGGAGTCCGGGGTGGGCAGAACGCCGGCGACCGGATCCGGCTCGTAGTGCAGGGAGCGTTCGAGCAGACACGGCTCCCCACCCATCGCAGCGAGAGCGGCCGAGGCCATCGTGTAGCGCTCCGGCCCACGGACGACGGCCGCCTGCGCGAAGTTCGCATACTGCGAGGCGCTCAGGACGGCCAGCGCGAGGGCGTACGCCAACGCCCAGCGCACCGTCGGGCGCCCTGATCGGGCGCCGCGGACGAGCCACCAGCCGATGCCGATGCCGACGAGGACCACGAAGGGCCACACCGGGATCGGCCCGACGGCGAGCGGGTTCTTGTCGAGTTGCAGGCCGAGGGTGGACAGCTTCCACCACGTGTTGTTGTTGTGCATGGCGAGACCGACCATCGCGACGGAACCACCGATGAGCAGACCGGCCGTCGCGGGCAACGCACCGCGCGCGCGGGCCGGGCGTACGCCCAGCAGGTGCGCGCCCGCCGCCATCGCCAGCGGGCCGAGCAGGAGCAGCGCGCCGAAGTGGTGCGGGAGCTTGGTCGGGGCGAGCAGCATGACGAGGACCAGCCCGAGCGCCCCGGCCACGACTTGGAACGCGACTGCGCGGTTCACGCCGGGGAGCGCGCGGCAGCGCAGGTGCCAGGCCAGAACCGCGAGGGCGACCACGCTGAGATAGACGCTCCACTGGCGGGCGGCGAAGGACCACCAGAGCTTCCAGTAGCGCTGATAGTCCTCCCAGAACGGGTAGATCGGGCCGAACTCCGTGCGCGCGCTGTTGGCGGAGAGGACGCTCGCCAGGGTCTGGTCGGCGAACATGAGGAGAACGATCGAGCCGAGACCGGCGAGCCAGGTCGTCGCCACCGCGAGGCCGCGCAGCGGGGTCGGCCGCAGCCAGCGCCAGAGACGTGGGAGGGCCACAACGAACGGGATGATCGCCATCAGGCCGACGGGCCCCGCCCCCACCGTGAGACCGGCGACCGGCGCCGCAAGCAGGAGCGGCAGGACCGAGCAACGGTGGAGCGCGTCGAGCACGCACCACAGCACGATGCCCGAACCGAGGGCGAAGAAGATCTCGGGCCGCAGGGAGTTGCAGAACACCAGCCAGAGCAGCGTGAAGCCGGAGGCGAGTGCGATCCGGGCCGGACCCGTGAGCGTACGCAGCAGACGCGGCGCCAGACCATGCCGCAGCAGGAACCAGGCCACGACACCGAGCAGCGCCGGCAGCAGCCGGAGCCAGACCGGCTCCATCGACACCGCACCCCAGCGGGAATAGATCTCATAGAACCAGCCGAACGGCGCCTCGGGCGTGTTGTTCCAGCGCACGTAGTTGCCGATGTAGCCGCTGGTCTCGCGGGTGGTGAGGATCTGGGCGATGAATCCGTCGTCGTCGGTCGCGCCGCCGGCGATCACGCCGAACGCCATGGCGGCCAGGACGGCGACATGGTCGATCCAGGCGCGGGCAGACCGGCCGCGCGGATGCTCTCCGCGGAGGGCCCGCCGGGGACGATTCACGACAGCCGCCAGCGCGAGGGCCGCGGCCAGCAGGGCCGCGCTCACGGTGCCGAGCACGATCTTGGCGGTCGTGGGCGAGCTGTCGAATTGGGTGTCGGCAACGACCACGGCGCTGACGCCGGTCACCCCGGGGCCCGAGGTGAGGCTGTCGATCGCCGGGCGGTGATCGCCGGGAATCTCGTCGGTGACCAGCCCGTCCTGGCTGACCGTCACCCGGTCGCCGGTGATGTCGATCTCAAGGGCGGCGCAGTCGCCGAGCACGATCAGCTCCTGGTGGCCGCGGAGCCTGAGTGCCAGGACACGTTCGCGGCGTGTGATCGTCGCCGCGCCCGCGCGCATGCCCTCGTCGACGGCGCGCACCGTCGACAGCAGGACCCCCTCGGTGCGGCAGTCGGCCGCAACCGTGATCCGTTCCGGGCGATAGGGGCTCAGCGGCAGGGCGACCGGTCCGGTTCCGTCCCAGCGATAGGTGGCGGTGTGCTGGGTGACCGGCATCAGCGGGTACGCCAGCATGCCGATCCCGGCCAGCAGGGCGAGGACCAGCACGACGAGCCACCCCCGCCGCGTGGGCGCAGAGGGGGTGGGCTGGTCGATCACATCGGCGATCCTAGGCCGAAACCGTCACAGACCGCCCTGCGGCAGGGTCGCCACGCCGAGTTCGGCATCGGTCACGAGGAGCTCGTGTCTGGGCACGACCCGCACGGTGAAGCCGATCGACCCGGTGTGCTGGAGGGCCTTGACGAAGGAATAGCGCCGCACGCCGTTGCCGACATCGACCCAGTCCGACATGACATAGCGCCGCACGTCGTGGATCTCGTCGTGGGCGTCGACCGTCCCGGCGACGAGTTGCACCTCGACGTCCTCCGGTTGCAACTCCCCCAGCTGGATCAGAGCCGTCGCCTCGAACGACTCGCCGAGCTGCATGACCCCGCTGGCGCTGACGTCGACCTGATCGACACTCAGTGCCGGCCACGCCGCACGCACCCGCTGCTTCCAGGCCGCCAGTTCGACCGCCCGTTCCGTCGTGACGGCGCGGTCCGCCGCGGCCGCTGGGGCGTACAACCGGGTGACGTAGTCGCTGACCATGCGGGACGCCAGGACCTTGGGTCCGAGGCCGGAGATGGTGTCGCACATCATCCGGACCCATCGCAGGGGAACACCGTTGGGATCCCGGTCATAGAACCGCGGCACGATCTCGTTCTCGATGATCTCGTAGAGGTAGCGGGCCTCGACCTCGTCGCGCGCGACCGGATCGCTGACGTTCTCCGCGGAGGGGATCTCCCAGCCCCAGTCGGGGCTGTACCACTCGTCCCACCAGCCGTCCCGGATCGACAGATTGCCCGCGCCGTTCAGGGCCGCCTTCATGCCGGACGTGCCGCACGCCTCATAGGGCCGCAGCGGATTGTTCATCCAGACATCGCACCCCGGATAGAGCGGCCGGGCCAGCGAGATGTCGTAGTCGGGCAGGAACACGATCCGGTGGCGGATGTCCTCGGCATCGGCGAACTGCACCATCTGCTGGATCAGCGACTTGCCGGTGTCATCGGCCGGATGCGACTTGCCCGCGATGACGATCTGCAGCGGGTGGTCCGGATCGAGCAGCAGTCGACGCAACCGCTCGGGGTCCCGGAGCATCAGGGTCAGGCGCTTGTAGGACGCGCCGCGCCTGGCGAAGCCCAGGGTAAGGATGTGGGGATCGAGCGCCTGGGCGACCCAGTCGGAATTGATGCCGCGGTCGTGGCAGCTCGCGGTCAACCGCTGGCGCGCCATCGCGACGAGATCCCCGCGCATCTGCCGCTTGAGGGCCCAGATGGTGTGCGGATCGACGCGATTGATCGCCTGCCAGTCATACCCGTCGATGACGCTCTCGCTGTCCGACACGGGGCTCTCGAGCAATTCGAGGAGTTCGGGATGGATCCAGGTCCGGTGGTGGACGCCGTTCGTGATCGACCCGATGGGCACCTCGGACGTGTCGAAGGCCGGCCACAGGCCGTGGAACATCTCGCGCGACACCTCACCGTGCAGCTCCGACACGCCGTTGGCCCGCTGGCCCAGGCGGAAGCCCATGACCGCCATGTTGAACCGGCCCGGGTCGCCGCCCGCATAATCCTCCGCACCGAACTCCAGGATGCGTTCGAGCGGCAGGTTGCCGAAGTGGGAGAACTGGTCGACGATCAGTTCCCGCGGGAAGCGGTCGATGCCGGCCGGCACCGGGGTGTGGGTGGTGAACACGTTGCCGGCCCGGGTCTTCTCGACGGCGGAATCGAAGTCGAGACCGTCGGCCATGTATTCCCGGATGCGCTCCAGTCCCAGGAAGCCCGCGTGGCCCTCGTTGCAGTGATAGACATCCGGCGTGGCATGACCGCTGATGCGGCAGAACTCCCGCACCGCCCGGACGCCACCGATACCGAGCAGGACCTCCTGCGCGAGGCGATGATCGGTGCCTCCCCCATAGAGGCGGTCGGTGATCATGTGCATGTCGTCGTTGCCCTCGACGTCGGCATCGAGCAGCAGCAACGGCACCCGGCCGACCTCGGCGATCCACACGGCGGCCTTGAGCGGACGTCCCCGGAGCTCGACCTCGATGACGATCTGGCTGTCCCCCTCGAGCAGGGGGCGGATGGGCAGGGAGCTGGTGTCGAGATTCGGATACCACTCCTGCTGCCAGCCGTCTGCGTTGAGCGACTGGCGGAAATAGCCGTGGCGATAGAGCAGGCCGACTCCGATGATGGGTACGCCCAGGTCGGAGGCGGACTTCAGGTGGTCACCGGCCAGGATGCCGAGGCCACCCGAATAGATCGGCAGCACCTCCGAGATCCCGAACTCGGCGGAGAAGTACGCGATGGACGTCGGGGCGTCGTTCTCCCGGGCGTACTCCTGGAACCAGAGGTCGCCACTCAGGTATTCATGGAGATCCGCCTGCGCCCGCTGCAGGTTACGGACAAACCTGGTGTCGGCGGCCAGCATCTCGAGGCGGGCCGGATCGACCTGCGACAGCAACTGGATGGGATCGGCCCGGACGCTCTCCCAGAGAGCCGGGTCGATGGCGCGAAAAAGTTCCTTGGTCTCCTGATGCCAGGCCCAGCGAAGATTCCTGGACAGTTCGTCAAGAGGGCGGAGGGGTTCCGGAAGCACCGGCTGCACAATGAAACGTCGGATAGCTCGCACGCATCGCACGCTACCTCGCCGAGCGGCGGAGTCCGGCCGGTTCGGGACCAATCCACGGGGTATGTGCTCAGTCCCGCTCACCACCGATAGTTTGGTGATCGTGACTGCCACGACGTCCGGAAATCCCGTCCCTTCGACCCAGCCCCTCCCCACCACACTCGTGAGTGAGCGGGGCCAAGTCATCGGCCGCATCCCCGTGACCAAGGTGTCGCCCGTCCTCGAGGGCGGGGCGTACGCCGCGAAGGCCACCGAAGGCGAACTCCTGCCGATCCGCGCGACCGTGTTCCGGGAGGGACACGATGCCGTCGCGGCGACGGTGGTGCTCACCGATCCCGCGGGCCGCGAAACCCACGTGCGCATGCAGCCCTGCGAGCCCAAGGGTTTCGACCGCTGGGAGGCGCTCGTGCGCCCCGACACCGCCGGTCCCTGGACCTTCCGGGTCGAGGGTTGGGACGATCCCTGGGCCACCTGGGTGCACCACGCCGAGATCAAGCTCCCGGCCGGGATCGATGTCGACCTCGTCTGCGCCGAGGGCCGCGCCCTTTTCACCGAAGCCGCCGAGGCCGCCTATGAGGGGGCGTCCCCGGGTGCGGCGCGTCGGCTCGAGCGGCTGGCCGAGGCCTGCATTCCCGGCGCCGATGCCGACACTTTGCTCGCCGAGGCGCTGGGAGATGACGCCCAGGAGCTGATGGCGGCGTACGCCCCGCGGCGACTCGTCAGCCCGACGCCGGACTATCCGCTGTTCGTCGACCGGCACCGGGCCCTCTTCAGTGCGTGGTATGAGTTTTTCCCGCGCTCGCAGGGTGCCACGCAGGATCCGGACACCGGGGAGTGGACGTCGGGCACGTTCGACTCCTCCCACGAACGCCTCGAAGCCGCCGCCGCGATGGGCTTCGACGTCGTCTACCTGCCGCCGATCCATCCGATCGGTACGCAGTTCCGCAAGGGGCCCAACAACACGCTGACCCCGGCCGAGGGCGATCCGGGCTCGCCGTGGGCCATCGGCAACACCGAGGGTGGCCACGACGCGATTCACCCCGAGCTCGGTGACTTCGACGCGTTCGACCGTTTCGTCGCCAAAGCGAACTCGCTGGGCCTGGAGGTCGCCCTCGACTTCGCCCTGCAGGCCTCCCCCGATCACCCGTGGGTCACCGAGCATCCCGAGTGGTTCACCGAGCGCCTCGACGGCACGATTGCGTACGCCGAGAATCCGCCGAAGAAATATCAGGACATCTATCCGATCAACTTCGATCGCGACCGCGAGGGCATCTACGCCGAATGCCTGCGGATCATCAGGCTGTGGATCTCCCACGGGGTGAAGATCTTCCGCGTGGACAATCCCCACACCAAGCCGGTCGAGTTCTGGGCCTGGCTGCTCGCCGAGGTGCGCCGCACCGACCCCGATGTCCTGTTCCTCGCCGAAGCGTTCACGCGCCCCGAAATGATGGGCATGCTCGGCAAGGTGGGCTATCAGCTGTCCTACACCTATTTCACGTGGCGCAACGAGAAGTGGGAGCTGGAGGAATACGTCACCGAACTCAGCACCGAAATGGACACGTTCTATCGGCCGAGTTTCTGGGTGAACACTCCCGATATCAATCCGAAGTTCCTGCAGACCTCCGGCCCGGCGGGCTTCACGATCCGCGCTGTCCTGGCGGCGACGCTCTCCCCGAGCTGGGGCATGTATTCGGGTTACGAGTTGTTCGAGCACGAGCCGCTGAAGGTGGGCGGTGAGGAATATCTCGATTCCGAGAAGTACGCCTTCCGGCCCCGCGACTGGTCCGGCGGCGAACAGGGCAACCTCAACACGCTCATCACGATGCTCAACACGGTCCGACGCGAGCAGCCCGCACTGCAGCAGTTGCGCGATGTGCATTTCCACCACGCCCCCAACGCACAGGTGATGGTCTATTCGAAGCGCGACGGGGATTCACGCGTCATCGTGGTCTGTTCGCTCGATCCCCGAGGGGTGCAGGAGTCGGAGGTCTTCCTCGATCTCGATGAGCTGGGACTCGACGCCGACGCCCTGTTCCTCGTCCGTGATGCGCTGACCGCCCAGACTCACATGTGGGGTGCCCGGAACTTCGTCCGGCTCACGCCGGCCGAACCCGCCCATATCTTCGTCGTCACCCCCGTCTGACGAGTCCGAGCCTGCCCGAAACCGTGACACCGGAGGGATTCGATCCCTTCGGTGAGTGAACGAGGACATGTGACCGACCAGCGAACCGAAACCCCCGCCGCACCCATCTTCGATGCCACCGCCGGCATGGACCCCGACGACCACGAGTGGTTCAAGAAGGCCGTGTTCTATGAGGTGATGGTGCGAAGTTTCTGCGACTCCGATGCCGACGGCATCGGTGACTTCGCCGGACTGGCCAGCAAATTGGATTATCTGCAGTGGCTCGGCGTCGACTGCCTGTGGCTCCCGCCGTTCTTTCCCTCCCCTCTGGCCGACGGCGGCTACGACGTCTCGGACTACACCGATGTGCACCCGGCGCTCGGCACAGTCGAGGAGTTCCGGGCTTTCGTGGAGGGCGCCCACGAACGCGGCATCCGGATCATCACCGACTTCGTGATGAACCACACGTCCGATCAACACCCCTGGTTCCAGAGTTCCCGGACTGATCCGGACGGTCCCCACGGAGATTTCTATGTGTGGGCTGATGGCGTACCGGAGGATGATCTCCCCGCCACGGCGACGCAGCCGAAGGTGGCCGGCGACCCGCCGGCGTACGCGGATGCGCGCATCATCTTTCTCGACACCGAGAAGTCCAACTGGACGTGGGACCCGGTCCGGAAGCAGTATTACTGGCATCGCTTCTTCGACCACCAGCCCGACCTGAATTTCGAGAATCCGGCCGTGCTGGCCGAGATCATGGATGCCATCCGGTTCTGGCTCGACCTGGGCATCGACGGGTTCCGCCTGGATGCCGTGCCCTATCTGATCGAGGCCGACGGCACCAATTGTGAAAACCTGCCCGGCACCCACGACATCCTGAAGGCTGTGCGGGCCATGGTCGACGAAGAATTCCCCGGTCGCGTGCTGCTCTGCGAGGCCAATCAGTGGCCGCAGGATGTCGTCGAATATTTCGGCGACGACGACGAATGCCATATGGCATTCCACTTCCCGGTCATGCCCCGGCTCTATATGGGCCTGCGCCGCGAATCCCGCGAATCCATCTCGGCGATCCTGGCCGAAGCACCCGAAATCCCACCCGGCTGCCAATGGGGCACCTTCCTGCGCAATCACGACGAGCTGACCCTCGAAATGGTCACGGAAGAGGACCGCAACTACATGTGGTCCGAGTACGCCCCCGATCCCCGGATGGTGAGCAACCTGGGCATTCGTCGGCGGTTGGCTCCCCTCGTGGACGGTGACCTGCGGCGCATCCACCTGTTGCACGCCCTTCTGCTCGCTCTCCCCGGCTCACCGGTTCTCTATTACGGCGACGAGATCGGCATGGGCGACAACATCTGGCTGCATGACCGCGACGGCGTGCGGACGCCCATGCAGTGGCACGACGGTCCCGGGGCCGGTTTCTCGGATGCCGACGAGGCCGACTTTTTCCTGCCGCTGGTGCAGGACCCCCGCTATGCGCCGGCCGGTGTCAATGTCGAGCAACAGATGCTCGACCCGGGCTCGCTGCTCGTCTGGCTGCGCGCGTTGCTCGTCATCCGGCGCAACCATCCCGTCTTCGGTCTCGGCACGTTCACCGACCTGGGTGGCGACAACGACAAGGTCTTCTCGTTCCTGCGCAGTCACACCGATGACGAGGGCCGCACCGTGTCGATCCTGTGCATCAACAATCTGTCGGCCGAGCCCCAGACGACCCGGCTCAACCTGGCCAGGTTCGCCGGGATGGTCCCCTATGACCTGCTCCGTGACGATGACCACGCCCCGATCGAGACCGACGAACTCGAGGTCGAGGTGGCAGGTCACGGCTTCTGGTGGCTCCGCATCATGGCCGACGACCCGGACCTGCCGGACACTGCGCCGGCACCCGAGCCCGAAGCCGACCACACCCCTTCCCCCGCGAACTGACGGAGAAACCATGCCGAACCATCAGTCCCGCCTGTCCGGGGTCACCGAACTCATCGGAGCCAAGCTGCCTGCCGCACGCTGGTTCGCCGGGCGCAATCGCGAGGCGACCGTGACCGGCCTCACCGCGCTCCCGGCACTGACCCCGGATCTTCCGGTGGTCTCGCTCGAGATCGCCGAGGTGCGCTATGCGGATGACCCCGACGCGATGGACCACTATCTGGTCCCCCTGTGTTATCGCGCCCCCGCCGATCCCGCCGGGCCGGGTCTCGGCATTGCCGAGCACCCACGACTCGGGCCCGTCGGTGTGCACGACGCCACCGCCGACCCCTATGCCGCCGATGTCCTGCTCGACCTGGTGGCCTCCGATCGCGAACTGGTCAGCCACGGTGCCAGCCTCCGAAGCCACCTGGTCGACGGCAGCGCCCTGCGCCCCGGCCTGCCCGGTCGCCGATTCGGTGGTGAACAGAGCAACACCTCGCTGATGTTCGGCGACGTCGCCATGCTCAAGTTCTTCCGGCGACTCGAGGCCGGCGACAATCTCGACATCGAGGTCCATCGCGCCCTCGGCGGTGGGCCGGCGGCCGGTCGTATCGCCACGCTGTTCGGCTGGCTCGATGCCTCGTGGATCGATCGCGACGGGACGATCCACGAAGCCGACCTGGCCATGTTCGTCGAACAACTCCCCCACGCTGTCGACGGCTGGGATTTCGCACTCGACTGCCTGCGCCGGGGGGAGGACTTCTCGGCGTACGCCGGCTCTCTGGGCCGGGCTCTCCGGGAAGTCCACGACGGGCTGTTGGGTCTGGGCGGGGCCTCGGTCCGCGACGGTGTCGAGGAGGCCGCTGCCATGCGGACCAGACTCGGCACCGCGGTCGCCGAAGTCGATCAGCTCTCTGCCCTGCACGGCGCCCTCGACAGCCGGCTCTCGGTCCTCGAACCGCTCGACTATCCCGCGCAGCGCGTGCACGGCGACTTCCACCTCGGCCAGGTGCTGATGGTGGGACGCGATCCCGCCACGCGGAGCTGGCGCATCATCGACTTCGAGGGGGAACCCCTCAAGAGCTTCGCCGAACGGCGTACGCCCGACACGGTCTGGCGCGACGTGGCGGGCATGCTGCGGTCGCTCGACTACGCGGGGGCGTACGCGATCCGGCACGAGCAGACCGACTCCGCGTTCGCCCAGGAGTGGGTGAGCAGGGCCCGCGAGGCCTTCGTCGCGGCATACTCTGAGGACGGGCTCGATTCCGATCAGCAGCGGATCCTGCGCGCCTATCTCATCGACAAGGCGGTCTATGAATGCCGCTATGAGGCCCGCCACCGCCCCGAGTGGCTGCCCATCCCCCTTGCTGCTCTGGCCGCCCTGGCCGGAACTGACGACACCTTCGACGGAGGCAGGAAATGACTGGCGGACTGCACGGCTGGGACTTCGACGGATTCCACAGCGGTGGCGACACGGAGTTGTGGAAGCGACTCGGGTCCCATGTGCTGACCCTGGACGATGCCGACGGCCGCAGCGTCACCGGCACCCGATTCGCGGTCTGGGCGCCCAATGCCCGGGAAGTGCGCGTCTATGGTGACTTCAACGGCTGGAACGGCGAATCCCACCCCCTGGAGCTGATTCCCGGGTCGGGTGTGTGGGGCATCTTCGTCCCCGACGTCGGCGCGGGAGCCGTTTACAAATACAAGATCCACGGGGCCGACGGACGCTGGGTCGACAAGGCCGATCCGATGGCCCGGTTCGCGCAGGGCGCACCGGATACGGCCTCCATCGTCTGGGAAAGCAACTATGCCTGGAACGACGACGACTGGATCGCCCGCCGCGCGGCGTCGCAGCCGCACGCCGAACCGATGTCGATCTATGAGGTCCACCTCGGCGGCTGGCGCCCCGGAAAGACCTATCTCGAACTGGCCGATGAGCTGGTCGAATATGCGAGTTGGCAGGGCTACACCCACGTCGAATTCCTGCCGCTGGCCCAGCATCCGTTCCTCGGGTCGTGGGGCTATCAGGTCACCGGCTATTTCGCGCCCATGAGCAATTACGGAACCCCGGACGAGTTCCGCTATCTCGTCGACCGTCTCCATCAGGCCGGCATCGGCGTGATCATGGACTGGGTCCCGGGGCATTTCCCCAAGGACGACTGGGCACTGGGTCGATTCGACGGCACCGCCCTCTATGAGCACGCCGACCCCCGTCAGGGCGAGCAGCCCGACTGGGGCACGTTCGTGTTCAACTTCGGCCGCAACGAGGTGAAGTCGTTCCTCGTGTCGAATGCGCTCTATTGGATCCACGAATTTCACATCGATGGCCTGCGCGTCGACGCGGTCGCCTCCATGCTCTATCTGGACTATTCGCGCGGGGACGATTGGGTGCCGAACGCCTATGGCGGGCGCGAGAATCTCGAGGCCGTCGACTTCCTGCGGTATGTCAACAAGCACCTCTATGAGCGCGAACCCGGCATCGTCACGATCGCCGAGGAATCGACCTCGTGGCCCGGTGTCAGCAAGCCCGTGCACGAGGGCGGTCTTGGCTTCGGGTTCAAGTGGAACATGGGCTGGATGAACGACAGCCTGACCTATCTGGCCCACGAACCGATCCACCGGCAATATCACCACAACCAGATGACCTTCGCGCTGATGTATGCCTTCTCGGAGAACTTCGTGCTGCCCATCAGCCACGACGAGGTCGTGCATGGCAAGGGCTCGATGATCAACAAGGCTCCCGGCGACGACTGGCAGAAGTTCGCCAACCTGCGCGCCTACTACGCCTTCATGTGGGCCCACCCCGGCAAGCAGCTCATCTTCATGGGCAACGAATTCGGTCAGCGACGTGAGTTCGACGAGATCCGTGGTCTCGAATGGTGGGTCAGTGACCTCTGGGGACACCGGGGCCTGCAGTTGCTTTTCCGACGCCTCAACGCGCTCTATCGCGAGAACTCCCCGCTGTGGCAGCTCGACTCGGATCCCCGCGGCTTCCGCTGGATCAATGCCGACGATGCCGGCAACAACGTGTTCACCTTCGTGCGCTTCGACACCGAGGGGCGCGCGCTCGCCTGCGCGGTCAACTTCGCGCCCGTGCCACGCCCCGACTATCTGGTCGGCCTGCCCCACTCGGGCCGTTGGGTCGAGGTGCTCAACACGGACGCCGCAGAGTTCGACGGCTCCGGCGAGTGGGGCAACCAGGGTGAGGTGCAGGCCCACGAGATTCCTGCGAACGGTTTCGACCACAGCGCCGAGATCACCATTCCGCCGCTCGCAGCAGTGTGGTTCACGTTCGATCCGACGGGTCAGCCGGATGGCGACGCAGGGATGCAATGACCCCCTAGGGTGTTGTCAACGCTTGAAGGGAGCCCCCGACTGTGACCGAATCTGATGTTATCCAGCCGCGCACTTCCCACCCGATCGGCAACGGCGAGACGCCCACCACCGACCCGACCCTCCTCGGCACTCGGTCGACACCGACCCATGCCCTGGCAGCCGTGCCCGTCGAGGGCCCGCCGCTGACCGTCGACGGTTTCGTCGAGGCGTTCCTCCAGGAACTGCACTTCGGACAAGGTGTCCAGCTCGACCGCTCCACGGTCAATGATCAATATCTCGCGCTCGCTCGGACGGTTATGCACTACATGATGGCCGAGTGGCTCGAGACCGGCCGTCGCCGGCGAGCCGAGCCGACCAAGATGATCGGCTATCTGTCCGCCGAATATCTGTTGGGCCGCCAGCTCGGCAACGCCCTGCTCGCGACCGAACTCACCGAGGTCGCCGAGGAGGGGCTCGCCACGCTCGGCATCGACTTGGCGACCCTCCGCTCCCAGGAGATCGAGCCGGGCCTCGGCAACGGTGGTCTCGGCCGTCTCGCCGCCTGCTTCATCGACTCCCTGGCGGTCATGGATGTCCCCTGTATCGCCTACGGCATCCGCTACGAATACGGCATCTTCCGGCAGACCTTCTTCAACAATCGCCAGTTGGAGGTGCCCGACAACTGGCTGCGACTGGGCAGTCCCTGGGAGTTCCCGCACCCCGAGCGCGCCGTCCAGGTCGATTTCGGTGGGCACACCGAGCGGACGAGCGACGAGAACGGTCGGGAGCACGTGCAGTGGGTGCCGAGCTGGAACGTGCAGGGCATCCCCTACCACTACATGGTCCCCGGCTATGACAACAAGGCGGTGAACACCCTGCGGCTGTGGAGCGCGCAGGCCACGGACGCCTTCAACCTGCAGATCTTCAACTCCGGCGACCACGCGGAGGCGGTGCGCTCGCAGACCTTCGCGGAGAACATCTCCAAGGTGCTCTATCCGGAGGATTCGACCCCGCAGGGCCGCGAGCTGCGGCTGCAGCAGCAATACTTCTTCGTCGCCTGCTCCCTGCATGACTACATCGAGCACACGCTGCCGGCCGACTTCGACCTGCGGAAACTGCCCGACCAGATCATCTGGCAGCTCAACGACACCCATCCCGTCATTGCGATTCCGGAGCTCATGCGGATCCTGGTCGATGTCAAGGGCTTCGAGTGGGCCGAGGCGTGGGACATCACCAAGCGGTGCTTCGCATACACCTGCCACACGTTGTTGCCCGAGGCGCTCGAGGTCTGGCCGGTCGACGTGATCGGCCGTCTGTTGCCCCGTCACCTCGAGATCATCTTCCGCATCAACGAGGATTTCCTGATCGAGGTGCGCGAGCGGTTCCCCGGCGACGAGCTGCGCGTACGCCGGATGTCCATCATCGCCGAACACCCCGAGCGCGCGGTCCGCATGGCCTATCTGGCGTCCGTCGCTGCGACGAAGATCAACGGGGTTGCCGCGCTGCACTCCGAACTCCTGCGCGACAAGGTGTTGCCCGACTTCTCGGAAATGTGGCCCGACAAGTTCACCAACGTCACCAACGGCGTCACGCCGCGACGCTTCCTCCGTCTCGCCAATCCCAAACTGTCGGAGCTCATCACCGAAGTGCTCGGGGACGAGCGCTGGGTCACCGACCTGGATCGGCTCTCCGGCCTGGAGGCGTACGCCGACGACGCGTCCTTCCGCGAGAAGTTCCGCCAGGTCAAGGCAGCCAACAAGACCCGGCTCTTCGAGTTGCTGAAGCGCCGGGACGGCATCGATGTCGCCCCGGACAACATGCTGGATGTCATGGTGAAGCGACTGCACGAATACAAGCGTCAGTCACTGAAGCTGCTCCACATCGTGCATCTCTATGAGTCGGTCGTGTCCGGGCGGCGCGATATCAGCGACATCGTGCCCCGCACGTTCGTCTTCGGCGCCAAGGCTGCCCCGGGCTATCACATGGCCAAGGAGACGATCTTCCTGATCAACTCGGTGGCCGAGAAGATCAACTCCGATTCCCGGATGCAGGGCCGGCTCGCGGTGGTCTTCCCCGCCAACTACAACGTCACGCTGGCCGAGCGACTCATCCCCGCCGCCGATCTCTCCGAGCAGATCTCGCTCGCGGGCAAGGAGGCCTCCGGCACCGGCAACATGAAGTTCGCCCTCAACGGTGCGCTCACCATCGGCACCGACGACGGCGCCAACGTCGAGATCCGCAAGCTCGTCGGCGACGACCACTTCTTCCTGTTCGGCATGTCCGAACCCGAAGTGGCCGAGCTGGGAGCCCGCGGCTATGTGCCGTCCTCGTTCTATGAACAGAACGAGGATCTGCGCCGGGCCGTCGACCTGTTGGGCAGCGGCGAGTTCACCGGCAGCAATCGTGATGCCGCCAGCACCGTTGTGAACGACCTGCTCTGGAACGACCGGTTCATGGCCCTGGCCGACTTCCAGTCCTACGTCGAGGCCCAGGCCCGGGTCGACGCAGCGTACGCCGACACCGAGGCCTGGACCAGGTCCGCCATCCTCAATGTCGCCCGGACCGGCTTCTTCTCCTCCGACCGCTCCATGCGCGACTATCTCGATCGCATTTGGTTGAGGTGACGTGCCCACGCACCTGAGGGGCAGCCTCCAATTGCGGAGGCGGCCCCGGGCGGGTGCGATACAGGAGCCGAACGAAACGGCGGCCGGTCCGCGACCCGCAAGGGATCAACAGACCAGCCGCCGTTGAGGGCTGCGACGAAGAGCACCCGTCTCCGACGGGGCCGCCGCAGCGTTCGCGCGGCGGAGCCGCGCAATTAGAACAACGCTGATGCCAGACGGCGACGGAACTTGAGCACTGCGGGATCGGTATTGCCGAGGGTCTCGAAGAGTTCGAGCAGGCGTACGCGAACGCGCTCGCGGTCGTCGTCCTTGGTGGTGCGGATGACCTCGACCAGACGGCCGAAGGCGGCGTCGGGGTCGCCCTGGACGAGTTCGAAGTCGGCGGCGGCGAGCTGGGCGTCGATGTTGTCCGACTCGGCGGCAGCACGGGTGAGCTCGGACCCGTCGAGCTGCGCGCTGCGGGCCAACAGGCCGGCCTGCGCGCGCCCGGTCTGGGCCTCGGCGTCGTTGGGGGTCTGCATCAGGATCTTGTCGAACTCGGCGCGGGCGGTCTCGAAGTCACCGGACTCCATAGCGGCATAGGCCGGGTCGAAGCGCGGGTCGGAGGGCCGGGCCGCCCCCTCGGCGCCCTCGGCCGGTGCGCCGGTGCTCACCGGTTCGGCCTTGCCCACGACACCGTTGGCGACAGCCGCCTGCATGATCTGGTCGAGGACGGCCTCGAGGTTGGCGCGGGGCTGAATGCCCTGGAACAGTGGGGCCGCCTGCCCACCGAGCAGGGCTATCACGGTCGGCACGCCCTGGATCTGCAGGGCCTGGGCAATCTCGGGATGAGTGTCTACATCGACCCGGCCGAGCGACACCCGGCCGGCCATCGAGTTGACGAGCTCGGCGAGATCGTTGCTGAGAGTCTGGGCGCCCTGCGCCCGCGCCGAGGTGAACTCGACAATCACCGGATGGGTCATCGACTGGCGGATCGCCGTCTCAAACTCGGGAATCGACGTGAGCTGAGTCACATAGTTGGGCCCGGCCTGGCCTGTCGAAGCACCGGAACCGCCGCCGGCGGGTGCCTGCTGCTTGAGTCCGGACAGGTCGATCGCCCCGGGGCGGCTGAAGCTCGCTGAAGTCATGGGCACATTCTTACAGGTGGCCTGAACCCGCTGCCCCCACCCGAATACGATGCGGCTATGGCTCATGAGCGTGCGGGCACGGTGGCCCTTCCCGAAGACCTGATCGATGTCGATGCCGTCCTGGCGGCCTACTACGACCTGACTCCCGACCCCGACAACCCCGATCAGCAGGTGGCGTTCGGCACGTCCGGCCATCGCGGTTCGAGCCTCGACACCAAATTCAATGAACTGCACATCGCCGCCACGACCCAGGCGATCGTCGAATATCGCGCCGGCCAGGGCATCACCGGGCCACTGTTCGTCGGCAAGGACACCCACGCCCTCTCCCTGCCCGCCTGGAAAACTGCGCTCGAGGTGCTGGTCGCCAACAACGTGGCTGTGCGTGCCGAACGCGAATCGGACTACACGCCCACGCCCGCCGTCTCGCGGGCCATCATCGTCCACAACGCCGCGGGCCCGGGTGCCCGGGCCGACGGCATCGTCGTCACGCCCTCCCACAACCCGCCCCGTGATGGCGGCTTCAAATACAACCCGCCCCACGGTGGCCCGGCCGACAGCGACGCGACGTCCTGGATCGCGGACCGCGCCAACGAGCTGATGCGCAACCCGAACGGGATCCGGCGTACGCCTTTCGAGCAGGCCAAGTCCTCGGTCGAGACGTTCGACTATCTGACCGCCTATTGCCATGACCTCACCAACGCGCTCAACCTCGATGCCATCCGCGAGGCCGGGGTCAAGATCGGGGCCGACCCGATGGGCGGGGCCTCGGTGCAGTATTGGGAGTGGATCGCCGACAACCTCGGCCTCGACCTCACCGTCGTCAACCCCAAGGTCGATCCGACCTGGTCCTTCATGACGCTCGACACCGACGGCAAGATCCGCATGGACTGCTCCTCGGCCGACGCCATGGCCAGCCTGATCGCGAACCGGTCGGCATACCAGATTGCCTCCGGCAATGACGCCGACTCCGACCGGCACGGCATCGTCACTCCCGACTTCGGCCTGCTCAACCCGAATGCCTATCTGGCCGTCGCGATCGAATATCTCTTCAGCCACCGCGAGCGCTGGTCCCCCGATGCGGGCATCGGCAAGACCCTCGTCTCCTCGAGCCTGATCGACAAGGTGGCCGCCGAGCTCGGCCGACGCCTCGTCGAGGTGCCGGTCGGCTTCAAGTGGTTCGTGCCCGGCCTGAGCGATGGCTCGATCGGGTTCGGCGGCGAGGAGTCCGCGGGGGCTTCCTTCCTGACTCTCGATGGCAGGACCTGGACCACCGACAAGGACGGCATCCTGCTGGCCCTGCTCGCCAGCGAGATCCAGGCGGTCACCGGCCAGTCGCCCAGCGAGCGTTATGCCGCGATCGAGGCCCGCCACGGCGCGTCGGCCTATGCCCGGATCGACGCCGACGCCAACCGTGAGCAGAAGGCGCGCCTGTCGAAGTTGTCCCCCGCCGACGTCGCCGCCACGGAGCTGGCCGGCGAACCGATCACGGCGATCCTCACCGAGGCTCCCGGAAATGGTGCGGCGATCGGCGGACTCAAGGTCACAACCGACAGCGCCTGGTTCGCGGCGCGCCCTTCGGGGACCGAGGACAAATACAAGATCTATGCCGAGTCGTTGAAGGGCACCGACCACCTCGCCGAGGTCCAGGCGGAGGCCAAGGCAGTCGTGAACGCTGTGCTCGGATGACCGATCGGGTACGCCCGGTTGCCCTCATCACGGGTGGGGCCCGCGGGATCGGATTGGCGGTCGCCGAGAAGCTGGCGCATGACCATCACCTGCTGATCGGCGGCCGCGACCCGGAGCGTTGCGCAGAGGTGGCGGCCAGTTTCCCCAGCGCTGAACCCTGGCCGGTCGATCTCGGCGAGGCGCGGGCCGTCGAAGCGGCCGCTCAGGGCATCGAGCGGCTCGATGTGCTGGTCCATTCGGCCGGGATCGCGGGAGGAGCACCGGTCGCGGAGATGACGCGCGACCAGTGGACCTCCATGCTGGCCACCAACGTCGTGGCGGTCGCCGACCTCACCCGCCTGGCCCTGCCGGCGTTGCGGGCCGCGCGGGGGCTGGTCGTGCTCATCGGTTCGGGAGCAGCGCTGCGGGCTGCGCCCGGGAGCTCGGCCTATTCGGCCAGCAAAGCCGCGCTGCAGGCGTTCGGCGACGCGTTGCGCGAGGAAGAGCGCGGGGCGATCCGCGTGACCGTTCTGCATCCCGGCCGCGTCGACACCGACATGCAGGTGCGGCTGCAGCAGCGCGCGGGGCGGGACTACAACCCGGATGAGCATCTGCGACCCGAGTCCGTGGCCGCGGGCGTACGCCTGGCCGTCGACGCCACGCCCGAGGCCTCGGTCGACACGCTGATCATTCGCCCGGTGGTGGGTCAGCTGCGCTGATCTGCTCCTCGGGGTGCGCGTGCTCCACGAGAGGTTTGATGCGCTGCAGCAGCGCCGCCAGGCCTCCGCGGGTGGCCGCGACGGCCACGCGATCTCCCGCGACAAGCCGGCTCGGCGCCGGTCGCCACTGCCAGGAGCCACCCCGGCGTTGCACCGCCAGGAGGCGTACGCTCCCGGGCACGTCCAGCTCAGCCACGTCGATGCCGTCCTCCGCGGTCGATCCCGGGCGGATCTGGAGTTCGGTGAAGATGATGACCCGACGGCCGACCGAATAGACGACCTCGGTTCGCCGGCCGAGCGCGGCCGCCGCAAACGCGGGAGCTGCGACCATCGACACCGACCGGGTCGTGCCGAGGTGCAGCCGGTTCTCGACCCGACCCGCCAGGTCGTGGTCGAACAACCGGGTCACGATCCTGAGCTCGGGTCGCAAGCCCTGGGCCACGAGCCCGATCTCCAGGTTGGCCGCATCGTTGTCGGTCA